>DASPXI010000076.1:0-14953 GCA_035637335.1 Acidimicrobiia bacterium
TCATCAGCACGACGCGGTCGCCCCGTCCGATGCCGAGCTGCTGTAACCCGGCCGCCACGCGGCACGCGTCTTCCGCGTACTGGGCGAACGTGGTCTCCGCCCAGCCGTCGCCGTCCTTGGCCCGCAGCGCCACCGCGTCGAGCCGGGCCCGGACGGTCTCGAGAAAGCGGCTGGGAACGGTCTGGCCTCGGGTCTGCTCGGCGAGCATCTCGGTCGTGATCACGTCCGCCACGGCCCCCCTTCGGTCGCTGGCCACCATATGTACCGCACCGGGCGGGGGCCCACCCGCGGCTGTTATCCACAGGACGCTCCACAGGCCCTCTGGAAAACCTGGGGAAATTGGAGGATACTGACAGCCAATCCGTCCCGGGGAGATCGTTGGGGCGCCCGCCGTCGGCGCGAGCGGGTTCTCTGCTCAACCCTCCTCGGGACGTTCTCTTCGGTTCACCGCTCAGCGGCGTGACGTCCGTTGGTACGCGCGCGTACGCGCAACGCTGTGGTTCGACGCATCCGGATCACGAGTCGAGAGAAGCGTCCGGCGCGGCCAAAGTAGTGCGACCGAGCGGGTTGAGGGGGCAGTCGTGAGGCCTCAACAGGGCGGGGGAAGTCGCCGTACGCGTCACCAACTCCGTGCTGGACATCGGCGTCCTCGAACGCGACATCAAGAGGCCGGACACCCTCAGGACCGTCGTCGAGAGCGCGCCCCTCGCACTTTGCGGATTCGACGCGGATGGTCTCGTGTGCCTTTGGAACCCGGCCTGCGAAGCGTTGTTCGGCTGGTCGGAAGCAGAGGTGCTCGGACACGAAGCGAAGTTCATCCCCGACGATCGCATCGACGAGTTCATCGACATCGGTGCGCGTGTGTTCAGCGGCGAGGTGGTCCGCGGCGTCGAGACGCAGCGCCTCCGAAAGGACGGGACGCTCGTCGACGTCAGCATCTCGGTCGCTCCGATCTTCAGTAAGGACGGGACGGTCGTGGGGACGATTGGCGTGCTCGCCGACATCACTGCGCGCATACAAGCAGAAGACGCGCTGCGAGGTAGCGAGAATCGCATCCACTCGCTGCTGTGGCATTCGAGCGATCTCGTCATCGTCTGGAACGCGGACGGCGTCATCACCTACGCGAGCCCTTCGGTGATCCGCTTCACCGGATACCAGGTCGGCGATGCGATCGGGCAGCGTGAGGCCAGGCTCGTTCACCCCGACGACGACGAGCGCGTCGTACGGGCGCTCGACGGAGTGCGCGCCGGCCCGACAGGGACCTCGGGATCGTTCGAAGCCGCTTCCGCCGCTACGACGGCGAATGGCGATGGCTGGAGGCTGTCGTCGGGAACCTCATCGACGACCCTGACGTCGGTGGCCTCCTGATCAGCGCACGCGACGTGACCGAGCGGCGCGAAGCAGGGGTGCGCGTGCAGCAGAGCGAAGACGAGCTCCGCTCGGTGCTGGAGGCCTCCCCGGATCTCATCGCACGTTTCGACCGGGAGCTCCGACACGTCTACGTGAACCCGGCCGTCGAGCGCGTCACCGGGTTCAAGCGAGAAGAATTGGTCGGACGGACGATGCGCGACCTCGACGTGACGGTCGAGTTCGTCGACCTCTGGGACACCAATCTCCGCCGCGCGTTCGAGACCGAGACCGCCGGCGAGTTCGAGTACCAGTTCATCACCCCGGATGGGCCGCGCTGGTTCCACCCGCATCGCCCAGGAATTCGACGCCGATGGGGTCGTCGAACGCGTCCTCGTCGTCAGCCGGGATGTCACCGAGCGGAAGGCGGCGGAGGAAAAGCTCACCCATCAAGCGCTTCACGACGCCTTGACCGGTCTGTCGAACCGGCTGCTCCTGCTCGACCGTGTCGGGCTCGCCCTCGGCCGCCATGTACCGGGCGAAGCGCAACGGCCGGGCGCGCTACGAGCTCTTCGAGGTCGAGTCGCGCGACCAGGCGCTCAGAAGCGAACGGTGAAGCAGCGGTCTGCGAGGGGACCGAGCGCGTAATCGCGGTACAAGCCCGCGAACATTTGCCGGGTCTTCTCGCTCCACGCCATCGCGTCGCGCGCGCCGGCGCGCCGGACAACCTGGGTGTAGCCGCCCTCGTAGACCCGGTACTCGGCCCAAGCCCCGGGGTAGTCCTTCGTGCACGCCACCTCGACGAACGGCACGTCGCGCGCTGCACCGAAGCGGCGAACGCGGTTGCGGTGCGTGTGGCCGGAGAAGTAACCGGCGATGTTCTCGTGTCGAGCGACGACGCCAGCCAGCGCCTCACTGTCGTCGGGGTTGATACCGAAATACCGGTCGGAGCGGTGGTCGGCGTCGAGGTTCCACACGTGATGGTGTCCGAACACGAGCACCGGCGTCGTCACCGAGCCGGCCAGGTCGTCGAGCCAGGCGACCTGACTGGCGCTGAGCTCGCCGCGATCGGTACCCGGGATCACGGTGTCGACCACTGCGAGCGTCACACCGTCGAGGTGCACGGCGTACGGCGCGTAGCCGACGGCGAACTGCGGATCGGTCTTGACCTCGTGGTTGCCCCGCACCCATTGCATGCGCTCGCCAAGAGCGCCATAGGCGTCGAGGAAGGCCTCGAACTCGTGCTCGCGGCCGGCGTCGGTCAGGTCCCCCTTCACGATCACGGCGTCGGGATCGAGATCGCGCATCTCGTCGATCACGGCGTCATTCATCACCTGGGGATAAGGCGGCTCGCCGGGCTCGCTGCGCATGATCGGGCCCAGCTCCTCCTCACCGAGGTCGCCGAGGCGGCCGCACTCGACCTCACCGAAGTGCACGTCGTTGGCCGTCGCGATCGTCGCGAGCAGTCGGCCGGGCGGCCGCTCGAGCGTCGTGAACTTCGACGGGAGCCAGGCGCCGCGCGACGCCCCGTCGACCGTGAGCGTGTACTCGGTGCCGGGCTCGAGGCCGGTGACGCGTGCGCTGTGATACGGGCCGGTGGTGGTGACCGCGGTCTCGCCGAGCTGCGTCGTCACGCTCGCTCCGTCGTCGGTGCGGAACGTGACCACCGCTTCGTCGACCCCGACCGTCATCAGCTCGGCGTCGTGCACGGCGGTCATGGCTAGGCGCGCGACCTCCGGCTGATGCGCCCCGACAGCCGCCACGGCCCGCGCAGCATGCCCGATCTCCGCCCTGTCAGGCGGGCGGCGCGTACCCAGGCGTCGAGGTGCTCGGCGTCGCCGCCGGTGACCGCCGCCGACGCGCGGGCGGCCGAGTGAGCACGCTCGCGCTGCACGGCTTCGAACGCCGCCGTGATCGCGGCGACCTCCTCAGGGGTGGCGTCGGGTGAGATGACCCGGAGCGGGGGCGGGTTCGGCATGACCTAGAGCGGCACGTTGCCGTGCTTGCGCTGCGGGAGCTTCTCCTTCTTCGTGCGCAGCATCTCCAGTGAGCGCACGAGCACACGCCTGGTCTCGCGGGGGTCGATGACGTCGTCGACGTATCCCCGTTCGGCGGCGATGTATGGATTGGCGAACCGCTCCGTGTACTCCTCGATGAGCTCGACACGACGTGTTTCGGGGTCGGACGCCGACTCGATCTCCTTGCGGAAGATGATGCCGACCGCGCCCTGCGGGCCCATCACGGCGATCTCGGCCGACGGCCACGCGAAAGCCAGGTCGGCTCCGATCGACTTCGAGTTCATGACGACGTACGCGCCGCCGTAGCCCTTGCGCGTGATGATCTGCACCCGCGGCACGGTCGCTTCGCAGTAGGCGTACAGGAGCTTGGCTCCGTGGCGGATGATGCCGCCGTACTCCTGGTCGGTGCCGGGCAGGAACCCGGGCACGTCGACGAACGTCACCAGAGGAATATTGAACGCGTCGCACGTACGCACGAAGCGGCCGGCTTTCTCGGACGCCTCGATGTCGAGCGTGCCCGCCAGCACCTGCGGCTGGTTCCCCACGATGCCGACGACGTGCCCATCGACGCGAGCGAAGCCGCACACGATGTTCATCGCCCAGAGGGGATGCACCTCGAAGAACTCGCCGTCGTCGACGATCTCGGCGATCACGCGCTTCATGTCGTACGGCTTGTTCGAGGCGTCGGGGATGATGTCGATGATGCCGTCGCACGGCCGCTCGGGATCGTCCTCGGGCTGGAAATATGGGGGGTCCTCGAGGTTGTTGGCGGGCAGGAACGAGAGCAGGTAGCGCACCTGCTCCAGGCAGCTCGTCTCGTCGTCGGCGACGAACGTCGCCACCCCCGACTTCGTGGCGTGGGTCATCGCGCCGCCGAGCTCCTCTTGGGTCACGTCCTCGCCGGTGACCGTCTTCACGACGTCGGGCCCGGTGATGAACATGTTCGAGATGCCCTTCACCATGAAGATGAAGTCGGTCATCGCCGGTGAGTAGACCGCCCCGCCCGCGCATGGCCCCAGGATCACGCTGATCTGTGGCACGACCCCGGACGCCTTGACGTTGCGGTAGAAGATCCCGCCGTAGCTCGCCAGCGAGACGACGCCCTCCTGGATGCGCGCGCCGCCGCCGTCGTTGAGGCCGACGACAGGTGCGCCGACCGACTCGGCGAGGTCCATGACCTTGTGGATCTTCTCGGCGTACACCTCGCCGAGCGCCCCGCCGAACAGCGTGAAGTCCTGCGCGAAGACGAACACCTTCCGGCCGTTCACGGTGCCCCAGCCGGTCACCACGCCGTCGGTGAGCGGCCGGTTGGCTTCGATGCCGAACCCGTGGGCACGGTGCCGGGCGAGCATGTCGAGCTCGACGAAGGATCCCGGGTCGAGCAGCTGCTCGAGCCGCTCGCGCGGGAGCAGCTTGCCCCGCTGGTGCTGACGCTCGACGGCGCCCGGGCTCCCGGCCTCGAGCGCTTGCTCGCGCAGCTTCTCGAGCTGCTCGAGACGCTCCTCGATCGGATGCGCGACGGGCCGTACGGACTCGCTCGCGCCACCCTCGCCTTGGATTTCCGGGTCTTCGACGGCCATAGGATCAGCGTACTTGTGACGCTGCTACGGAGCCTCGCCCGTCCCGGCGGGCTTCTCCTCGTCTTCCTCGGACGTTTCCTCGGAGGTCAGGCTCGACCAGAAACCCGGCGGGATCAGCGCGATCACTCCGCCGATGACGGCGAGGACCCCCCCGATCGCGGCGAGATACACGCCGATCGAGATGAAGTCGCGGAAGCTCTTCCCGAGGTTGGCGTCGTGGATGATCTTGCGCACTTGATACACGTACAGGACTGCGGTGATCGCCGCCGCGAGGCCCACGAGGAGCCCGGTGATCCGCCAACCGGGCGCGAAGGCGGCGAGGACGATCAGCAGCCCGAGCACCAGCACCACGATTCCAAGGCTCAGTCCCCCACTTCCGGGACCGGCCTTGTTGTCGATCACGAACTTCGCCGGGATCGTGTACGCGGTCCGAGCGGCGCCGAGCTCTCTGGTCTTGGCGCCCCAGTTGAGCCAGCTGGAGACGGCGACGAGCGCGCCGCCGATCACGATGAACGCTCGGCCGATCGTGACCCCGCGTGTCGTGGTTGTCGTGCTCGGAGCCGTTGATGACATGCGAAATCCCCCTTGGGGCACTTCAGGGCGAGAGCGTGAACGGCGGGTAGCGGTCGGTGACAAGCAAGAATGCGTACGCAGCGACCCGCAGATTCCACCGCAACACGCCGACAACGAAGTCGAACATCCCCCTCGGGTACCGGCCGGTGAACAGGATCGCGAACCAGGCGATGATGACGACGACGACTGCTGCGATGTCCAGGAATATCAGCACGATGTAGTGCGGGATCGCGGCCAGCCACTTCACGAGCGGGAGCCAGCGGTTCAGGTCGTTCCTGGCGTCGGGGTACACGACCTCGATGTGCACGGCCTGGTGGTCGTCGACCGACGGGTACTCGTCGCGTAGCAGGAAGATGTACGAGTCGATCCGCGTCGTGAGCCGCAGCAGCTCGACGTTGAAGTCGAACCACCACCGTGGGTACTTCTGCCGCAGCACGATCAATGCGAGCAAGGGCAGGAAGAGCAGGAGCACAGGCCCACTGATCGGGAGCCCGTTGAAGTGCGGACCACCGAAGAGGGCCAGCAAGATGATGAGTGGGATGGCCAGGATCAGCCGGAACCCGGTGGTGAGCCGGTTGAGCTCCCGGTCGGGATAGTCGACGGAAAACGTCAACGGGTATGGCGTCGCCTGCACGCTCATGAGCTTCCCCCTGTGTCACTACGACTCGTGGGTCACGACCTCTTCTGCGTGAGGGAGAGGATCCCACCGACAACGGTCACGATGGCGCCGACGAGGGCGATGTACGCCCCGTAGCGCAAGACCGAGAAGTAGCCACTCTCGAGGAGAGGGGACAGTTCGTCGGCAAAGTTCTTCGTCTGCCAGAGGAACAGCACGACGATCAGGAACGCGGCCACTCCGGCGGCCAGGCTCAGAACGCCGAGGCGGGGCTGCAACGCGCTGATGAGTGCGGTGGCGATGCATGCGAATCCAAAGAACGCGATGACGATCCCGAGGTTGAGACCTCCCGACGCGGACTGGCTGTCGAGCAAGAAGTGCGCCGGGATCTCGTAGGCCGGGAAGGACGCCGAACGGGCGCCCGACACGAGCTCGATATGGATCCACGTGAACCAGGCCGACACGAAGAACAGCAGCCCGCCGACGAGCGCAATGATCTGAGGCGGACCGATCCTGAATCCCCCCGCGCGCCCCGGCGCGCCCGGCGCAGCGCCGGGCGTTCCCCACGCCGCCGACGGCGGGCCGGGCTGCGTCGGCGTCGGTTGCGGCGCGCCGGGCGGGGGTGACGGCGCTTGCCGCGGGGGCGGCGGCGTCGAAGGTTGCGTGGCTGTCGGAGGCGGTGGCGGCGGCGTCGACGCCGGCGCGGGCTGCGTGGCTGTCGGAGGCGGAAGCGGTGGCGTCGACGGTTGCGCGGGCGCGGCGGCGGGCGCACGTCGGGCAACCAACCGCCGACTGTCGACCCATGCCTCCCACCCGTTCGAGCAACGGATGTGCGCCCACTCACTGCGAGTCTCGATCACCATGACATCGAGGCCGGGATCCAGGTTCGCCGCCGGCGGAACGGAGCCGTCGGGGCCGGCCCAAGCCGGAAGTCCCTCGGTCGGTACGACGTGGGTCTGCTCGTAGTCAGCCATCGGCTCCCTTTCGTCGCTCGCGTCTCGGGCCCGGCGCGGGGCAGCGTACCCAGGCCCACGTGACGTCGCTCGGCTGATCGCGCGTTCTTGCGCGCCGGTCGAAATGGTTCCGAACGCGCCGCGGCCCCGCCGACGGGGGCCTGTCAATCGGTGAGGGCCGAGAGCACCTCCCGCCACTGGCGGACCACGCCGTAGTGGCCCCGATGAGGCCAGATCTGCGGCCGGCAGGCGGGGAGCTTTGCGGCCAGGTAGCGGAAGTCGGGCTCGCCCCGGGTGTCCTGGGCCCCGTGCCAAAGCTGCACACCGGGCCCGACGTGGGCGATGCGGAAGCCCCAGGGCATCCAGAGTCCGACCAGATCGTCGGCCATCCCGCCCGCGCCGGGCCGCAGCGCCTCGTCCACGTCGGCCCGGAGCATCTCGCCTGCTGCCGGCTCGGCCAGCAGCTCACGATCAGCCGGGGTGCCGCCGCCGAGGAAGGTCGTCGGGTCCTCCATCCAGCGCTGCATGTAGCGCACGACCCATCCGGCCGCGACGCCCGCGTCTTCCCGGGCCATCTCGGCGGCGGGACGCTGCCGCCGGTCGAGCGCGTCCCACGCCCCGGGCACCTCGTCGAGCGGGCCCGGCATGCTCGCCACGCCGACGGCAGCGACACGATTGCCGAGCGCCACCGCGCACGCGAGCGCGTGACCGCCGCCTGCTGAGACGCCCAGGACGGCGAAGCGGTCGATGCCCAACGAGTCGACGAGCGCGGCGACGTCACCGGCGGTGTCGAGCAGCGCGCGCCCCTCCCGCCGGTCCGAGCCCCCGTAGCCGGGCCGGTCGAACGTGATCAGGCGCACGCCGAGTGCAACCGCGACGTCGGACGGCGGCGCGAACAACCTCGACCCCGGCGCGCCGTGGAACAAGACAACAGGTGTTCCGGCCGGATCGCCGAGCTCCTGGTATGCGAGCGCGCGACCGTCAGGAAGGCGCAGATGCTACTCCTGGACCAGCTCGATGAGCGTGCCGAAGGCCGTCTTCGGGTGGATGAACGCCACGGTCGTGCCCCGACTCCCGGGCCGGGGCGCCTCGTCGATGACCCGGTGACCTTCGCGCTTCACCCGTTCGAGCGCGGCGGCGCAGTCGTCCACGCGGTATGCGACGTGGTGGATCCCTTCACCCCGGTTCTCGAGGTACTTGGCCACTGGGGAATCGTCCCGCACCGGGGTGAGGAGCTGGACGTAGGAGTCGGCGACCCGGAGGAGGACCTCCTCGACCCCGTCCTTCTCGACGACCTCGCGGTGCACGGGCTCCACGCCAAACGTGGTGCGGTAGTAGTCGACGGCGGCGTCGAGATCGTGGACGGCGATGGCGACGTGGTCGATCTCGGTCAGCACGGGCTCGCTCATCCTTCTCCCCGATTCCGGTGGTGCCGGCGGAACAGCGTGATCTGATCGAGGTGCTGCTCGCGTAGCCCGGCGTCCGTGACGCCCAGGCCTTCCTCCGGCGCGAGGCACAGCACGCCCACCTTCCCCTCAACCAGGTTCTTGTGCACCTGCAGCGCCGCCTCGCCGGTCCGTTCCAGCGGGTAGACGACCGAGAGCGTCGGATGGATCCTCCCTTCGCCGATGAGCCGGTTGGCCTCCCACGCTTCCCGGTAGTTGGCGAAATGACAGCCCTTCAGGGTCTTGAGCATCATCCAGAGGTAGCGATTGTCGTACTCGATCATGAAGCCGGATGTCGCCGCGCAGGTGATGATCACCCCGCCCCGTTTGCACACGAAGACGGACGCACCCATCGTCTGCCGGCCCGGATGCTCGAACACGATGTCGGGATCGACACCCGCGAGCTCGCGGATCTTCTTGCCCAGACGACGCCACTCGCCCGGGTCCTGCGTGTGCTCGTCCTTCCAGAAGCGGTAGCCCTCGGCCTTGCGGTCGATGACGTACTCGACGCCCATGTCGTGCAGCAGCGCCACCCGCTCCGGCGACGACACCACGCCCACCGGCGTGCCCCCGCCGTTCATCACATACTGCGTGGCGTAGGCGCCGATACCGCCGGTCGCGCCCCAGACGAGCACCGTCTGGCCTTGCGTCATCTGTGAGCCGTTGGGGCTCACGATCATCCGATAGCTCGTCGAGTTGCACAGCGCGTTGCAGGCCGCCTCCTCCCAGGTGAGGTGAGCCGGCTTGGGCATGATCTGGTTCGCCCGCACGAGCGCGATCTCGGCCAGTCCGCCGTAGTTCGACTCGTAGCCCCAGATGCGCTGGTTGACCGCGAGCATGGAGTCGTCGTGCGCGGACGGGTCCTGGTCGTCGACGTAATTGCAGTGGACGGTGACCTGGTCACCGGGCTTCCAGTTGCGCACGGCCGAGCCGACGCGCAACACGACACCGGCGGCGTCGCTGCCCATCACGTGGAACGGCTGGTCGTGGCGCGCGCCCCATACACTCTCCTTGCCCAGCCGCTTGAGGAACTGGAACGTCGGCAACGGCTCGAAGATCGACGTCCACACGGTGTTGAAGTTGATCGCCGACGCCATCACGGCGATGTAGGCCTCGTCCGGCGCCAGCTCGGGGAGCGGCACCTCCTCGACGTGTGTCGACTTGCGAGGGTCCTTCTCCTCTGACGGCAGACCGGAGAACATCTCCTGCTCGTCGGCCCGTACGACGGCGGCCCGGAACGTGGACGGCAAGGGCAACGCACCGATGTCGTCACCGCCGGCACCCTCGAGGATTGCGGCGCGAATGCTGTCGATCTCGGTCATGCGCAACTCCCATTGTCGCCGTCGCAAGCTCCGGCTTTGCGGCGACGGTCGGCAAAGCCGCCGTCGCCGCGAACGTAGTGCTCAACCAGCCGCCCGGTTTGGCCTGCCGTCGGCGCGGCTACTCTCGGGTAGCTCGGTCCTATGGGGGAGGAAGCAATGCCCGGCTCGGTCATCGTCTCGTCTGCCCGCACGCCCATCGGGAAGCTCTCGGGCGCGCTGGCTTCGTTCTCGGCCATGGACCTGGGCGGCTTCGCGATCGCCGCCGCGCTCGAGCGAGCAGGGGTCGGGCCGGAGCAGGTCGACTACGTGATCATGGGTCAGGTCCTCCAGGGCGGGCAGGGTCAGATCACCGCCCGCCAGGCCGCGGTCAAGGCCGGCGTGCCGATGACCGTCCCGGCCCTCACCGTCAACAAGGTCTGCCTGTCGGGCATGAACGCGATCTACCTGGCCGACCAGATGGTCCAGGCCGGTGACGCCGAAGTCGTGGTCGCCGGCGGCATGGAGTCCATGACGGCGGCGCCGTACCTGCTTCCCGGCGCCCGGGCCGGGTACCGCATGGGCGACGGCAAGCTCGTCGACTCGATGATCGGCGACGGGCTCTGGTGCGCCTTCGACGCCGTCCACATGGGCGCCGGCACCGAGAAGTACGCAGGCCAGGTCGGCGGCCTCACCCGCGAGGCCCAGGATGAGTTCGCGGCCAAGAGCCACGAGCGGGTCGCTACGGCGATCAAGGAAGGCCGCTTCACGGCCGAGATCGCACCCGTGAGCGTCCCCCAGCGCAAGGGCGAGCCCATCCTCGTCGACACCGACGAGGGCGTTCGCCCCGGCACCACGGCCGAGAGCCTCGGCGCGCTGAAGCCGGCGTTCTCGAAGGACGGCACGATCACCGCCGGCAACGCGTCCCAGATCTCCGACGGCGCTGCGGCCGTGATCGTCACCAGCCGTGAGGTGGCCGACGACCTCGGGGCCACCCCGATCGCCGAGCTCGTGAGCTTCGGCATGGTCGCCGGCCCCGACCCGTCGCTGCTCACCCAGCCGTCGCGGGCGATCAAGCGGGCGCTCGAAGCCGTCGACAAGTCGGTCTCCGACATCGACCTCTTCGAGATCAACGAGGCGTTCGCTGCCGTCGGGCTCGCCGCCATGCGCGACCTCGGCATCAGTGACGACGTCGTCAACGTCAACGGCGGCGCGATCGCGCTCGGTCATCCGATCGGCATGTCGGGGACGCGCCTCGTCGCCACCCTCGTGAACGAGCTGCGTCGACGGGGCGACGGGCTCGGAGCCGCCGCGCTGTGCGGTGGCGGCGGCCAGGGCGACGCCACGCTCGTGCGCGCGCTGTAACTCGCATCTGGTTTTGGCGTTGCTGAGTGTCGAATAGCGGAACTCAGCGACGCCAAAAAAAGGGCAACCGCGCCGAATAACGTGCCGGCGTGAGCAGCAACCCGGCGCAGCTGCGGCCGCTCGGCCTGGGCGAAGTCCTCGACGCCGGAATCAAGATCTACCGGAACAAGTTCGCCACCATGCTCAAAGCGGTGGCGGTCGTGATCATTCCGGTCCAGGTGCTGAACATCCTCGTGGCGCTGTCGCTGCCCGACACCAGGACCACTACCGGCGGCACGACCACGTCAAGCGGCAGCGGCTGGGCGGGCGTCGCCGCGCTGCTCCTTATTCTGGTGGTCAGCATCGTGTCGAGCACGCTCGCCGAGGCCGCGTGCCTGAAAGCCGTGAGTGATACGTATCTCGGCACCGACACCGACTGGCGCGGATCGCTGCGGTTCGGTTTCGAGCGACTCGGCTCGCTGCTGTGGTTGACGCTGATCCACGGTGTGCTGCTGTTGCTCGCGTTCGCGGCGTGCATCGTCCCGGGCGTGTGGCTGTACGCGGCGTGGTCGGTCGCAGTACCGGCGCTGCTCCTCGAAGGCACCCGCGGGTTCAAGGCGTTGGGCCGGTCGTTCAACCTGGTGCGCGGCCGCTGGTGGCCGACGGCGGGCACGCTCCTGCTCGCAAATCTGCTCGCCGCCGCGGTCGCGTTCGGGTTCGGGGTCCTCGCGCTGCCGCTCGTGTTCGCAGGGGGTGGCAACGAGTTCGTCGTCGACCTGGCGAACGGCATCTTCGGAGCCGCCGCGAGTGTGCTGACGATTCCCTTCGTCGCCGCGGTCGTCGCCGTCATCTACTTCGACCTGCGCGTGCGCAAGGAGGGCTTCGACCTGCAGCTGATGGCGCAGCGCATCGGCGCCCCGGCCGGGGCCGTCACGCCGGCGCCGATGCCCTGGACCGCGCAACCGGCGCCCGGCGCCGGCGGTGGCTGGGCCCCACCGCCCCCGCCCGGATGGTCACCGCCGCCTCCTGGACCGTCATCGTCGCCGTCTCCTCCGCCGGCGCCGCCGTTTCCTCCGCCGGGTCCGCCGGCAGGGCCACCGCAGCGGTGACGCCTCGGTTGCCGGCCGTGCTCGCCGCGGTCGACCCCGACCAGGCCCGAGACCAGGCCCGCGACATCCTCGACAGCCGCCGGTACAAACCGGCCGACGTCCCGCGGCCGTTCGAAGGGGTCCTGGAATGGCTCGGCGACCGTCTGCGACCCCTCGGCGACTACTTCTCCCGGGTCACGGAGTCGCTGCCCGGGAAGATCGTTCTGGGCGCGTTGCTCGCAGGTGCGGTCGTGCTGATCACCTGGCTCGTGGCGCGCCCGCGCGCCACCCGGCCCGGTGCCGCCCGACCCGGCGGGCGGCGCGACGGCAACGAGGGCGTGGACCCGCGCCGTCTCGAACGCGAAGCCGACGCCGCCGAGCGGCGGGGCGATCTCGACCGGGCGCTGCGGCTCCGGTTCCGCGCCGGTCTCCTACGCCTCGACGACACCGGCGCCATCCGCTTCCGGCCGTCGATGACGAGCGCGCAAGTCGCGCGGCGGCTCCGACTGCGCGAGTTCGACACGCTCGCGATCACCTTCGATGCGGTCGCGTACGGCGGCCGGCACGCGTCCATGACCGACATCAATTCGGCGCGCGCTACGTGGCCACGTGTCGTCGAGCAAGCGGGTCGATCGTGAGGACACGTGCGCTCGGCTGGCGCCGTCTCCATCCCGCGCTGCGGGTGGCGATCGTGCTGGTCGTGCTGGTCGTCGTCGTGAATGTCGTGCTGTCGCTGCTCGACTCGTCGACGCGAGGCGCCGACGAGACCGCGCCCCGTTCCTCGTCTCTGTCGACCGGCCGAAATGGCCTTGCTGCCTACTCCGAACTGCTCCGCCGGAACGATCACACGACATCGGCATTGCGTGGCGACCTCGGCGACGTCGCACTCGATCCGAGTGAGACGCTCGTCGTGCTCGATCCTGTTGGCCTCGACCAGGACCAGGACAAGGTCATCCGCCGGTTCGTCGGGCGCGGCGGCACACTCGTTGCGGGCGGCGACGGCGCGACGGGGTTGCTCGCCGCGCTTCTCGAGGATCCGCCTACGTGGTCGAGCACCGGCACACCACTTGCACAGTCGGTCGGTGCCGCGCCGGAGGTGGCCGGCGTGCGTTCGGTACGCAGCGCCGGCGAAGGCTCGTGGTCGAACCCAGGCGCGACGACGCCCGTCCTCGCCGACGGATCGCGTGCGCTCGCCACAGTGGTCGATGTGGGGCGCGGCCGCGTTGTCGCCCTCGCCGACGCGTCGCCGCTGCAGAACCGGCTACTGGCCTCAGCCGACAACGCCGGCTTCGGTCTCGGCGCCGCCGGCGAGGGACGTGCCGTCCGGTTCGCCGAGGGGCTCCACGGGTACGGCCGCGAGCGCGGACTGGGCGCGATCCCAGGTCGATGGCAGGCGGCGCTGATCGGGTTGGCGCTTGCCGCGCTGCTCGGCGTGGTCGCGGCGGGACGCCGGCTCGGGCCGCCCGAGGAGTCCGGCCGTACGCTTCCGCCACCGCGACGCGAGTACGTCGACGCCCTCGCCGTGTCTCTCGCCCGCACCCGCAGGCCGGTCGAGGCGCTCGCCCCGCTCCAAGCGACGGCACGGGAACGGCTGGCGCGCCAGGCGGGCCTGCCGGCGGCGGCGCCGGAGCCCGACCTGCGCGCCGCGGCCGCCCGCCTGGGGTGGTCGCCCGATGACATCGACGCCCTGTTCGAGCCGCGCCGCACCGAGGCCGACGTCATCGCGGCCGGAAACGCGCTCGTGCGTGCCAGCGAAGGAGGAGGCGCCGAATCGTGAGGGAGTTACGGGACCGCGTCTCGGCCGAGGTGAGCAAGGTCGTCGTCGGTCAGGGCGACGTCGTCGACCTGTTGCTGGCGGCGATCGCCGTGAACGGACACGTGCTGCTCGAAGGTGTTCCCGGTGTAGCGAAGACGCTCATGGCGAATGTCACCGCCCGTGCCTTGGGCGTGTCGTTCCGGCGCGTGCAGTTCACGCCCGACATGCTCCCGTCCGACCTCACCGGGACGATGACCCTCCGGCCGTCGGCCACGTCACGTGATGCGCAAGAGCTCGCGTTCCGGGCCGGGCCGGTGTTCACGCACGTGCTCCTCGCCGACGAGATCAACCGCACGCCACCCAAGACCCAGGCCGCGTTGCTGGAGGCGATGCAGGAGCGGCAGGTATCGGTGGATGGCGAGGCCCGGCCGCTCCCCGACCCGTTCCTCGTTATCGCGACCCAGAACCCGATCGAGTACGAAGGCACATACCCGCTCCCCGAGGCGCAGCTCGACCGCTTCCTCGTGAAGGTCGACGTCGGCTATCCGGAGGAAAGCGACGAGGTCCGCATGTTGCGCCTCGCGCACCACGGTGTCATGCCCGCGACGATCGACGATGTTCGGGTTGTAGCGACGGCCGATGATCTCCGCGCCGTCCGCGACGAGGTCGACGCCACGACCGTGACGGACGAGATCGTCACCTACGTCGCGACGCTGGTGCGACGAACGCGAGGGCTGCCGAGTGTCGCCCTCGGAGCCAGCCCGCGCGCCGCCGTGCACCTCCTAGCGGCGTCGAAAGCGTCGGCGCGCATCAGCGGACGCGACTTCGTGACGCCAGATGACGTCGCATGGATGGCGCGACCTGTGCTGCGCCACCGTCTGCTACTGCGCCCGGAGGCCGAGCTCGAGCGGTTCCGGCCGGACGACGCGGTGCAG
>DASPXI010000077.1:0-11681 GCA_035637335.1 Acidimicrobiia bacterium
GAAGTACCCGTCCGTGTACCTCATGGGCCCGAAGGCAACCGGTGAGGTTCTCTCTGTGGCCTACGCCGGGCCGGGACAGCATCAGGACGCCGGGGCCAAGATGACCCACGTCGCGCCCGACACCACGTCGATCATCGAGTCGAAGTCGATCTCGAAGGACGGCGGGCGCACGACCTATCGCGGGCTCGTGAAGGTGGACGAGGGCGCGCACAACGTGAAGAGCCACGTGCGCTGCGACGCCCTGATCCTCGACGAGGACAGCCGGTCCGACACCTACCCGTACATGGAGATCGAGGAGAAGGACGCCCGCATCGGGCACGAGGCCACGGTCTCGAAGGTCGGTGAGGACCAGATCTTCTACCTGATGAGCCGCGGGCTGACCGAGCAGCAGGCGACGGCGATGATCGTCAACGGCTTCATCGAGCCGATCGTGAAGACGCTCCCGATGGAGTACGCCGTCGAGCTGAGCCGACTCATCGAGCTCAATATGGAGGGCGCGGTCGGGTAGATGACCGCGTTCACACCTGACGCCGCGCGCGCGCTCGGCGGGCCGGACTGGCTCGTCGAGCGTCGTCTTGCGGCGGCAGAACAGATCGACGGGATCGTCTGGCCGACGCCTGCGGACGAGATCTGGCGCTACAGCCGGGTCGACGAATTCGACCTCGACCGGTACCACCCCCCTTCGGCTGACGAGCTGGGTGAGCCCGGGCCCGAGACGGCGCCGGGTGGGGGTCCCGTTGCGGCCGAGGCGGGAGAGCGCGCGGGCCTCGTCGTCGTGCGCAACGGCCGCGTGGTGCACCACGAGCTCGACGACACGGTCGCGGCCAAGGGTGTGCAGGTGTGCGGGCTCGCCACGTGCGACGAAGCCGACATCGCCGCCGTGCTCGGCGCGTGCTCGCAGGCGTCGCCCGACGCGTTCACGATGCTGCACGACGCGTTTCTCGCCGGCGGCGCGTTCGTCAGGGTCCCGGCCGGCGTCGTCGTCGAGAAGCCGATCATCGTCCTGCACTGGTCGGAGGGCGAGGGGCTGGCGACATTCCCGCACACGCTCGTCGTGGCCGACGAGAGCGCCGAAGTGACGGTGCTCGACCGCTTCGGGTCGCCACACATCCCCGGGGCCGGCCACTTCGTCGACGCCGTGATCGAGCTGCTCGTCGGTGACAACGCCCGCGTGCGCTATCTGTCGGTGCAGGAGCACGGCCCGCAGACGTGGCAGGTGGCGTTGCAGCGGGCGCACGTCGGGCGCGACGCCTCGCTGCACTCGGCGGCGGTCGCGCTCGGCGGCGACTACGCGCGCCTCCGCAGCGAGTCGCTGCTCGACGGCGACAGCGGCGAGAGCGACCTCACCGCCGTGTACTTCGGCGACCGCAGCCAGATGCTCGACTTCCGCACCCTCCAGGACCAAGACGCGCCCAACACCCGCAGCGACCTGCTGTTCAAGGGCGCGGTCGAGGATCATGCGCACTCGGTGTACTCGGGGCTCATCCGCCTCCGGCCCGCGGCCCGTAAGGCGGTCGCCAGCCAGACGAACCGCAACCTCGTGCTGACCGAGGGCGCGGGCGCGGAGTCGATTCCCAACCTCGAGATCGAGTCCAACGACGTGAAGTGCTCGCACGCGAGCGCCGTCGGCCCCATCGACGAGGACCAGCTCTACTACCTCGAGAGCCGTGGGGTGCCACCCGAGGACGCCGAGCGGCTCATCGTGTTGGGGTTCTTCGACGACGTTCTCGAGCGGCTGCCGCTACCGACGCTCGTGCGGGCGCTCCGGCGCACCGTCATCGAGAAGATCGAGCGCCGCCATGGCTGAGACACGGGTGTGCTCGGTCAAGGACGTCGACCCCGGCTCGAAAAAGCGTGTCGACGTCGACGGCTTCAAGCTGTGTGTCGTGCGCATCGGAGACGACTTCTACGTGATCGACGACACCTGCTCGCATGCCAACTACTCGCTCTGCGAAGGCGACCTCTGGGAGGACGACCGCGAGATCGAATGCCCCAAGCACGGCTCGACGTTCTCGCTCGAGACCGGCGAGCCGCAGACGCTTCCTGCCACATCGCCCGTGCGCGTCTACGCCGTGAAGATCGACGGCGACGACGTGGTGGTGACCCTGCCGTGAGCGTGTTGCGCATGGAGCGATTGCGGGTCGCCGTCGAAGGGCGGGAGATCCTGCACGGGATCGACCTCGAGATCCGCTCGGGCGAGGTGCACGCGCTGATGGGTCCGAACGGGTCCGGCAAGTCGACGCTCGCCCACGCGCTCATGGGCCGTCCCGGGTACGAGGTGGTGGAAGGCTCGGTCGCGTTGGACGGCGAGGAGCTGCTTGGCCTGCCGACCTGGGAGCGAGCGGCCAAAGGGCTGTTCGTCGCCATGCAGTACCCGATCGCGGTGCCGGGTGTGCGCATGGTCGACCTTCTCGAGGCTGCGCTGCGCGGTCGTGGTGCCGAGCCGAACGGCCTCGGGGACCGCGTCCAGGCCGAAGCGGCGCGTCTCGAGATCGCCGAGCAGTTCCTGCGGCGGGGGGTGAACGTCGAGTTCTCGGGGGGCGAGCAGAAACGCGCCGAGACGCTCCAGCTCGCCGTGCTCGAGCCGAGGTTCGCGGTCCTCGACGAGATCGACTCCGGCCTCGACGTCGACGCGCTGCGCGACGTCGCCCGGCGCGTGGAGGCGATGACCGAGGAGCGCGGCCTCGGGGTGCTCGCGATCACGCACTACGCGCGCGTGCTCAGCGAGCTGCGCGCCGACCGGGTGCACGTGCTCATGGCCGGACGCGTCGTGACCAGCGGTGGGCCCGAGCTCGCCGACGAGCTCGAACGGGTCGGCTATGAGGGCCTGGCCGAGGAACTCGGTGTCGAGGCGCTCGCAGTCGAGGAGCCGGCTGAGGGCGACCCCTTCAAGGACACGACCACCGAGTCGAGTCCCTTCGCCGACCCCTTGGCATAGGAACTCCCGAACGACCTCGCAGTAGGCACGGAGCCGCTCATGGCGATCGAACGTCAGCCACCGTCTGAGCCTGAGCCGGCGGACGCCGATCTCGCCGAAGAGATCGACGCTGAACGCAGGCTGATGCGAGCGATCATCAAAGGCACCCTCATCGCCACGCCCCTGTCCATTGCCATCTGGATCGGGTTGATCTTTCTCGCGCTGCATGGCACCGGCACCGACTTGGCGGGCCCGCTGGCGATGGCGGCGGGAATCGGTGTCCTGACGGGGTTTTTCTTCGGCGCGTGGGGCGGCTTCGTCTCGAAGACCCACACGTTCGAGGAGCTCGATCGACGGAGCAACCTTCGACGCGCGCGCTCCGCCGAGAAGGCCCCCGAGTGACTTGGTGAGACCGTCAGCTGCGGCTAGCGGTTCAGTGCCTCGAGCATGGCCGGGGTGTCGATGTAGACCTGGAAGCGCACGACCTTCCCGTCCCGGAGCTTCCAGACGTGGACCTCGGGGATGTCGAAGGACGCGCCGTTCGCCAGTACCTTCCCTCGGGTGCGCCCGGACTGAACGACGTGGTCGCCCGCCGCGAACAACGACTCCGTGCTCACCTGCGACTCGATGTGCTCGACGAGCTTCAAGAAGAAGGTGAAAGCGCCGTCCTTCCCTTCGTACTCACCGCCCACGGGACGTCGGCGCTCTGCCGAACCACGACGTCGTCGGCGAACAGCTCCTGCATCACGCTCGCATCGCGATTCTTCATCGCGCCGTAGACCCGCTGGATGATGGCCATGTTTTCGTCTGGCACCCGCACAGACTGTCAGATCGGGACGGAGAGAGAACGTGATTCGTGACCGGTATCGACCGGCCGAGTTCGACGCCGAGCGGTACTCCGCCGACAACCTCTCCTACTGGGTTCCCCTCATGATCAGCCTCGGCCGCGTGGGTAGCGGCGATCGGGTCCTCGATCTCGGATGCGCCACCGGCGGGTTCACCGAGGCGATCGCCCAGGCGAGCGGCGCCTACTTGGTGGGATGCGACATGTCGCGGGCCATGGTCGAGTACGCACGGACCCATCGGGGCGGGTCCTGGGTGCGATGGGTCTGCGCGGATGCCGCGCGGCTGCCGTTCCTGAATCAATCATTCGACCGCGTTATCGCATCGTTCGTCATGCATCAGCTCCCAGACCGCGAGCGCGCGTTGCACGAGGTCGTGCGCGTACTCACGCCTCGCGGGGTCCTGCTCGTGCGTACGGTGACGCCCGAAGCCGCCGCACGCTGGATCCCAGCGCGGTTCTTCCCGTCTGTTGCGCGAGCGCAAGAGCGGCGGATGCCGCCGATCGACGAGCTCGTCGAGCTCTTCGTCGGTGTTGGCCTCGTCGGCACCGTTACCGAGTCGGTCGTCCACCGCAAGGAGCTCGCACTCGAGGACGCCGAGAGAGCCTTTCGTCGCGAGCTCGCCGATCGCTATCCATTCGTCGAATCCGGTGAGCAGGACGAGGGATTCGCACGCATGCGCGCGCACTGGTCGAGGCAACCGGACCCTTGTGTCGACGAGCGCGAGGTCACATTCGTGATCGCCTCGAAGCAGTAGAACGCGACCACCTCGCCGTCCCGAATCTCACGCTTCGTGGTCGCCAGATCACTCAGTGTACCTACTTCGCCGCTGACGGCAGAAGTCAGTGGTCGTTCCAGTGGACGCCCACCCAGACCGGCACGTTCACGATCCGCAGCCGCGCCACAGACGACAGCGCCAACCTCGAGCAGCCCGGCCCCGGCGTCACGGTGACGGTCGGGCCCTGAGCTCCGGAGGACGGCGCTCCCGCGGTCGAGCGCGCGCGAGCTATTGCGGCGGAGGCGACGGCTGGCCCGGCCCCGGGATCGGCTCCGGCGACGGTGGCGGCCCCGGGCTCGGCTCCAGTGGTGTCACCGATGTGATGTTGCCGGCCTTGCCGCCGATGACATGCACGACGTCACCGCGGTTCACGAGGTCGTGGAAGTACTCGGAGATGTGCATCGGAATGCGCACGCAGCCGTGCGACGCGGGCGAGGTCGGCACCGACTCGTAACCGTGCACGGCGATGCCCTTGTTGAAGTAGTAGGGGTTGTACAGCTGGCCGAGCGGCGACTTGTCCCACCCTTTGCGGAACTCGTAGAACGTGAACCGACCTGACGGTGTGTTGGCGTCCTCACAGACATGGCTCGTCGGGTTGTCGCGCGGCGTGTCGTAGCAGTAGTTCTCGCCTGACCCCGACGAGATGGTGGTCAAGAGCTTCGGCTGATAGGTCTCGTACAGCGTCAGCGTCTGCGATGTGATGTCGACCTCGGTCCGGTTCGGCTCCGGCGAGTCCACGAGTGGCTGGCGGTACTGGAACCAGTTCAGAGCGAACACCTCGCTCTCCGTGATGCGTCCCGTGGGGTTGGCGCCGTTGAGCTTCTGGAGCGCGTGGACCGCGTACACGGTCTTCTGGTCGTAGACACCGTCGATCGGTCCCGGGTCGAAGTGCAGGTCCGCCAGGCGCTGCTCGTACGCCTGCACCTCGGGTCCCCGCGAGCCGGGACCCACGACGCCGCCGGGCGGAGGCGGCAACGCCGCCCACGGCGGCTGGACGATGTCGGTCGGAGGGGGCGGCGGCGGGGGTGGCAGCGTCGTGGTCGTCGTCGTCGATGCCGCCGTCGTCGTCGGTTCTGCGCGCGCGGTCCTCTTCTTCTCCGTGCCGCGCAAAGCGGTGCCGGCGAAGGCAATGCCCGTCACCAGCAACGCGGCGGCGAATAGCGACACGATCACGGGAAGACGGAAGACCCTGCTCAGCGTGGAACTCCTCACGTCGCCGACGCGGCGGTCATCGTACGGGCCGGACCCGCCATCCGGCGCGCACGTCCTCTTTGACGTGCGGCGATCTGCCCGCGGGAAGTCCACTCGAACTTGACCGCGCAGTCAAGGGTATTAGGGTGACGCGGGATTCACGAACGACCGGGGGTCGCGGTGCGGTTCTTCTCGTTCCACCTGATGCCGTACACGCAGCTGGCGCCCGACTACGACGGGCCGGCGTGGGTGACATGTCCCAACGAGCTGTACGACCCGCAGGTCGGTCACGAGCTCTACAACACGTACCTCGACGAGCTCCTCTACGCCGAGGAGGTCGGCTTCGACGGCGTCTGCGTGAACGAGCACCACCAGAACGCGTACGGCAACATGCCGTCGCCGAACCTCATCGCGTCGATCCTCGCTCGCCAGACGAATCGCATCCGGATCGCCGTCGTGGGCAACGCCCTCCCGTTGTACGACCCGCCGACACGCGTCGCCGAGGAGTACGCCATGATCGACGTGATCAGCGGTGGGCGCCTCATCGCCGGCATGGTCGTCGGCGGCGGTCCCGAGTACTACTCGTTCTCGGTGAACCCGGCGCACGCCCGCGAGCGGTTCCAGGAAGCGCACGACCTCATCAAGAAGGCGTGGACGACCCCCGGGCCGTTCGAGTGGGTGAGCAAGCACTACCGCATCCGGTACGTCAACCCGTGGCCGCGGCCGTTGCAGCAGCCCCACCCCGAGATCTGGATCCCGGGCGCGGGCTCGCTCGAGACGATGGAGTTCGTGGCCCGCAACCGGTACGCCTACATGGGAATCCCGTACTTCCATCTCGACGTGTTCAAGCGGTACTTCTCGATGTTCCGGGACGCATGTGAAGCCGAGGGCTACGACGCCGATCCGCTCCAGGCGGGGTGGCTGGTGCCGATCTACGTGGCCGAGACGGACGAGCAGGCGCGGCGCGAGTACGAAGAGCACCTCTGGTACTTCGTGAAGCGGCTGCTGCCGGGCATCACGATCCAGCCGCCCGGCTACACGTCGGTCCGGTCGCTCGCGAGCATCCTCAAAGCCGCCGGGACGTTCATGCTCAACGTGGAGACCTGGGACCAGATCGTCGACGGCCGCTACGCGATCGTCGGTTCGCCCGAGACCGTCACCGAGCAGCTCGTCGACGCGCTCAGCGCGCTCGGCACCGGGAACCTGCTCGGCCTGTTCCAGCTCGGCAGCCTCCCCGACCACCTGACGCGCAAGAACATGACGCTGTTCGCGGAGCAAGTCATGCCCAAGCTGCGAGCGGAGTTTCAGGAGGGCAAGCCCGTGTACCGGCCGAAGGCGGCGGTGGCGTAAACGCCATGGCGCAGACGCTCACCGAGGAGCGCGTCGACGCGCCCATCGGCAAGATCCAGGTGTTCCGGGCGGGGTCGGGGGCGCCGCTCGTGTACCTGCACTCGGCCGGGGGCGAGGCGACGAACCCCGCGCTCGAGGACCTGGCGGACTCGTTCGCGGTGACGGTGCCGGTGTTCCCCGGTTTCGGAGAGTCGGAGGGCATCGACCAGATCGACGACATGGAGGACGCCGTCTTCCACTTGCTCGACGTGTGGGAGCTGCTGGGCCTGGACGCGCCGCTCGTGGTGGGGCTCTCGCTCGGCGGCTGGATGGCCATGGAGCTCGCGACGCGCTACCCGGATCGAATCGGGAAGATGGTGCTCGTGAACCCGGTCGGGATCCACCTCGACGAGCAGCCCTGCGCCGAGATGTTCGGCCGCACGCCGGCGGAGCTCGCCGAGATGCTGTTCGCCGACCAGTCACACCCGATCGCGCAGGGCATGCACGCGATGTCGGAATTCACCGGCGACGTCGGCCGCCAGGTCGAGATCCCCATCGAGATGGTGCTGCCGATGTGGAAGGCGATCAGCGCAACGGCGAAGCTCGGCTGGGACCCGTACCTGCACAACCCCAAGCTGCGGGCGCGGTTGGGGCGCATCACATCGCCGACGCTGGTCGTCGCCGGTGCCCAGGACGGGCTCGTGCCTCCGATCTACGCCGAGACGTTCGCGGCCGAGATTCCGAACGCGCGGCTCGAGGTCATCGACGGCGCGGCGCACTGGCTCCCGTTCGAGAAGCCGGCGGAGCTCGCCGAGTTGGTCCGGGAGTTCGCGAGCGCCTAGGGCGTTTCCACGTTCCCGCGGCATGACGCGGGTTTGCGTGACGAAGGTGGCCGGGCTCAGGCGACGATGGTGACCGGCGTGCCGAGCGGCGCCTGGGCGGCGATCTGCTCGATGGCGTCGTTCGGGACGCGCACGCAGCCGTTCGAGATGTTCTGGCCGACCTCGCCGGGATTGTTGGTGCCGTGCACCGCCAGCTGGCCCGGGCCGCCCTTGAACGACGTGAGCACGTCCGAGAAGCCGGAGATACCCAGCGCGAACACGCCGTAGCCGGCGTTGGGCTTCGAGTGCAGGTCGAGCGGGTCGGTCACGTAGAACTTGCCCGGCGGCGTCGGTGTCTTGTCCTTGCCGATCACGACGCCCGATTCGAGGACGGATTGGCCGAGCTTCAGCAACGTGAGCTTGTGCGCGCCGAGCTCGATCTTGATCTCGTAGTCGCTGCTGCCGATCGTGACGTCGCTTGCTCTGATCCAACCGCTCGTGCCGTTCGGCCGAATCGGGAGCAGCACATTCAGCCAGCCCGGACGCGAGGATTGATCCGTCACGAGGAACGTCCGCGGGATCTGGTACTCGGTCTTGTCCTTCAGCTTCGTGACAACAGGCGCGGTCTCGACGGCGTCTTGGTACGCAGTGATCTCAGGAACCTTCACTGTGGCCGTGACTGCGGGCGCCGGTTTCGCAGGGGCTAGGGCCGTCGTGGTGGGCGCCGCGACCTTCTTCTTGGGCGCAGCCTTGGCGTCGTCACGCAGGAGCACCCACGCACCGGCGCCCCCGATTGCGACGACGAGGACGACGGCTGCGGCGATCGCGGCCCGCACCCGGCTCCGGTGGGCGCGCCGGGCGGCGCGCAAGGCACGGGCGCCCTCACCGCCGCTGGGGGGCGGACCGGGAGAGCCGGGCAAATGGGAACCGGGGGGAGGATCTGACATCGGGTGCGCAGAGTAGCGAATACCGCGAGGGGAGCGTGACGCCCCCCTTCACCTGCTCAATTCCCGGCGTGGGTGGACTCCTGCTCGAGCAGCTGCTCGAGGGGATCGGGGTCGTCGGGGGTGATCGCAGCCAGGCGGAGGTCGAGAAGGAAGTCCACGACCTCGGCCGCCGAGACGAGGTCGCGGCTGCGGAACTGCTCGAGTGCCGAGTCGATCATCGTCACCAGCGCCTGGCTCATCACGGTCCCTTCTCGATCGCTGTCCGTCGTGCTGTTCAACGTAGTCGGTCCGTGTTCCATGCCCGTGTCACGTTTATGACCCCGGTGTGAACAAGGTCACGCCCGATCGGGGCCTGTCGGTGGTCCACGTACCCTTGCCAACGTGATCGAGCCCGGTGCTGGAGCTCCGTCGATCGACCTACCCGACGCCGCGAACGGCGAATCCGTCGCGGACCCGTGGCAGGCGGGCCCGGTGGTGCTCGCGTTCTTCAAGACGACGTGCCCGGTGTGCCAGATGGCGGCACCCAAGGTGCAGGCGCTGGCGGACGCAGGCGTGCGCGTCGTTGCCGTGGCCGAGGACCCTCCGGCCGAGATCCAGGCGTACGCCGATCGCTACGGCCAGGAGGTCACAACCGTGAGCGAGCCCGCCCCGTACCCCGCGTCCGACGCCTACGGCATCGACACGGTCCCGACGCTGTTCCTCGTTGACGAGGACGGCACCGTCCGGGACGCCGTCGTCTCCTGGGACCGCGCCGGCTGGAACCGCCTCGCCGCTGCCGCCGGCGCGCCGCCGGTCTCCGACGAGAACGACGGCCTGCCCCCGTTCCGCCCCGGCTGAAACAGCCGCAACGCGCACTGACCCGGTCGGGTCAGCGAACGGGTAAGGCCGCCGCCGGGCGCATTGGCGGCGGACTCGGACAGTGCGCTCATCGGCCTGCGCCGCCGGCGCAGCCCGATTCGCGCAAACTCGCCGCTCGCCAACGGCCCGGCATCGGCCACGAGCGTTCGATACCCGATCGTGCACCGGCGTTGCTCTAGAAGCTAGGCGTCGGCGGGCTCGCGCTCGTCGAGGCCTTGCTGGAGGGTGTTCCAGGCCAGGGTGGCGCACTTGATGCGCACAGGGAACTTCACGACGCCCTGCAGCGCCTCGAGGTCGCCGAGACGGACGCCCTCGAGCTCGGCGGCGAGATCGGAGCCGTCGCTCTCGCCCTCGAGCTTCGACTCGTGGATCGACATGAGCGCCTTGAACGCCCGAATGAGCTGGCGGGCGTCCTCGACCGGCTGTCCCTTCACGGCTGCGCTCATCATCGACGACGACGCCTGACTGATCGAGCAGCCCTGCCCCTCGATCTTGACGTCGCGCACGACTCCACCATCGGAGTCGATATCGAGGTAGAGGACGACCTCGTCGCCGCACAGCGGGTTGAACCCTTCGGCCTTCCGCGCCGGCGGCACCGGCAGCTCGCCTCGGTTCCGAGGCGCGCGGTAGTGGTCGAGGATGATCTCGCGGTACAGGTCTTCGAGGCCGGGCATATCAGGAGCTCCAGTTTCCAGTCAGATCGCAAAGAACTTTTCGGCTTTGGCCAGAGATTCGACCAGCGCGTCGACGTCGCTCTCGTCGTTGTACACGTAGAGCGAGGCACGCGTTGTCGCGGGCACGCCGAGCACCCGCATCAACGGCTTGGCGCAGTGGTGCGACGCCCGCACGCACACCGCGTCCTCGTCGAGGACCTGGGCGACGTCGTGCGCGTGGATGCGGTCGAACAGGAACGAGATCGCGCCTCCCCGCTGCTCGACGTCGCGGGGGCCGTGGATGTGCAGCCGGCCCTCGAACCGCTCGTCGAGCGCCCGGAGCGTGTACTCGGTGAGCGCCTTCTCGTGGGCGCGCACGGCGTCCATGCCGAGCCCGGACAGATAGTCGATTGCGGCCGAGAGCCCGCTGGCCTCGACGAAGGGCATCGTCCCCGCCTCGAACTTCCACGGGACCTCGTTGGGCTCGAAGCCGTCGAAGCGGACGTCGGTGATCATCTCGCCGCCGCCGAGGAACGGCGGCATCGCCTCGAGCAGTTCCGCCCGGGCCCACAGGCCGCCGATGCCGGTCGGGCCGAGCATCTTGTGGCCGGTGAAGCCCACGAAGTCGGCGTCCCACGCCTGCACGTCGACGGGCAGGTGGGGGACGCCCTGGGCGGCGTCGACGAGCAGCAGCGCGCCGGCGGCATGAGCGGCGTCGGCCAGCGGTCGGATGTCGTTGAGGGTCCCGAGCACGTTCGACATCGCCGTCACCGACAGGAGCTTCGCCCCGTCGAGCAGCCGATCGAGGTCGGTGAGGTCGAGTCGGTAGTCGTCGGTGATCGGGATCCATCGCAAGTCGATGCCGCGCTCCTCGACGAGGATGTGCCACGGCACGACGTTCGCATGGTGCTCCATCGCGGTGATCACGACGGCGTCGCCGGGACCGAGGTTCTGGCGTGCCCACGAATAGGCGACGAGGTTGATCCCCTCGGTGATGTTCTTGGTGAAAACGATCTCGCTGGTGGCGCGGGCGTTGAGAAGCTTCGCCACCTTGGCGCGCGCGCGTTCGTACGCCGCGGTCGACTCCTCGGCGATGGTGTAGATGCCGCGGTGCACGTTCGCGTAGTGGTGGCGGGCGTGGTACTCCATCGCGTCGAGCACCGCGC
Organism: Acidimicrobiia bacterium; assembly: GCA_035637335.1. Classification (GTDB taxonomy): domain Bacteria; phylum Actinomycetota; class Acidimicrobiia; order IMCC26256; family JACDBD01; genus JALZAA01. The sequence goes on from DASPXI010000077.1 coordinate 11,503, forward strand.
GCGGCTTCTGCGACGACGACGCCGAGTCGAGGTACACGATCGGCTTGCCGTTGACCTCTCGCTCGAAGATCGGGAAGTCGGCCTTGATGCGGGCGACGTCGAGCACGTCGGTCATCACGCGACCTCCGCGGTGCGGAAGGCGTCGAATCCCTCGCCCTCGAGGCGATCGGCGAGCTCGC
>DASPXI010000078.1:0-18563 GCA_035637335.1 Acidimicrobiia bacterium
GCCGGGAAGGACGCCGGACCGCCCGCACCGTCGTTCCCGCCGGCTGCCACGACAACCACTTTGTTCTGGTCCGCGTACTGGACCGCGCTCAGCTCGGGTGCATCTGCGGGGCCGCCCAGGCTGAGGTTGACGACCTTCGCCCCGTGGTCGACCGCCCACACGATGCCGCTGGCGACGTCGGACGAGAATCCGGTCCCGTCGCCGCAGAGCACCTGCACCGGAAGGATCTTGGCGCCCGGCGCGGCGCCGGAAACCCCGTTGCTGTTGTTGCTGAGCGCGGCGATGGTCCCTGAGACGTGGGTGCCGTGGCCGCTGGGGTCGGTCGTCCCGCCGGAGCCCTCGAATGCGGTTCCGCCGCTGTTGTCGTGGAGGAAGAAGTGCCCGTTGAGCACCTGTCCCGACAGGTCCGGGTGGTTCGCCATCACGCCGGTGTCGACGTAGGGAACTGTCACGCCGGCGCCCTGCGTGCCGTCGGTGGTCCACGCCGCCACGTACGGCACCTTGGTGAACGCCCACTGCTGAGCGAAGAGCGTGTCATTTGGGTTGGCGAGCGCCTTCACCGGCTTGTCGACATCGACCGCGTGCAGGTCCCCGTCAGCGGCCTTTTGTTTAGCGACCGACGCGGCCTCGTCCGGCGGACGGACTGCCGTCGACGTGATCTCCGGCTTCCCGCCCCGCTCCTCGACCGTCACGATCGGGATCTCACCGTTCTTCGTGCGCACCTCCGTCGTGGAGGCCACATCGCGCGCCTGCGCGCCTGCTTCGTCGGGCGGGATCGGCCGGTCCGACCGCGGCCGCGCCGGCTCGTCGTTGCCCGCCGTCGGTGACGCCGCGCCCGCGCTCTGGCACGCCTGCGCACCTGGGGGAGGCGGAGGAGGAGGCGGCGGGGGCGGCGGCTGCTGCGGAGGAGGGGGCGACTGCTCAGGCGGCGGCGGGGCGGGGCCACCACCGAAGCAGGCGCTCGCCGCGAACGCGGCGATCACGGCCCCGAGCACGATTGTGCTCCGAGGACGACGTCCTGCCCACTTCATGGCCGGAGATTAGCTATATGTCCAGCGGAAAACCCGGGTACTTAGTCCCTTTTTGACTGCGAGACCGGTGTCACCCATTTGGCACTCGTCGTCCGCGGGCCTGCTCGGCGAGAGCGACGAGGCGGCGGGTGGTGGACGCCGGGATCCTGACGACCTCGTGCCATGTGAACCGCCCCGGCAGCCATCCGGTCGCGGCGACCACAGCGGTCTCCCAGCGGGCGTCGTACACCGGTTGCCCCTTGTGATGTTGTCCATCGAGCTCGAGGAACAAGCAGAGTTCCGGCCAAGCTAGGTCGACGCGAGCGACGAACGATCCGTCCTGGTCGACAACTTCGAACTGCCGGGCCGGATCGGGCAGGCCGTTCACACGGCGGACGAGCTGGACCATGAGGGTCTCGAGGAGGCTCTCGGTCGGAGGCTCCCCGCCGCGAACCGTGAGCACGCGCCGCATCCGCGGCACGCCCGGGGTGCGCGCACGGCTGAGCGCGGACAGTGCTGCTTCGATCTCCGGAAGGGACGTGAGTCCCCTGCGCAGGGCTGACTCGAGTGCTTGCTCCCACCGAAGGTCATCGAGATTGGCCGCCAGGTCGACCAGCGCTTGGAGCCCGTCGGTGCACCGGATGCCGTCGATCGCCACAATGCGATGCTCGGGAAGGACGCGCCGGCGAAGCGGTCGCTCATCGAGCTCGGTGACTCCGTCGAGTCCGTGAAGGACGCCGGCCAGGCGACCGCTCGCGATCCCGCCGGTCGCGAGCACGCGGGCACGCGCTCGATCGAACGCGTCCGGATCGTCGGCGCCCTCTGCGTAGACCTGTCGGTCAATCCGCCGCCACCGTCCGCGACGCTCACCCCATCGCAGGGCTTCCCGCGTCAACCCGCGTGCGGCCGCTTCCTCGGCTGTGAACAACCGTCGCATCCCGGCGCTCCCGCATTTGACGCGCCGGGATGGTGGTGAAGACACCGTTTTCGGGCGCGATCACCACCATCCAGGCGCACGAAACGTCGCGGGGAAGCGACGAGGAAGCTCTTAGATGTCGTAGTACATGTAGAACTCCCACGGGTGCGGGCGGAGCCGGAGCTCGTCGATCTCGTTCTCCCGCTTGTAGGAGATCCACGTGTCGACCACGTCCCGGGTGAACACGCCCCCGGCGAGCAGGAACTCGTGGTCGGCGTCGAGCGCGTCGAGGACGTCGTCGAGCGAGCCCGGAACCTGCGGAACCTTGGCCATGTCCTCTGGCGGCAGGTCATAGAGGTCCTTGTCGAGCGGGTCCGGCGGCTCGATGCGGTTCTGCACCCCGTCGAGGCCCGCCATGACCATGGCCGAGAACGCCAGGTAGGGGTTGCACGACGGGTCGGGCGGGCGGAACTCGAGCCGCTTGGCCTTCGGGCTCTTCGAGTACACGGGGATCCGCACGCACGCCGACCGGTTGCGCTGCGAGTACACGAGGTTCACCGGCGCCTCGTAGCCGGGCACCAGCCGCTTGTACGAGTTCGTCGTCGGCGCCGCGAACGCCAGGATCGCCGGCGTGTGCTTGATGAGACCGCCGATGTACCAGCGCGCCAAGTCCGAGATCTGCCCGTAGCCCTTCTCGTCGAAGAACAGCGGTTCGCCGCCCTTCCACAGTGACTGGTGCGTGTGCATGCCGGAGCCGTTGTCCTGGAAGATCGGCTTGGGCATGAACGTGACGGTAAAGCCCGCGGACCGCGCCACGTTCTTCACCACGTACTTGTAGAGCATGAGCTTGTCGGCCATGGACAGCAGCGTGTCGAAGCGCATGTCGATCTCGGCCTGACCGGCGGTGCCCACCTCGTGGTGCTGCACCTCGATCTCCACGCCCAGCTTCTCGAGCGTCAGGATCATCTCCGACCGCAGGTCCTGGAAGCTGTCCATGGGCGGGACGGGGAAGTACCCCTCCTTGTACCGGGGCTTGTACGCGAGGTTTGGGCCGCCGTCGAGCTCGAACTCGCGGCCCGAGTTCCACACGCCCTCGACGGAGTCGAGGAAGTAGTAGCCCGAGTACTGGTTCTGGTCGAAGCGCGCCGAGTCGAGGATGTAGAACTCGGCTTCCGGGCCCATGTAGATGGTGTCGGCGATGCCCGTGCCCTTGACGTACTCCTCCGCCTTGTGCGCCACGTAGCGCGGGTCGCGGGTGTACGGCTCGCCGGTCACGGGGTCGCGCACGAAGCAGTTGACGGCGAGCGTCGTGTGCTCGTGGAACGGGTCGATGATCGCCGTGTTCGGGTCGGGCACCAGGAGCATGTCGGACTCCTGGATCTCCTGGAAGCCGCGAATCGACGACCCGTCGAACCCGTAGCCCTCGTCGAAGCCCTCCTCGGTCAGCTCGTGGATCGGCATCGAGAAGTGCTGCATGAGGCCGGGGAGGTCACAGAACCGCAGGTCCACGATCTCGGCGCCGGCGTCCTGAGCCAGCCTCAACACATCCCCCGGCGTGCGCTGCTCCGCCACGTCGTCTCCTTCTTCGATCTCCTCAACGACCGGACGCGGTCCCGCGCCCGGTGTCTCGCCGCCTGCCAAATCGGCGGGAGCCTATGCCCCCTCCCGCGAGCCCCGCGAGGTCGCGGTTCGGTCACCGCCGGGGCGCACGCTCCCAGCCTGCGATTTCGCATCGATTGCTCCCGAATGAACGCTCTGTTAACCGACTCTGATCTGCGGTTTCGGGCTGCCGTGGCCCTCGACGGGCCTGCCACACTGGGCGCATGGAGCGACCGCTGGACTACGTGCTCCGCACCGTCGAGGAACGCGGCGTCCGCTTCGTGCGCCTCTGGTTCACCGACGTGCTGGGCAAGCTCAAGAGCTTCGCGATCACACCGGCCGAGCTCGAAGGGGCGCTTGAGGAGGGCATGACCTTCGACGGCTCCGCGATCGAGGGCTACACGCGCGTCCAGGAAGCCGACATGCTCGCCAAGCCCGACCCCGGCACGTTCGAGATCGTGCCCTGGCGCGGGGACGACGCGCCCGTGGCACGCATGTTCTGCGACATCCACCGCCTCGGCGGCGAGCCGTTCGAGGGCGATCCGCGCTACGTGCTCAAGCGAAACCTCGAGCGCGCCCGGGAGAAGGGATTCACCTTCTACGCCGGCCCGGAGATGGAGTTCTTCTACTTCAAGTCGTCGCGCGAGCCCGAGCCGCTCGACACCGCGACGTACTTCGACCTCACCCAGATGGACATGGTCAGCGAGCTGCGCAAGCAGACCATCCTCACGCTCGAGGCCATGGGGATCCCTGTCGAATACAGCTTCCACGAGCTCGGGCCCAGCCAGCACGAGATCGACCTGCGCTACACGGACGCGCTCACGATGGCGGACAACGTGATGACGTTCCGGCTCGTCGTGAAGGAGGTCGCGCAGGACCTGGGCGTGTACGCCACGTTCATGCCCAAGCCGCTGGCGCACGCGTTCGGCTCCGGGATGCACTCTCACATGTCGCTGTTCGAGGGCGACGTCAACGCCTTCCATGACCCCGGTGACGAGTACGGGTTGTCGAAGGTCGGCAAGTGCTTCATCGCCGGGCTGCTGCGGCACGCACCGGAGATCACTGCGGTGACGAACCAGTGGGTGAACTCGTACAAGCGGCTGGCGACCAACCGAGAGGCACCGATCGTCGGCTACGAGGCGCCGGTCTACGTGTGCTGGGCCCGCAACAACCGCTCGGCCCTCGTGCGTGTGCCGCTGGCCAAGAAGGGCAAGGAGGACTCGACCCGGATCGAGTACCGCTCGCCCGACCCGGCGTGCAACCCGTATCTGTCGTTCAGCGTGTTGCTGGCAGCTGGGCTCAAAGGTGTCGAGGAGGGCTACGAGCTCCCGCCCGAGGCCACAAACAACATCTTCGAGATGACACCGGAGGAGCGCGCCGCCGAGGGCATCAACTCCCTCCCGCGCTCGCTGGCCGAGGCCGTCGACGTGATGGAGGAATCGGAGCTGGTCGCCGAGACCCTCGGCGAGCACGTCTTCGAGCACTTCATCCGCAACAAGCGCAGCGAATGGGCCGACTACCGGGCGCAGGTCACTCCGTGGGAGCTCGACCGGTACCTCGGCTCGCTGTGATGATGTCGGCCATCACCGAGCCACTCCTGGTCTTCCCGGACCCGCCGCCGGCGGTACTCGCGCAGACGCTCGACCTCGCCGGCTATCCGTGGAAGTCGGTCGCCAACGTGTCGGTCGCCGCGCAGCACGAGCCGACCGACGGTTGGTCCGGCGCCGTCGTGTGCGCCGACGAAGACCCCGAGGGCGCGTTCGGCATCTGCCGGGCCTTGCGCAAGCGCGACGCGCCGCTCGAGCCGATCCTGTTACTCGTCTCGGGCGCGCAGCTCGGCGAGCTCGAGATGCGGGAGGACGTCTTCGACGACTTCTGCCTGTCTCCGTTCCACCCCCGCGAGCTCGAAGCGCGGCTGCGGCACCTCAACTGGCGGACGGGACGCGGCACCCGACCGGAGCTCGTCGACTACGGCGATCTCGTGCTCAACCTGGAGACGTACCAGGCCGCGATGGGCGACCGGCCGCTCGACCTCACCTACATGGAGTACGAGCTGCTGCGGTTCTTCGCCACCCATCCGGGCAAGGTGTTCACCCGGGAGCAGCTCCTGTCGCGTGTGTGGGGCTACGAGTACTACGGCGGGGCGCGAACGGTCGACGTCCACGTCCGGCGGCTGCGGGCCAAGCTGGGTGAGGAGCACGCGGGCCTGATCCAGACGGTGCGGTCGGTGGGCTACCGGTTCGGCCAGCCCCGGTCGTTGCCGAGCCCGGGCGGGGGCGCGGAGACCTAGCGCCTCCAGCGTGCTACAAGCGCGGTACCGATACGCCCTCCCGGGCGGGCACAGGGGGCGCCGCATGATCACCACCGAGACCCTCCTCGATTCCCGGTACCGCATCGACGTCCTCATCGACCGCGGCGGCATGGCGAACGTGTACCGCGCCCACGACCTGCGCCTCGAACGAGAGGTCGCCGTGAAGGTGCTGCGCGAGGTCGAGCACGAGCGGCGCTTCGCGGTGGAAGCGCGCACGCTGGCGAGCCTGCACCATCCGAACCTCGTCCGACTGCTCGACGCCGGCACCGACAACGGCGATGCGTACCTCGTCCTCGAGCTGCTCGACGGGGCGACGCTGCGTCAGCTGCTGGATCGCGGCCCGCTCCATCCGGCACGCGTCGCCCGCATCGGGGTCGAGACCGCGGGTGCGCTCGACTACATCCACCGGCGCGGCATCGTGCACCGGGACATCAAGCCGTCGAACCTCATGCTCGACGAGCGCGGCTCGGTGAAGCTGGCCGACTTCGGCATCGCGCGGCTGCTCGGCGGGACGGCGATCACCACCTCGCACCACCCGATCGGGACCATGGCGTACATCGCGCCTGAGCAGCTCGACGGCGACACCATCGGACCGCCCGCCGACATCTACTCCCTGGGATTGGTGCTCATCGAGTGCCTGACGGGACGCCGCGTCTTCGACGGCCCGCCGGCGGTGGCGGGGGCGGCGCGCTTGTCACGCGACCCGCACATCCCGACCGACCTTCCCGGGCCGTGGCCTGCGACGTTGCGGGCGATGACCGCTCGCGATCCGGCGGCGCGCCCGAGCGCCGCTGCACTGGGAGGCTGGCTCAACGGAAGGGACGCCCGCGTCGCGTCCCTGCCGGCTGCCGTGACCAGAGCCGTCCCCGCGGCGCGCACCGAGGCTGCACCGACCAAGGTCGGGTCCACCGCGGTGCAACGGATGCGGTTGCGCCGGCGTCGGCCGTGGCTCGGCGGGCTGCTCGTCGGAACCCTGATTGCCGGGACGTTGGGCCTCGCGCTGCTCGTGTACCGGACCGGCTCGTCGGGAGGAGACCGCGCGCCTCGACCGGCCCCGACCACGACGCCCGCGGCGCGGACCGCAGTGACGTCGCGCCCGAATGCGCAACCTCCCACGACCGTGCGGCCACCGCCGCTGCCCGGGTTGCCCGCCAGCCGTGCCCCCGGCGACGGGACCAAGGAGCTCGAAAACTGGCTCAAGGAGCTTCGGAAGCTGTTCCTCGAGGAGGAGTAAGGAAACCTCGCGCTGCCGTCAGCGTGCGGGCGCAGGCGCTCCGAGGTGGGTGGCGAGGAACGCGGCGGTGCGGTTCCATGCTCGGGCGGCGATGCCGGGCGCGTGCCACTCCGCGTACGGGTTGTCGAACGCGTGGCCGGCGCCCTCGTACACCTCGGTCTCGACGTTCGGTGTCCCGCGCGCGGCGACCTGGAGCTTGTCGAGCGAGTCGGGAGGGATGAACACGTCCTCGGTGCCGAATTGCAGGAGCGCCGGACACGTCACCTCTCGGATGCGCTCGGCGAGAAGTTCGACGCCGACGCCGTAGTAAGCCACCGCGCAGTGGGGATCGAGCTCGCAGGCGACACCGTACGTGAGCCCACCCCCGAAGCAGAACCCCATGACGCCGACCGGCCCGTCGACCTCGGGCTTGGCCCGCAGGTACGCGAGAGCGGAGTCGGCGTCGCGCACGCCGACGTGAGGGTCGAACTGGCCGATGAGCTCGAGTGCCCGCGTCATGTCCTTGTCGTTCTGCAGGTCGACGTTGCGCTCGATGCGCCAGAACAGGTCAGGCATCAGCGTGACGAAGCCGAGGTCGGCGAGGCGATTCGCCACGCCACGCATGTAGCCGGTGATGCCGCCGGCCTCGTGGAGCAGGAGCATGCCGGGACCGGCGCCACGGGCGGGCAGCGCAAGGTGGGCGTCGAACGCGTCGCCGTCGTGCGTGGGGACGCGGATCGAGTGCGCAGGCATGGCAGTTCGCCGTCTATCCGCGCCCCCCGGCCTGGGTCAAGCGAACGCACTCACGCCGTGGCCGGTGTGTACTCGACGAGCTCCGCACGACCGGAACCGCCCTTCACCGTGACCTCCCGCACCACCCCGACGCCGCGGGCGTAGTACTTGTGCTCGAGGAGCTTGGGCTCGAGCAGCGTGAAGTCCTTCGTCTTCACTACATCGCGGTAGGTGCCCGCGGGCACGGTGACCGACTCCTTCGTGCTCAGCACCTGGGCGAAGTCCTCGGCCTGCCCCTTGAAGTACTCCTGCCGGTAGGAGGCACCGGGGCGTGGGTCGGGCCTTCATGATGATGCCCGCCTGCGCTCCGTTGACGCCGGCCTCCCATGATCCCTTCGTGCTGACGACCCTGCCGTTCTCGTACTCCTTCGTGTCCTCGCCGAGGTACCAGACGTTCCCCTGACGGTCCTGCGCGTACCAGTCGAACGTGTCTTCCTTGACGTTTCCATCCTTGGTGACCGTGTCGTGCACGACGACCGCCGTGATGCCGAGGATCGCCCTGGTGTCGCGGGTGACTTCGACGACGGTCTGCTCGTTTCCTTCTGCCTTCCGCCCCTCGTAGACCCACCGAGATCCGGGCACGAGCGGGAAATACGGGTTGTCGACCGGACCTCCGAAGTCAGCCGGGCGCACCCGAGGCGCGTAGGGACGTTTGGACGCCTCCGCCGCCGAAGTCGACGATTTTCCGCCGCAGCTCGTGGCGAGGAGCACCGCCAGGGCTGCCGGAACAAGCGCGTATCGGGTCTGCATCGGACATCGCCCTCCGATCACCATCGTGTCGTTGACCAGAGCATGCGCGAGCGCGCCTGTGATCAACGTGTGAGAAGGCTTTGACCAGTCCAATCCGATATGTGGGCGGGGTTAGGCCGCTTCACCCTCGTGCCGATGATCGGCGTCCTCGGACGAGATCCAGCCGAACAGTGCGCTCCAGATCGCGCCGCCGAACATGATCGCGACGGGGACGACCAGGACCATCACCAAGATCATGAACACGGCACCGGGCACGTCCAGACGTTACCTGCTAGATGCTTGATTTCATCAAGCCGTCAGCGGACCATGATTCGGGCAGCACGGCTGGCGTGCCGCCGAAGGAGGCAGGACGTGAACGACACGAAGTGGGAGCAGTACGGCGCAGCCGCGGGCCTGCTATTCGTTGTCTTGGTCGTGGTCTCGGCGTTCGTCGCGAGTTCACCACCGGCCATCGACGAATCCGCCCGAGAGGTCGCCAAGTACTTCCGGGATCACGATACGGCGATCAGGGTCGGGGCGTTCTTGGCCGGCCTGGCGGCACTGTCGTTCCTGTGGTTCCTCGGGAGCCTCTGGAGCCGGCTGCGCCGGCCGGAGGAGACGCGGCGCCTGGCGACGATCACCGCCGGAGGCGGCGTGGTGACGATCGCGTTGGTGCTCAGCGGATTTGCGATCAAGTCGACGATCGCACTCCGCCTCCGGGAGCTCGGCCCGCTCGGGGCGAGGTTCTTCTGGACGCTTTCGAACGTCGTGATTGGCATGGCCTCGTTCTCCATCGCCGTGCTCGTAGCGGCCACGTCGATCGCCGCGCTCAGGACCAAGGTGTTCCCCGCTTGGCTCGGATGGGTCGGCGTCGTGCTCTCGCTGGCCTGGGTGGTCGCCGGCATCGGCGTCGCCAGCGACAACGGTGGGTTGTTCACCTACGGCTTCGTCGTGTTCCTGGTGTGGCTGGTCTGGATCCTGGTGATCAGCTTCTTCATCTTCCGGCCCCAGGCGCAGACGGCGGCCTGATCATCGACGCAAGCGTCGGGCGGCGCGCGTCTCGCGGGCGGGGAACGCGTCGGGACGGGCGCCGTCCGCGCGTGTTACCGCATTCCATGCCGCGGCTGCGACGGCCGCGAACACGGCATCGGACGAGCGAGGCCGCGGAGGGCCGTCGTCATCGAGGATCGTCACGTCGATAGGAGGCGTGTCCTTGGCCCTGATCACACCGAAGGAGCGGATCGTGAGGTCGTGGACCCCGCCGGTGTCAGGATTCACCGCGATGCCCTCGCTGAGCACCCATCCGAGCGCCATGTGCGTGCCGCCGATGGCGTAGGACCGCAGCACGACATCGTCGAGCGGGTCGCCGGCTGCGACGCGCACCTCGACCCGGGCGAGCGCGCCCGCGCCGTCGAGATGAACTCGGGCACCCGCCACCGCGCCCCCGCCGACTGACGCGCACGAGTCGAGGAGAACCGCCGCCACCCGGTTGTCGCGGACGATGGCGGCGCGGTCGACGCCCGCCTCCTCGAGCGCGCCTTCGACGAGCACGGCCGGCTCCGCGGAGCCGACGCCCCGCAGATGTGTCGCCACCGGCGGCCCGGCCACCGGTACCGCGTCCCACCGTTGGTCGACATTGACATGGTAGGGCGTCACGAGCTCCCCCGCGAAGGCAGCCTCGCCACCCTTGACGATGTGCCCGCGCACGACGACCGCGTCCCCGTCGTAGACCGCGCTGGCGGCAATCGGCGGGCGCTTTGGCCCGTGGCGCACGACGTCCTCGCGTGACAGCACGACGCGCACGCGCCGGCCCAGCCGGTCGGCGAGCTCTCGCGCCGCCACCGGGGCGACGGACGACTCCTTTCCCCCAAACGCGCCCCCGTTGGCGAGCGGGGTCGCCGCTTCACCACCCGGTTCGCACCACGAGGCGTCCGGCTCGAGGTATGCGGGCTCGACCCAGCCGGTGGCGAGCCGCACACCGCCCGGAGGCCGTTCGGGCAGCGGCAGTGGCGGCTGCTCTTCGATCGTCGTGCGCCGGCCCTGCACCTTGCCCGCGCCGGCGCGCGCCTCCAGCAACGAATCCGCAACTACCCAAGCGACGCCGGCGGCGTCGACGACCGCGCCGCCGTTGGCGTCAGTGCCGCCGGGCGGTCGCGGCACGGCGACGAGCGCGTCGGATGGCGCGGCGTCGTCGGCGAAGCCGCCGGCCCCGAGGGGCACATCGGGGGCCGCGCGCTGTGACACGCCGCCTTCGAGCGTGGCTCGGCGGGAGGCGGCGTCGAGGTCCCGGCGTGCGGCGGGCACGCGTCCAGAGGCGCCCGCGCCGACCGCCTCGTACACGGTCTGCCAGCCCGTACACCGGCACAGGTGGGCGGCGAGACCGCGATCGACGTGGGCGCGGCTGCTGCGTCCCTTGGTGAGAAGCGACGCCGCCCGCATCACGATGCCGGGGGTGCAGAACCCGCACTGCGAGCCGCCGGTGGCGACGAACGCGCCCGCGAGGTCGTCCCGGACCGCCCGGTCGAGACCCTCGACGGTGGTGATGGCGCGTCCTTGCACCCGAGCCGCGGGGGTCACGCACGCGACCCGGGCGTCCCCGTCGACGAGCACCGTGCAACATCCGCAGTGCCCTTGCGGCGCGCACCCGTCCTTGACCGAGACGAGCCCCAGACGCTCACGCAGCACCGACAGGAGTGACTCGCCCGGAGCGACGTCTACTTCCACTGCCGTGCCGTTGCATACGAAGCCGACCCGATCGGACATCACGTTCTCCGACCGGCAGGATAGGGGGATGCCGCCCGGGCGCCCGACTCGACGCGCCTTCCTCGCCGCCGGCGGCGGGTTGCTCGTCGCGACGGCCGCCGGTGGCCTCCCGGATCTCGCGTTCGCCGGCGATGCCGATCTCGAGTGGGGCCTGCTGACGATCGACCCTTACGCGTCACCAGATCCGCAGCGCTTCGGCTTCGCGCTGGAGACCAAGAAGCGTCGATTCGCGTCCGGCCCGAGGGCCGACATCGCCTTCGCTTCCGGCGCCCGCGCCAAACCCAAGGGACCCTATTCACGCGCCACCCTGCACGCGAAAGGCCTGCCGAAGAAGCGAGGGATCTACACGGTCGAGGCGGTGTTCCCGCAGGCGGGACCTTGGCAAGCGACGGTCAAGGTCAACGGGCAGCGGATCACGCACGCGTTCCAGGTGCAGGAGCAACCACAAGCTCCCGTGCCCGGGACTCCGGCGCCCCGCGTTCCATCACCGACGGTCACCGATGCGATGGGCGTAGACCCCATCTGCACCCGCAATCCGCCGTGCCCCCTGCACCAGCAGTCGCTGTCGGAGGTCATCGGCGGAGGGAAGCCGGTCGCGGTGATGTTCGCCACACCCGCGCTCTGCCAGTCGCGGTACTGCGGCCCCGTGCTCGACGATCTCCTGAAGCTCGTCGGTCAGTTCCAGGACCGGATCACGTTCGTGCACGTCGAGATCTACACGTCGCTCGACGGACGGAACACGCTCCCGGCCGTGCAGGCGTGGGGTCTACCCGGTGAGCCGTTTCTGTTCGGCGTCGACGCGACGGGCAACGTCGTGGCGCGCCTCGACGGCGCGTTCGGTCACGACGAACAGCAGCAGCTGCTCGAGCGCCTCGTGAGCTGAGCTCCAGGCGAGCGAAGCGCTCGCCTGCGTCTTACCGACGACGCCGAGTGCGCTTGGTTGCCTTCTTCGCGGTCTTCCGTGCTCCGCGCTTCTTCGTCGTCCGCCGCTTGGCAGTCTTGCGAGTCGCACGCTTCTTCGTGGTGCGCCGCTTGGCCGTCTTTCGTGCCGCACGCTTCTTGGTCGTCCGCTTGGCGGTCTTGCGAGCACCGCGCTTCTTCGTCGTGCGCTTCGCCGCCTTCCGCTTCGCCGGCCCGCGCGCTGCCTTCTTGCGTGCAGCGGCCTTCTTCCTCGCCGGCTTGCGCGCGGCCTTCTTCTTGGTCGCCTTCTTCTTGGTTGTCGCCTTCTTCTTCTTCGCCGGCTTCGCCGGTTTCGCAGCCGGCGCGCTCGGCTCAGGCGACGGCGTCGGCTCCCACGGCCGGGGCTCCGGACGCGGGGGCGGCGGCGGCGGCCAAGTGCTCCCGCCTCCGCCCTGGTCGCCGGAATCCCCACCGCCGGACGGTGGCCACGTAGGTGTCATGGGTGCGAGCCTCCCTCCACCAGCGCGCATCGCGCGGTATGCGTTCCCGCGCAGACTACGAGGAACGCGTCACAACTTCCAGTGTCCGCGCGCGCTCGTGGCGCGAAACGACCCCGCCGGAGCGGGGTCGTCGAGCGGTGAAATCCGCAGTCGGTCGGGTTGGTCGGGTCGGTCGATCAGGAGAACGACTGTCCGCACCCGCAGGTGCGGGTCGTGTTCGGGTTGTTGATCGTGAACCCGGCCTCTTGCAGCCCGTCCTTGTAGTCGAGCGAGGCGCCGGCGAGGTACTGCGAGCTCGCCGGGTCGACGACGACCTTCACGTCCCCGAACTCGGTGGCGACATCGTCGGGTGAGACGTCGGTGTCGAAGAACATCTCGTAGCTGAGACCCGAACAACCGCCGGGACGAACGGCGACGCGCAACACCAGCTCGGGGTTGCCCTCGGCGTCGATGAGCTGCTTGACCTTGGTCGACGCAGTGTCGGTGAGGGTGAGCATCGGTCCTCCAGGTACCTCACGTGCTGTCTTCAGGGTATCCGACCGAAACGGTCACGTGGCACGGTTCGGGGTCGTACAACGTGGCGAACTCCTCGACCCTTCCCCCGCCGACCTGGTCGACGACGCCCTCGCACAGGCCCCGGTGCAGGTTGCACACCAGCTCCGGGTACGCCTCGGCCAGCTCACGGAAGGGGCAGTGCAGGAACTCGATGCGGCTCGAGCCCTCGTACGCGCCGTCGGCGGCGTCGGTCGCGGGCTCGAAGCCGAGCTGCGCCAGCTCCCCCTCGAGCGCCCGCAGGCAGCTGCGGCTGCGCGTGCGCTTGCCCGCCTCGATGCCCCACGCGTGACCGGTGTCGGCGGCGTCGTCGGGATCGGCACCCACCCGCTCGGCGAGCGAAGCGAGCAGACCGGCGAGCAGCGCGTGGGCGGGCGGGTCGAACCCGAGTCCGGGCGCGTCGTCGGCGAGGAAGTACACGTGCTGGGGCCGGCCGACCGTGCCGCGGTGTACCGCCTCGACGTCGATGAGACCGGCGTCGCGCAGGCGCTCGAGGTGCAGACGCACCGTGTTGGGATGGAGGTCGAGCCGGTCGGCGAGCTCTGGGGCCGAGATCGGAGCGGTGGATGTCGCGAGCTCGCGATACATCGCATACCGGGTTTCGTCCCCCAGCGCCTTGAGGACCGTCAACTCGTCGGGAGGAGCGGCCATACCGGATTGACCGTACCTGCCAACGGGCATATTTTCAAGACGACCGCTGGTTTTATTGGACAACCAGACCGCCACGCCGGAAGGCGGAGCTCAGGTTCCATTCATGGCCATCCGTACACCTGATCCCAACGACCCCGGCGCGCCGATTCACTCGGCCGCTTCGGGTCCGCCGCCGGGCGCCGACGACGTGCGGCGCACGCTCGAAGGCGTCATCGATCCCGAGTTGCACGCCAGCATCGTCGAGCTCGGCATGGTCCGGGGCGTCGACGTCGGCGAGGACGGCGTCGTCACGGTGAAGGTGGCGCTCACCACGGCAGGTTGTCCGCTGCGCACCCAGATCCAGAACGACGTCGAGTCGAAGGTCCGCGGGCTGCGCGGTGTCACCGCCGTCAACGTCGAGTACGGCGAGATGACCCAGGACGAGAAGTCCGCCACCATGCAGCGTGCGCGCTGGCAAGCGCGCGAGAACGCGCCGGGCACTGAGGTGCTGCCGACGACACGCGTGCTCGCAGTAGCGAGCGGAAAGGGCGGCGTCGGCAAGTCGTCCGTCACGGTGAACCTCGCCGCCGCGCTCGCCGGTCAGGGTCGAACGGTCGGAATCCTCGACGCCGACATCTGGGGCTTCAGCGTCCCGCGCATGCTCGGCGTCGAAGGTCGCCTCGGCGGTTCAGACGGCAAGATCGATCCGAACGTCGTCGAGATCCCAAACCTGGAGGACCCCGCCGGTCCCCCTGGCACGATCAAGGTCGTCTCGATGGGCTTCCTCGTCGACGACGAGGGGACGGCGCTCATGTGGCGCGGGCTCATCCTCGCCCGGGCGCTCGAGCAGTTCCTCACCGACGTGCGGTGGGGCGAGATGGACTACCTGCTCATCGACATGCCGCCCGGCACCGGCGACATCCAGATGGCGCTTGCGCGGTTGCTGCCGAGCACCGAGTTGCTCGTCGTGACGACTCCGGCGCTGGCCGCCCAGCAAGTTGCGGCGCGCGTCGCCGACATGGCTCGGCGCAGCTACATCAAGGTGACGGGCGTGATCGAGAACATGAGCGCGTTCGTCGCTCCGGACGGTTCACAGCACGCCATCTTCGGCGACGGCGGGGGGGCCGCACTCGCGGCGGAGATCGGCGTGCCGCTCGTCGGGCGGGTGCCGATCGAGCCCGCGGTCTCGGCCGGCGGCGACGCAGGCCAGCCCGCTGTCTTGAGCGCGCCCGACGGCGCGGCGGGCGCGGAGTTCCGCCGCATCGCGGAACGGATCGTGGACGAGCTGCTCCCACCGCTCGACCTCAGCTCGTGCACGGCGCGCATCTTCGAGCAGGCCACCGCGAACCTGGCCGCCAAGGACGCGGGTTAGGACCCACGTTTTGGCGTCGCAGAACCCGGATTATTGGGGTTGAGCGACGCCAAAACCCTCTCTCGCTACGCGAGCTTCCAGGCTGACTTCACGCTGCCGCCGACGACCTTGCCTTCGGCCTTCAGCTTGAGCAGGTGCGCGTGCACCTGACGGCCCGCCCACTCGTGCAGCTCGGGCGGCGTGTCGTCGCTGTAGATGCGCTCGACGATCTCGCTGATGCGGATGGGGCCGTCCTTGAGCGCCCTGAGGATCTGCCGCTCCCGTGCCTTGCGGTGCTTCAGGTACTCGTCGATCTTCGCCCGCGGCTCGTCGATGACGTCGCCGTGACCGGGGGCGATGCGGGCGACCCGGCGCTTCTTCAGCTTCTCGAGTGACTGCAGATACAACGCCATGTCACCGCCGCGGGCCGGGTTCACGACCGAGAACATGCCGTTGAGGATGACATCGCCCGTGAACAGGACCCGCTCCTCCTCGAGCAGGAAGCAGATGTGGTTCGGCGCGTGACCCGGGGTGTGGATGACCTCGAGGCCGAACTCCGTGCCTTCGATGCTGTCGCCGTCTCCGACCGTGCGGTCTGGCGTGATCACCGGGTCGCGCTTCGAGAACGCGACGACCTCGGCTTTGGTCGCCTTCACGAGCCGTTCGGTTCCGGGCGCGTGATCCGGGTGGGTGTGGGTCAGCAGCACCCAGCGCACGCGTTCGCGCATCGACGCGCCGACGATGGCGTCGATGTGCTTCTTGGTGTCGGGGCCGGGATCGATGACCGCGACCTCGTCGATGCCGACGAGGTACGTGTTCGTGCCCGGACCCGTCATCGGACCGGGGTTGGGCGCGACGATCCGGCGGACCAGCGGCGAGAGCGCGCTCGGGACACCCGGCGTCATGTCGGGCATCAGGCCACCCCTTCGTTGAAGCCGGGATCGATCGGCAGCTGGATTCGCGCACCGCTGGCGTCGGCAACCATGCGCGGCCGTGCGATGCCGGTCGTCGCATCGGACACGGCGTCGAGGAGATGGCGCGCGCTTCGGAAGCGCGCCAGCTGCTCCAGGTTCCGTACGGTCGGGAAGATCAGCTCGAGCTCGCCGTGTTGGGCACGTTCGAGCGCGTCACCGGGCCGGATCCACACCGACGCCACCGTCTCGCTGTCATCGTGGAGGTACGCGTGCCCATCGGGCGCGGCCGCGACGAAGAACCATGTGTCGTAGCGGCGGGGCGCACCGGCGGGGGTGATCCAGTGCGAGAAGAGACGGAGCGCGCCCGCATCGAGCAGCAGGTACTCGTCCTGCACCAAATCCACGAACGGACGCTCGCCGCGCCCGACGAGCTGCCGGGCGCGCTCGAGCCGGGTGGCCATGCTCGCGTCGTCGAGATCAACCAGCCGACCGGTGGCCGCCGATCGGGCCAGGAGCACTCCGGCCTCCTCGAACGCCTCGCGCACGGCGGCGACCCAGAACCCCAGCCCGCCCGCGGGCAGCCCGAGGGCGGCGCTGGCGTCGGCGTCGTCGAGGCCATGGCAGCGGGCGAGCAGCTCGGGCGCACGGTCGTCGGCGTCGACCGCGCCGCCGGGGAACACGTAGGCGCCACCCATGAAGTCGGCCTCGAGGTTGCGCCGCAGCATGAACACCTCGAGAGTCGAGCCGTCCTGTCGCCGTCGCAAGCTCCGGCTCCTGCGGCGACGGTCGGCAGAGCCGCCGTCGCCGCGGGCGTCACGAACGAGCATCACGGTGGCGGCCTCCCGCGGGATCACCACCGCACAACCTCGGTATAGGAGTTGCGAAATACCTCACCTTTGACGCGCACTACGCCACCATTCTACGTGCGCGTCAGTACGGCCGATGAGCGTCTCGCGAGCACCGAATTACGCTGACGGCGTGGACCCACGACGCGCGCTCCCTGGTGTCGACCAGATATTGGCGGCGCTGCAAGGCCTTCCTCACGAGCTCCTCGTGACGTGCGCCCGGGACGCCATAGCGCACGCTCGCGGGCAGCTGACACACGACGAGCAGGTATCGGCCGAAGACCTCGTCGCCGACGCGCGCCGGCGCGTGGACGCGATGCGGTCGCGGCTGCTGCGGCGGGTGATCAACGCGACCGGCGTGATCCTGCACACGAACCTCGGTCGTGCTCCGCTCGGTAACGAGGCGATCGACGCCGGTCGGGAGATCGGCAGCGGTTACTCGAACCTCGAGTACCGGATGGACGAGGGCCGGCGCGGCTCACGCCACGAGCACGCGGGGTCGCTCCTGGCCCGGGCCGGCGGCGCCGGTGACGCCTTGGTCGTGAACAACAACGCAGCCGCGGTGCTGGTTTCCCTGGCGGCGCTCGCTCGCGGGCGCGAGGTCGTGGTGTCGCGCGGTGAGTTGGTCGAGATCGGCGGTGGGTTCCGGGTGCCCGAGATCATGGCGGAGTCGGGGGCGCGCTTGATCGAGGTGGGCACCACCAACCGCACCCGCCGGGAGGACTACGAAGACGCAATCGGGCCGAACACGGCGCTGTTGCTCAAGGTGCATGCCTCGAACTACCGGATGCTCGGGTTCGTCGAGTCGACTCCGATCGCGGACATCTCGACGCTCGCTCCGCCGGTGATGGTGGACGCCGGCTCGGGCCTGCTCGACGAGACCACGCCGTGGCTCCCTCACCGGCCGCCCTGGCTGCGCGGCGAGCCGGGCATCCGTCAGGCGATCGAGGCCGGTGCCGCGATCGTCACCTTCTCCGGCGACAAGCTGCTGGGAGGGCCGCAGGCGGGCGTGATCGTCGGGCGGTCCGACCTCCTCGCCACGATCGCCAACCACCCGCTGGCTCGCGCCCTGCGAGCAGACAAGGTCACGCTCGCCGGTCTCCAGGCCGTCGCCTTCTCCTATCTCTCTGGGGATGCCAGGTCGATCCCGCTGTGGCGGATGGCGACCGCCCCCCTCGACGAGCTGCAGACCCGGGGTGAGGTGATCGCCTCGCAGCTGCCGGCGGCCAAAGTCGTCGACACCGATGCCGTCGCCGGCGGCGGGTCCCTCCCGGGGCTGACGATCCCGTCGATCGGCGTGGCGGTGGAAGTGGACGCGCCCACGCGGGCGCTCGCGACGCTGCGCAGTCAGGACGTCGTCGCCCGCGTCATCGACGACGCTGTCGTGTGCGACCTCCGCACCGTCGAACCCGCCGACGACGACATCGTCGCGGCGGCGCTCGCCACGCTGTTCGACTGACGTGCGCACCGTCGCCACGGCCGGGCACGTCGATCACGGTAAGTCCTCCCTCGTGCTCGCGCTGACCGGCACCGACCCC
>DASPXI010000079.1:0-42024 GCA_035637335.1 Acidimicrobiia bacterium
GACCCGATCCCGCCGACGATCGAGTGGCGTCGCGGGAGGGTGCGGCTGATCGACCAGCGCGCGTTGCCGGGCGAGCTCCGCTTCGTCGAGTGCGCGACGGTCGATGAGCTCTGCGACGCGATCAGTTCGCTGGCGGTCCGGGGCGCACCGGCGCTGGGCGCCACCGGCGCGTTCGGGGTGGCGCTGGCGGCGCGCACACTCGCCACCGAGGACCGAGTGCGGGCGGCGGCACGCCGTCTCGCCGGCACGAGGCCGACCGCGGTCAACCTCGCGTGGGGCGTGGAGGGGGCAATGGACGCGTGGGAACGCGGCGGCGCTGACGCCGCGCTCGCCGAGGCGGAACGCATCGCCGCCGCTGATGTTGCCGGCAACCGCGCCCTTGGTGAGCTCGGCGCCGAGCTCGTGCCCGACGAAGCGCGCGTGCTCACGCACTGCAACGCCGGATCGCTGGCGACCGTCGGCTACGGCACTGCGCTCGGCGTGGTCCGCGCCGCGCACGAGGCCGGCAAACGACCGCGGGTCTGGGCGGGCGAGACGCGCCCAGTGCTCCAAGGGGCACGGCTGACGGCGTGGGAGCTCGATCGACTCGGCATCCCGGTCACCGTGGTCGCGGACGCGATGGCCGGGTCGCTGATGGCATCAGGGGACGTGGACCTCGTCGTCGTCGGCGCCGACCGGATCGCCGCCAACGGCGACGTCGCCAACAAGATCGGGACCTACCCGCTCGCGCTGCTGGCGCGTGAGCACGGCGTTCCGTTCATCGTTGCCGCGCCGACCTCGACGATCGACCTCGACACACCCGACGGGTCGGCCATCCCGGTCGAGGAGCGCGCGGCCGACGAGGTCGTCGTCGTCGGCGGTGAGCGCACCGTCCCGTCGGGAGTGGGGGTGGCGAACCGCGCGTTCGACATCACACCGGCGCGGCTCGTGAGCGCAATCGTCACTGAAAGGGAGGTGCTGCGCGCCCCCTACGACGAAGCACTCCGAGACGTAGGTGTCGTACCCCGTCGGTAGCGTCCGCGCCCGTGAACATGTGGCGCGCGCTCGTGGAGGCGGCGTTCCCGTCTCGTTGTCCGGGCTGCGGCCAGCCGGCGGAGCCTGTGTGCGCTGCGTGCCAGCGCACGCTGCGGTCGCCTCCTGGGCAGCCACCGCCGCGAGGCGTCGACCAGTGGCTCGCTCTGTTCGCATACGAGGGGGTCGCGCGGGAGCTGGTCGCCCGCGTCAAGTACTGGCGAACGCGCGCCACCGTGCCTTGGCTGGCGGAACGCATGGCCGCGCTCGTCACGCTCGCGGGCGAGCACGCACGGCTCGACGTCGTCACCTGGGCGCCCACGACGATCTCGCGCCGCCATGCCCGCGGGTTCGACCACGCCGAGCTCCTGGCGCGCGCCATTGCCGACGCGCTCGACCTTCGCGCCCGCCCCACGCTTCGTCGACACCCGGGTCCGCCGCAGACCGGCCAGCCCGCGGCCGCCCGCCATGTCGGTCCGCGCTTCGACGCCCGCCGCAGCCGGTTCCCGCCTCGTGTGCTGCTCGTCGACGACGTAGCGACCACAGGCGCCACGCTCGCGGCCGCCGCCGACGCGTTGCGTCGCCGCGGCGCGGCGAGGGTGGTGGCCGTCACCGCGGCGCGTACACCACAGCCGGGCGGGATCTCTTCCCGAGCCGTCGTGCCGCGGCCCGCGTATGATGGCCGACACTGATGGACATCGTGGTGCGAGGAAAGAACGTCGACGTCTCGCCCCGGCTTCGCAAGCTCGCCCGCGAGAAGCTCACCAAGATCTCCCGCTTCACCCACGACGCCGGACGCGTGGAGGTTGACTTCTCCGAGTTGCGGAACCGTCGCGTCGCCGCCAATCAGGTGTGCGACGTGATCGTCCACCTGAAGCGGAACTTCGTGAAAGCACACGCCGCTGCCAGCGAACCCGCCACCGCGCTCGACCTCGTCATCGACAAGGTCGAGCACCAGGTCGCCCGAATCAAGGAGAAGCGCGTCACGCGATCGCACGCCGGACGTCGCCATCGGGGCGCAACCGGCACGGGCGAGGTGCTCGCGCCGGAAGCGGCACCCGACGGCGACAACGAGGACGACCTACCCGCCGACCGCATCGTGAAGACGAAGCGGTTCACGATGAAGCCGATGGGGCCCGAAGAAGCCGCGCTCCAGATGGAGCTCCTCGGGCACGACTTCTTTCTCTTCACGAACGCCGAGAACGGCCACGCCGCCGTCATCTACCGACGTCGAGACGGCAACCTCGGTCTGATCGAGACGAGCGGGTGAAGCCCGGACGGGCACGGGTATGAGCGACGGGGAGACGATCCGGATCGTCATCGTCGACGACCACGCGCTCTGGCGGCGCGGGCTCGACTTCGTTCTCTCCGAGGAGCCCGACATCAAGATCGTCGGCGAGGCTGCGGACGGCATCGAAGCGGTCCACCGGGCCGAGGAGATGACGCCCGACGTCGTTCTCATGGACGTGCGCATGCCTCGTTCGACCGGCATCGAGGCCACGCGTCGCATCCGCGAGCGCCTGCCCGACACCAAGGTGATCATGCTCACGGTCTCCGAAAGCGAAGAGGATCTGTACGCGGCGGTGAAGGCGGGCGCGAGCGGCTACCTCCTGAAGGAGATCTCCATCGAGGAGCTCGCCGATGCCGTCCGCGCCGTGGCGCGGGGCCACAGCCTGATCTCGCCTTCCATGGCGTCCAAGCTGCTCAGCGAGTTCAACGTCCTCGTGCAACAGGCGGAGGAACGGCATCGTTCGTTGCTGCCGACCCTGACGGATCGCGAGCTCGACGTGCTCAAGCTCGTTGCGAAGGGCTTGAGCAACCGGGAGATCTCCGACGAGCTGTACATCTCCGAGAACACCGTCAAGAACCACGTGCGGAACATCCTCGAGAAGCTCCACCTGCATTCGCGCATGGAAGCGGTGGTCTACGCCATGCGCGAAAAGCTCCTCGATGTTGATTGACGCCGTCGCAAGCTCCGGCTCTGCGGCGACGGTCGGCTAAGCCGCCGCCGCCGCGGTGGAGTGACGCCGTCGCCGGGTCCACACTGACGCGCCCAGCGTGATCAGGGACACGACCGTTGCCGCGCTGATCGCGACGCCGACGCGGTCCCAGACGTCGGGTCCGTAGCTCAGCTCCAGCGTGCTCGTGCCGGCAGGCAGGCGCACGGCGATGAGACCGTCAGGCATGCGGTCGAGATGGACGTCACGGCCGTCGATGCGGCCGTCCCACTTGGGCGACCACGCGATGGCCACGGTGGCCCGTGCCGCGCGGGACGCTTCAACCTGGATGCGTAGCCGCTCCGGGTCGGCGAGTGCGAGCCGCGCCGTGGAGGGCACGTCCGTGTCGACGAGCGAGATCGGGTCGGGCTGTCCCGGGCGCGGGCGCACAGCAAGAATCGCGATGGGTGGCTCCCGCCAGACGAGCTCGAAACGCTCGGACGCTTCGAGCTCGTCGGTGAGGGCGTCGCCGGTGGTCACGACGTGTGATACGCCGAGCCGGGCGAGGACGTCGGCTTGGGATTCGGCCGTACCGCTCCCGAGCGGGTTGTCGGGCACGAAGTCGGGCTCGGGCGTGCTCGACGCCTCGAGGTTGAAGCCGTTCAGCGAGTTCCGGCGCGATTCGTGCGCGAGCCACGTCGCGGGCTGGAGGATCCCGGTGCGGGCGATCTCGGCTGGGTACTCGCGCTCGGTGACGAACCGCGCGCCGTCCGGGACCCGCCCGGTCAGCTCGTGGGCTGCATGACGCAGCTGCGGGACCGGGTCGGCGACCTGCCTGGCGGCGCGCCGGTCGGGACCGAGCGACGAGAGCACGATGCCCACCGCGAGCGCGAACGCGATCCCGGCGGCGACGGGCGCTGCCCAGCGCCACCGCGCCCACCTCCAGGCCACGAACTGGGCCCCGGCGGCCAGCCCTGCCGCCAGCGGCAGCACCGCGAGCAGCCCGGCGTAGCCGAGGCCGCGATTGGCGAGCTGAAGGGTGATCTCGTTGTCGGGCCAGCGCGACGCGGCCCAGTGCGCGATGAGGAGATAGACAAGCGGTGTCGCCACCAGCACGAGCGCGAACGGTCGCCGGCGTACGCGTGTCAGCCCGTACACCCAACCCGCCACCACGAGCCAGATCGTGTACGGGCGGAACAGGAGATGGCCGTTCACGATGGCGTCGACGCGCTCGCCGAACGGCGACGTCTCCCAGGTCGCGACCACGCCGCGCAGGTCGCGGTGTGCGAGCGCGGGTGCGAGCCACCACGCGGCCAGCCCGGCTGCCAGCAACCCGGTCAGCGCGAATCGCTCGAGCGTGTCGCGCCCGAGCAGATCGCGCCGAAGACCGAACGCCAGGAGCGGAAAGAACACCGCGAGGACCAGCACCGAGATCAGGTGCGTGATGGCGAGCGCCACGAGCGACACTGCCGCCAGCACCATCCAGCGGCATCGGACGTCACTTGGAATGCGCAGCAAGGCGCCGAGCGCGAGGCAGAAGAACACCGCGCCGAGCTGGTGGGAGAGCAGGCCGACGAGATACAGCCCCTGGAGGCCGACGCCGAACAGACTCGAGACGAGCAGCGAGAGCACCGCCGCGATCCCCGCTGCGAGCCGGCCGAGACCCAACGACCGGGCGAGGAACGCCATCGCGATGGGGACCGCAGCGAACGAGACGACGCCGATGACCATCAGCCCGCCCGAGTTCGAGACGACCCCGAGGCTCATGCCGCGCACGGCGGCCACCGCCCACGTCAGGCCGGGCCCGTTGAACAGGAACTCCTGGTACCCGAGGTAGAAGCGCGGGAACCAGCCGTCGAGCCGTCCGTGGGCCACGAGCTGCGAGATCCCGACGTCGAGGCGCACGAGGTGCGCCGTGACGTCTTCGCCGGCGGGCGGACGTCCCCCCCACGCGCCCCGCGTCGACCAGATGGCGACGGCGGCCGCGACGACGCACCCGACGACCGTGGGTGCCGGACGCTCCCATCGCCAACGCTGCTTCGGCGGCGTCGAGAAGTCCTGGAGCTCGGGGCTTCGCACCGCCGTTGTCACGGCGGCAGAGCGTTACGGGCGGCGGGTGTGTCTCGCCGGATCACCGCGAGCGTCGGTGACGACGGGCGTCGGTAGACTCGGATTCCACATGGGCCTCTTCAACAAGCTCCTTCACGCGGGCGAAGGCCGGAAGCTCAAGCTCCTGCAGTCGATCGTCCCCGAGGTCGCGGCCTTCGAGCCCGAGATGGAAGCGCGCTCCGACGAGGAGCTGCGCGCCCTGACCGACGAGTTCCGGGCCCGCCTGGCCCAGGTCGACACGAAGGAGGAGCGGGTCGAGATGCTCGACGACCTGCTCCCCGAGGCCTTCGCGGTCGTGCGGGAGGCGGCCAAGCGAACGCTCGGCCAGCGCCACTTCGATGTCCAGATCATGGGTGGTGCCGCCCTGCACTTCGGCTGGGTCTCGGAGATGAAGACCGGCGAGGGCAAGACGCTCGTCGCCACCCTGCCCCTCTACCTGAACGCCCTGGCCGGTTACGGATGCCACCTCGTCACGGTCAACGACTATCTGGCCCGGCGCGACGCCGAATGGATGGGTCAGATCTACCGGTTCCTCGGGCTCGACGTCGGGATCGTCGTCCCCGACATCGATGATCCCGATGCGAAGCGCGCCGCCTACCAGGCCGACATCACGTACGGCACCAACAACGAGTTCGGGTTCGACTACCTCCGCGACAACATGGCCCTCACGCGCGAGGAGCAGGTGCAACGGGGGCACTTCTTCGCGATCGTCGACGAGGTCGACTCCATCCTCGTCGACGAGGCACGGACGCCGCTGATCATCTCCGGACGCGCTGACGACGCGCAGGAGCTGTACTACCGGTTCGCGCGGGTCGTGAACGGACTCCAACGCGACCGCGACTACGAGGTCGACGAGGCGAAGCGCACCGTCGTGCCCACCGAGGAGGGCGTCACACGCGTCGAACAAGCGCTCGGCGTCGACAACCTCTACGAGCACGTCAACCAGAACTTCGTCCACCAGCTGCAGGCCGCGCTGCGCGGGAAGGAGCTGTTCAAGCGGGACGTCGACTACGTCGTGCAGAACGGCGAAGTGAAGATCGTCGACGAGTTCACCGGCCGCATCCTTGAGGGCCGCCGTTGGAGCGAGGGCCTGCACCAAGCGGTCGAGGCCAAGGAAGGCGTCCGCATCAAGTCCGAGAACCAGACGCTGGCGACGGTCACGCTCCAGAACTACTTCCGCATGTACGAGAAGCTCGCCGGCATGACCGGGACCGCGCTCACGGAGGCAGGCGAATTCGCGCACACGTACGCGCTCGAGGTCGTCGGTATCCCGACGAACGAGCCGATGATCCGCGACGACCACGCCGACCTCATCTACAAAGCCGAGGACGGCAAGTTCAACGCCGTCGCCGATGACATCGAAGAGCGCTACGAGATGGGGCAGCCCGTGCTCGTCGGCACGATCTCGGTCGAGAAGTCCGAGAAGCTGTCGCGGCTGCTCGAGAAGCGCGGCGTCCCGCACTCAGTGCTGAACGCGAAGCAGCACGAGAAAGAGGCGCTCATCGTCGCCCAGGCGGGCCGGCCGCACGCGGTCACGGTGGCCACGAACATGGCCGGCCGCGGCGTCGACATCCTGCTCGGCGGCAACCCCGAGGGCCTGGGACGCCAGGAGCTGCTCGCCGAGGGCTCGACGCCGCAGGACGCTCCCGAACGGTTCCAGGACCTGGTTGCGAAGTTCCGGGACCAGTGCCAGGCCGACGGGGAGCGTGTCATCGAGCTCGGCGGCCTCTACGTCCTCGGCACCGAACGCCATGAGAGCCGGCGAATCGACAACCAGCTGCGAGGGCGCTCCGGCCGGCAGGGCGACCCGGGCGCGAGCCGCTTCTACCTCTCGCTCGAGGACGACCTCATGCGGCTGTTCGCGACGGGCGCCATGAACTGGGTCATGGGCAAGGCCTTCCCGGATGACGTCCCGCTCGAGGCTCGCATGGTCACGAAGGCGATCGAACGCGCCCAGCGCACTGTCGAGGACCGCAACTTCGAGATCCGCAAGGACGTGCTCAAGTACGACGAGGTGATGAACGAGCAGCGCAAGGTCGTCTACAAGCGCCGCCAGCAGATCCTCGACGGCGGCGACCTGCGCGACGAGGCCTTCGAGGCGATCGAGGGCGCGGTGCGACACGCCGTCGAGACGTGGTGCCCGACCGAGTATCCCGAGGAATGGGACCTCAAGGAGCTGCACACCCAGATCCAGGGCACCTTCCCGACGCGCGTCACGCTCGACGAGCTCGATCTGCCCGATCGCGAGCAGGTCGTGCAGGTGCTGACCGACGATGCCGTCGAGCTCTACGAGCAGAAGGAAGAGGTGATCGGCGCCGAGGCCCTCCGCGAGATCGAACGGCGCGTGATGCTCTCGGTGATCGACCAGCACTGGCGCGAGCACCTCTACGAGATGGACTACCTGCGCGAGGGCATCAACCTGCGCGCCATGGGTCAGAAGGATCCCCTCGCCGAGTGGCAGCGCGAGGGCTTCGATATGTTCTCGGCGATGATGGCCAGCGTTCAAGACAACTTCGTGCGTTACGTCTCACATCTCCAAGTCGTCGCCGAAGAAGCGCCGCGCCGGCAGGCCAGCAACATCCGGTACTCGTCAGCCGAAGGGCCGGTGCAGGGCGCGCAGGCTCTGCAAGCCGCAGCCGCCGGCCAGCCGCTCGAGGAACCGGTCGGCGACGGGATGGGCGAATCGATGGGCGCGCCCACCGCGACCGCGGTCGCCGAACGACCCGAGGACGTCGTCCCGCAGCCAGTGCGTGTCGAGAAGACTCCGGGTCGGAACGAGCCCTGCTACTGCGGAAGCGGCAAGAAGTACAAGCACTGCCACGGTCGCTGAACCGCGGTCTGTTCAGCCGCTCGCATTGCGATGCGCGATTACACCGAACCCCTGGCCGATCTCCGCCGCCGCGTCGACGACGCGCGCGCCTACCTCCAGATCGACGCGGCGCGTGCCCGCCTCGCCGAGCTCGAGCAGGAAGCGAGCCGGCCCGACCTGTGGAACGACCAGGAGCGGGCGCGCAAGGTGACGACCGAGCTGGCTCGGGTGCGCGACGACCTCGAGCTGACCGACGGCCTCGAGGAGCGGCTGTCCGAGCTCGAGACCCTCTTCGAGCTGGGCCGCGAGGAAGAGGACGACTCGGTCGAGTCGGAGATCGTTCCCGGTATCGCGGCGCTGGCGGCGGACCTCGACCGGCTCGAGCTGCGGGCGTTGTTCACGGGGGAGCACGACGAGCGCGACGCGATCTGCGAGATCCATTCGGGGGCCGGGGGCACCGACGCCCAGGACTGGGCGGAGATGTTGCTGCGCATGTACCTCCGCTGGGCCGAAAGCCGCGGCTTCGATGTCGAGCTCGACGAGGTCCAAGGCGGCACTGAGGCGGGAATCACTTCCGCGACGTTCATCGTCAAGGGCCGGTACGCGTACGGATTGCTCCGGGGCGAGAAGGGCGTGCACAGGCTCATCCGCATTTCACCGTTCGACGCCAACGCCCGTCGTCACACCGCATTCGCGTCGTTCGAAGCCGTCCCCGCGCTCGACCAGGCCGAAGAGCCGGAGATCGACCCCAGCGAGCTGCGCATCGATACGTACCGGTCATCGGGCGCGGGCGGCCAGCACGTGAACGTCACCGATTCGGCGGTGCGCATCACGCACGTCCCCACCGGCATCGTGGTGTCGGTCCAGAACGAACGTTCTCAGATCCAGAACCGCGCGAAGGCGATGCAGATTCTCGCGGCGCGACTCGCCGAACGTCAGCGCGTCGAACGTCAACAGGAGCTTGAAGCCCTTTCGGGAGAGAAGCGAGAGGTCGCGTTCGGGAATCAGATCCGCACGTACACGCTCGCGCCGTTCCAGCTCGTGAAGGACGAGCGGACACGCTACGAGACCGGCAATGTGCGCGCCGTGCTCGACGGCGAGCTCGATTCCTTCATCGAGGAGTACCTCCAGTGGCACCGGCAGCAAAACGGCAGCGCACCGTCGGTGCCGCCTTCCGGGCCAGCGCGCTAGCGGCCGCGCCCGGGTGTCGCCGATCGTCGCGGGAGAGCCGGCCCTCGCGAGGGCCGATCGTGTTGCACAGGAACCTGTGAGCCCGCTGGGGCCATCCGGGTTGCGGCAGGACCAGGCTGCTAGCCTGCGGCAGAACGTGTGGCTGAAGGGAGGCGGCCCTCCAGCTTCCGATTTTTTGCTGCCGGGACTCGATGATTCGTTTCGAGGGCGTGACCAAGATCTACAAGGGCGACGTCGTCGCGTTGCGCGACGTCAGCATCAACGTCAACAAGGGTGAGTTCGTCTTCATCGTCGGCCCGTCCGGCTCCGGGAAGTCGACCGCGCTGCGCCTGCTGCTGCGCGAGGAGGCGCCGACGTCGGGTCGGATCGTCGTCGCCGGCAGAGACATCTCGCGGCTCAGCTCGTGGAAGGTTCCGCAGCTGCGGCGCAACATCGGCTGCATCTTCCAGGACTACAAGCTGCTTCCCAACAAGACCGTGTACGAGAACGTCGCCTTCGCCCAGGAGGTCATCGGGCGGCCCCGGCACATCGTGCATTCCCAGGTGCCGCAGATCATCGACCTCGTCGGGCTGAGCAAGAAGGCCAACCGGTTCCCGAACGAACTCTCGGGTGGAGAACAACAGCGGGTGTCGATGGCGCGGGCGTTCGTGAACCGTCCGCTGATCCTCCTCGCCGACGAGCCGACCGGCAACCTCGACCCCGCCACCACCGTCGGCATCATGCGCCTTCTCGATCGGATCAACCGCACCGGTACCACCGTGGTCATGGCGACCCACGATCAACGCATCGTCGACGCCATGCGCCGCCGCGTCATCGAGCTCGATCACGGCCACATGGTGCGAGACCAGTCGCGCGGCGTCTACGGCGTCGGGAGCTGATCGGGATGTTCGGCCAGCTCGGCTACTTCGCGCGCGAGACGCTCATCTCACTCCGTCGCAACCTCCTCATGACGGTGGCCGGCATCCTCACGGTCACGGTGTCGCTGCTTCTCCTCGGCGGGATTCTGCTGTTCCAGCAGTGGGTCGACCACGGCACCGAGAAGTGGAAGCACGGTGTCGAGTTCGAGGTCTTCATGAAGCCGGACGCGACGCAGCAGCAGATCGACGGGGTCCGCAACGACCTCGATCACGACCGACGGGTCAGGTCGGCGAAGTTCCTGTCGAAGGAAGACGCGTATCAGGAGTTCAAGCGGATTTTCAGGGACAAGCCCGACCTGGTGACCTCGGTCGACGCGACCGCGCTCCCGGCGTCGTTCCGGGTGGCCCCCAAGGATGTCAAGCAGACGAAGCAGCTCGCGGAGAAGTACAACACACGGCCGGGCGTCGATGAGTCACAGACCGCCGACAAGGCGATCAAGCAGCTCATCGACATCACGAACTTCCTGCGTTACCTGTTCATCGCGATCGCCACGATCCTGATCGCTTCGTCGCTGTTCCTGATCGTCAACACGATTCGCCTCGCCACGTTCGCCCGGCGGCGCGAGATCGAGGTGATGAAGCTCGTCGGGGCATCGAACTGGTTCGTGCGCATCCCGTTCATGTTCGAGGGGCTCGCGCAGGGAGCGGTCGGGGCCGGGCTCGCGGTCAGCGGCGTCTTCGCGCTCCAATACCTGCTCAGCCAGGTCGACACCTCGCAGGGCAACTTCTTCCGTGGGTACTTCGTGACGACGGGCGACGCCGCCGTCATCAGCATCGGGTTGCTGTTCGGCGGCGCCATCATCGGGGCCGTCGGGGCCGGCGTCGGCATCCGCCGCTTCCTGCGGGTCTGAGCCCGACTCCGGACTCCCGGACCTCGAGGGCAGGGCACACACCACACCCTCCACTCGCGCGTCACAACCGCCGTACTGCGTAGTTCAGGCCCTCCTGTTGCTTCTGGGGCTGCTGTTGCGTACGATAAGCCCCCCATGAAGGCCCAGCGCCTGCTTCTGGGCTTCGTCGCGATCGCGCTCCTGCTCGGTTTCGTCTCGCCCCCCATCGCCGGCGGCCAGCCGTCGCCGGACCCGAGGGCGCGCCGCGACGAGCTCGCGGGGGCGATCGAGGATGCGTCGACCGCCGAGCTCGCGGCGATCAAGGAGCTCCAGGACGCGACTGCGAAACGGCAGGTCCTCGAAGGGCGGGTGGCTGCGCTCGACGGTCAGATCGCCGAAGCGACGCGGCAGGTGGAGGCGGCCGAGGCGGAGATCGCTCGCATCACGGCCCAGATCGAGACGGTCCAGCGCGAGATCGATCGGATCAAGCTCGAGATCGAGCGCTCGAAGGCGCGGTTCAACGAGACAGCGCTGGCGCTCTACAAGAGCTCGGGGAACGGCAGCGACAGCTCGTTCACGTTGCTGTCGACCGAGGGCAGCGCCCACGAGGTGATCGCGGGGAGCAAGTACCTCGGGGAGAACTCGCGACAGTTCGACAGAGAGATCCAGAAGCAAGGAAGCCTCAAGGACCAGCTCGACGACGCCCAGCAAGACCTCAGGAAGGAAGAGGCGAAGGCGCAGGAAGCCGAGAGGGTCGCGACCGAAGAGCGCGACCGCGTCACGCAGCTGCGCACCCAGGCCGACAGCGAGCGCGAACAGGTCGCCGCCGCCGAGGCGCAGGAGCAGCAGATCATCGAAGGCCTCCGCGCTCGGAAGGCGGAGTTCGAGGCGGAATACGCCGCGATCCAGGAGCAGATCAACGCTCAGATCGCAGCCGCGGTCAGCCGGGGCAACCCCGTGCAAGGCAACGGCCGGTTCATCTGGCCGGTGAACGGTCCCGTCACGAGCGGCTTCGGCCCGCGCATCCATCCGATCGACGGCAGTAGCCGGATGCACAACGGGATCGACATCGCCGCCTCGTCAGGCACACCCATCAAGGCCGGCGACGACGGCGTCGTCAAGATGGCGGGCTCGAACGGCGGCTACGGCAATTGGACCTTGATCGACCATGGCGGTGGGCTCGCGACCGGCTATGCGCACCAGTCCTCGATCGGGGTGTCGGTCGGACAGCGCGTCAGCAGGGGCGAGGTGATCGGACGCGTCGGCTCGACGGGGGCGTCGACCGGACCGCACCTTCACTTCGAGGTGCGGGTCAACGGCAACGCCGTCGACCCGATGGGCTGGCTCTAACCAGCTGGGTTACTTGTCGGGCTGGGGCGTCACGCGAAGGTAGGGCTTGAGGGCCTTCCAGCCCTTCGGGAACTTGCCCGTCGCCTCGTCGTCCGAGACTGCCGGGATGATGATCACGTCGTCGCCCTGCTTCCAGTCGACCGGCGTCGAAACCTGGTAGCCGGCGGTCAGCTGCACCGAGTCGATCACCCGCAGGAGCTCGTCGACGTTGCGTCCCGTGCTCTGCGGGTACGTGATGGTCAGCTTGATCTTCTTGTCCGGACCGATGACGAACACAGAGCGGACCGTCACGGTGTCGCTGGCGTTCGGGTGGATCATGTCGTAGAGGTCGGCGACCTTGCGGTCGGGGTCGGCGATCATCGGGAAGTTCGGCGCCGCGCCCTGCGTCTCCTCGATGTCCTTCGACCACCCCTTGTGCGACTCCAGCGGGTCGACGCTGATTCCCATCAGCTTGACGTTGCGCTGGTCGAACTCGGACTTGCGCTTCGCGATCGCGCCGAGCTCGGTCGTGCAGACGGGCGTGAAGTCCTTCGGGTGCGAGAAGAGGAGGCCCCAGCTGTCGCCGAGGTAGTCGTAGAAGTTGAGGTTGCCTTCGGTGGTCTCCGCGGTGAAGTCGGGAGCCGTGTCCCCCAAGCGAAGTGCCATGACTCTCTCCTGTGGTTCGTTCTCGTGGTTCGTTCTCCGGCTGTGCCCCTCACGGTATCAGGGTTCGGCAAAAAGGGGAGTAAAAAGGTCGGGATTTCCGAGCCGCTGTCGGGCTGTTACGGCACCAAGCGCCGCAGCCGGAACGGCGCGTAGACCTGGTACTCGCCATCCTGGAAGCGGACGTCCGCTTCAGGAGAGAGCCGTCGGAGAAATGGCAGCGCCCGGCGGTTCTCACCGAGGACGACGGCCCGAAAGGCCACGAGCCCACGCCGGGCGCCGGCACGGGCCAGATGGTGGAGCAGCTGCGTCCCGAGCCCCCGGTCCTGCCAGGCGTCCTCGACGATCACGGCGACCTCGGCGTCGTCCTCGCCGGCGCGGCCGTCGTAGCGCGCCACCCCGACGATCTCGCCGCCCACCTCGGCCACCATCGCCTCGTGGAGCGCGCTGTCGAGCCCGGCAAGATGGAGGAGCGCGGCGCGTCGGGGCTCGGGCATCGGGGAGAAGAAGCGGTGATAGATCGACTCGGCGGAGAGGCGGTCGAACATGCGGAGGAGCGCGTACGCGTCGGCCGCCTGAATGAGGCGGATCGTGACGTGTGACCCGTCGCGGAGCTCGACGTCGCTCCCAGGGAGCGGTCGCGGCGCGACCGATGTCTGTTCGACGGCGGCCATCAGGCGGCTCCTTCGCCGGTGGCCCCCGAACCTGGAGCGGAGATCAAGCACGTGCTCGTGGCATGGGCGTACAGCGCGCCACTCTCGTCAACGAGATGCGCCTCGGCGGTTGCGACGCGCCCGCCCAGGTGCACGACCTTTCCCTCGCCTCGTACGCGCCCGGTCGTGACTCGCACCGGCCGCAGGAAGTTCACCTTCAGCTCGAGGGTGGTGTACGTGAGCCCGGCGCGCAGCTTGCTGTGCACCGCGCATCCCATCGCGCTGTCGAGCACGGTCGTGAGGATCCCGCCGTGCACGGTGCCGAGCGGGTTGTAGTGGTACTCGGCGGGGTCGAACGCGAACGTCACGATGCCTTCGCTGATCTGCTCGACCTCCAGGCCGAGCAGGCGCGCCACCGGCGGCGGCGGCAGCTCGCCGCCCTGGATGGCTCGGAGGACGTCGATCCCCCCGAGATCGCGCGCGTCCTTCAGGCTCGCGATCGGGTCGTCCCAGGTGACGACGCGGGTGCGTTCTTCGAGTGTGGTCATCGGTTTGCCCTCCCTTTCCCTCGACCGCGCGTTCTGCGCAGGCTCTCGACGTGACTGGTGAGTGACGCGACCGCCCGTTGCTCGTGCATGGGGTCGTGGAAGAGCTTGCTGAGCATGAGGGAGCCTTCGAGCGTGGAGGTGACGAGCGTGGCGAGCTGGTAGGGATCGACGTCGGGGTCGATCTCGCCCCGCGCCTTCGCCTCCTTCACGATCGAGCCGATCAACCGGTGCCATGAATCCATCGCGTCCCGAGCCCGGGCCGCGAGCGCGGGGTGGGTGTCGTCCGACTCGATGGCGGTGTTCATGATCGGGCACCCGCCCGCGATGAGGGGATCGTCCGCCCACCCGCCGAACGCCTCGATGATGCCGAGGAGCCGGTCGAGACCGACCTTGCCTTCCTGAGCGACGGCGAAGGCGTCGACCATGAGCGAGATGGAGTAGGCAAAGGCCTCGACGGCGAGCTCGTCCTTGCTCCCGAAGTGGTTGTAGATGCCACCCTTCTCGAGCCCGGTCGCCTCCACGACCTCGCTCATGGACGTGCCTGCGTAGCCCCGCTTGTTGAAGACCGGAGCGGCCCGCTCGAGGATCAGACGGCGGGTGACCTCTCCCTTGCGTCCCTTGCGCAGCCCGCTCGTGGCGGCCATCGGGGTCCCCTTTATTGAAACCGACCGTTCGGTCTGATTATGAGTGCGGGAGCGCCGAATGGCAACGTGACCTGGGGCACTGCGGCCCGCATGGCGGGCCTTCGATACCCGCGGCGCCGGCGGCTCTGCCGACCGTCACCGCAAAGCCCGAGCTTGCGAGGGCGACCGTAGGATCGCCTGCATGTGCGGCCGGTTCGTCCAGGTCTCCTCGCCCGACCTGCTGGTGGAGCGGTTCGGGGTCGACGAGGTGGCGACCCCCCGGCACGAGCCGAGCTACAACGTCGCCCCTCGAGCCACCGTCTACGCGGTGCGCGATCGGGTGGTCGAGGACACCCGGCGTCGCTACCTCTCGGAGCTGCGGTGGGGCCTGGTCCCGTCGTGGGCGAAGGACCCGAGGAGCGGGGACCGCATGATCAACGCCCGCGCCGAGTCGCTGGCGGACAAGCCTGCCTACCAGCGCGCTTTCCAGAAGCACCGCTGCCTGTTGCCCGCGGACGGCTTCTACGAGTGGCAGCCACGCGGTCGCCGGAAGCAACCGATGTTCATCCACCGGCGTGACGGCGAGCCGATGGCGTTCGCCGGACTGTGGGCGGCATGGCGCGATGCGAACGATCCCGACAGCGAATGGCTGCGCACGTGCGCCATCGTGACGACCAACGCCAACGACACGCTGGCGCCGCTGCACGACCGCATGCCCGTCGTCCTCGAAGCGCGTGACTGGCAACGTTGGCTCGACCCGGCGGTCGAAGACGACGACGCGCTCGGGAGCATGCTTGTACCGGCGGCCGACGATCTGCTGGTCGCGTACCCGGTCGGTACTGCGGTCAACAGCGCCGACAACGACGGGCCCGAGCTCGTGGAGCGGGTGGAGCTCGAAGCTACGTTGGGCTTGTAGTGGAGCACCACGACTACATCGCAGCCTTGCGATGGAACGCGGCCGCCGCCGCGCGTGTCGCACGCGAAACCTCGCCGGACTCGGTCGTGCCGTCGTGCCCCGAGTGGACGCTGCACGACCTGGTGCGTCATCTCGGCTCTCACCATCGATGGGTAGCGGGAAACCTGGATCGCCCGCCGGATGGCGAGATGTTCGAGGGGTTTGCGCACGCGCCCGATGGTGCAGCCGACGAGTGGCTGCAGGCCGGGGCAGAGGCGCTGGCGACCAAGCTCGAAGGGATGGACCCCGCCACGCCGTGCTGGACATGGGTTCCCTTCGATCACACGGTCGGGTTCTGGGCCCGGCGCACCGCTCAGGAGACGGCCATGCACCGCTGGGACGCGCAGAACGCCGCCGGCGCGCCCGACGGCCTCGAAGCGGATCTCGCCGTCGACGGCATCGACGAATACCTCGGCCTGTTGCCGATGTTCCCCGACCGCGACTTCCCCACCGGTTCGATCCATCTCCACTCCACCGACGCGACGGGGGAGTGGCTCGTGCGGGTGGACAGTCAAGGGATGCACGTCTCCCGTGAACACGCCAAGGGCGACGCTGCCGTGCGCAGCGCGGCGTCGGACCTCCTGCTCGTGCTGTACGGGCGCACACCCACGGACGAGATCGACGTCTTCGGCGACGCGGCGCTGTTCGACCGGTTCCGCGAGCAGGCGAAGTTCTAGGGCGAGTTACGGCTCGAGCGCGTTGCGGAGCACGTCGATGACGTGCTCGCGCCGCTTGGCGAGCATCGCGGGACCGAGCGGATCGGCACCGAGCAGCGAGTTGATCAACGGCGCGTCCGACAGATACGACAGCACGGCGCCATAACCGGTGAGCAGCAGCTGGTCCGCGTTGTAGCGACGCAGCCGGCCCGCGCTCATCTCGCGTTCGAGGAACGCGGTCGCGCGCTCGAACAGCGGCCGCAACATCGCGCCCAGCTCCTCCGACAGCATCGGCCCACCTTCCAACGCCTCCCATCGCGCGAGGCGGACGAAGTCGGGGTGCTCCTCGAAGAAACGGAATGCCGCCCGCAGGACACGCTCCACCTGCGGCCACCCCTGCTTTTGGGGCGTGGCGATCGCCTCGTCGACGAGCGCGAACCAGTCTGCGAAGGCATCCAGCAGCACGGCGCGGTAGAGCGCTTCCTTGGACGGGAAGTGGTGGAGGAGGCTGGGCCGGCGGATGCCGACGGCGTCGGCGATGTCGTTGAGGCTGGTCCCGTGGTATCCGTGCTCGGCGAACCGGCGCAGGGCGGCGTCGAGAATGAGGGTTCTCGTGCCGTGTGCCTGGGCGTCGGTCGTGGTTCCCATTGGTCGTCAAGCCTTGACGAGTCGTGGCGACTGTGTCTACCTACTGGTAGGTAGACTAGCCTGCCGGAAAGACAGGCGGATCCCCCCCGGAGCGAGGAGACCTCTTCGTGAACGTGCCGCTCGCGTTGCTCGCCGGATTCATGGTCACGCAGCTCTCGGTCGTGGTGACCACGGTGTACCTGCATCGCACACTTGCTCATCGCGCGTTGAGCATGCGCGGCGTACCGACGCTCGCGTGTCGCGTGCTCCTGTGGATCACCACCGGCATGCGACCGCGGGAATGGGTAGCCGTTCATCGCCGGCATCATGCGACGTCCGACACACCCGCCGATCCTCACAGCCCGCGAATCCTCGGCTTCTGGCGCGTGCAGCTCGCCAACGCAGGGTTGTACCGCCGCGTGGCGCGCGACCGGCTCACCGTGCGCCGGTATGCGCGTGACCTCGGGCCCGATCGGCTCGACCGTTGGTTCTTCGATCACAGTCTGTTCGGGCTCGCGATCGGGATCGGGATCCTATGTGTGACGCTGGGTTGGCAAACAGGCTTGCTGGCTTCCGGCATCCACGCCGTGAGCTACGTGATGCTCAGCGGAGCGATCAATGCAGTCGGCCACGTCCGCGGCCGCCGTCCGCACGACAACCCGGCGGGCAATTCGCAGTGGCTGGCGTGGCTCACGGCGGGTGAGGGATTGCACAACAACCATCACGCGGCGCCGACGTCCGCGCGCTTTGCTCTCGGACGCCGTGAGATCGATCCCGGCTGGTGGGTGATACGTGGCCTCCTGGCTTGCCGGCAGGCAAGCCTTCGTCACGACGAGGTGAAGCTCAAGCAGGTCGCGTAGCGGCGCCGCCTCTCACGATCTAAGTCGGGGTCGGGGCCTGCTCGCGCAGCGCCCGCCGAGTGTCGTCGGGGCCGGCGAGGAAGGCCGGCGCCGGGGTCGTCACCCCGTTCGCCGCGTACCGGGCCAGGTGCTCCCGGATCTCTGCCGGCGTGCCGTGCACGACGAGCGCGTCCACGAGCTCGTCGGGGATCGCGGCCGTCGCCGCCTCCCGGTCACCCGCCTTCCACGCACGCCACATGGGTTCGAGGGTCTCGCCCCGCCCCAGCCACGCGTGGAACGCGGCATACACCGGGACGTTGAGGTAGGCGGCGATCGCTCGCTTCCCGACGAACCGAACCATGTCCCGATCGTCCGTCGGCAGGACGAAGATCCGGGCCACGATCTCCTTGTCGTCACCCACGTACGGCACGACGGTCTTGACGTCGTCCGCCGACAGCCAGTTGATGATGGCGCCGTCGCCCTCGCGACCGGCGAGGCGCAGCATGCCGGGGCGGAGCGCGGCCACGAGGATGGGCGGCATCTCGTCGATGCGGATGCCGAGGCGGAAGCCCTTCACGCTGAACGTGTCGTACTCCTGCGTGACCTTCTCGCCTGCGAGCGATGCACGGAGGAACCGGATCGTGTCCCGGACGCGCCGGTACGGCTCGTCGAACGGGATGCCGTTCCAGTTCTCGACGATCACGTTCGAGGACGTCCCGATCCCGAGCGCGAAGCGTCCAGGCGCGGCCTGCACCATGCTCGCAACGGTCTCGGCGAGCGTCGCCGCGCCGCGGGTGAAGGCGGGCACGATCGCGGTGCCGAGGCGCAGCGACGGGGTCCATGCCGCCGCCAGCGCGAGGGGGGTGAACGCATCGGCACCGCCCGACTCGGCCGACCACAGGTCCGTGTACCCGAGCGCCGCGATCTCCTCGAACCACTCGCGGTGCGCGTGCAGCGGAACCCCCTCGAACGGCACGGTGATGCCGTGACGCTGCGGGACGCTCATGCGTTGCCTCCCTCCAGTCGGGGCTCGAAGTCGCGTTCGCCGGCCGCGTCATCCTCCTCCCAGTCACGGTGCTTGCGCACGATCGCCGACTGGCTCGCCGTGCCGAGCAGCGTGCCGTCCTCGGCCCACAGATGCACCAGTCCGTGCGCGAATCCCCCCGCGATTGCATGCACGCGCACGTCGGCCAGGACCCACTCGGTCGCCTGGCGGGTCACGACCCGCAGCGTGTTGTCGAGGCTGTTGCCGCCTGCGCGCTCGCCCAGTGCCTGGCCGACCCCGAACGGGACGAAGTCACCGACGATCGCGAGCGCCGCCGCCGACATCTCGAGAGACGGGAGATGCACCCACAGCGCGGCGCGGCCGTCACCGGGCGGGCCGGGCAGATCGTGGATGGGGCGCCCGGCGGCAATGCGCATCTCGAGGCGGTCCATGATCGTCCCGCGGTGGCGCGGCAGCGTCTCGCGGGGCGGGCTCGCGTCGGGCGGTGGCACGTCGGGCCGGACAGCCCAGGATCCCGAGAGCGGGAAGTCGCGGGAACCGAGCGCGGCGTTCACGGTGAAGATCTCCTCGCCGTCAACGCGGGCGACCGCGCGCGCCTGCGACGAGCGATGACCGCGGACGATCTCGGTGATGTCGATCTCGACGATCGACGGCGGCCGCGCGTACGACAGGTACTGCGCGCTCGCCCACACCAGTGGTCGGCTGGTCGTGCGCTCGAGCGCCTCGATGGCGGCGCCGAGGCCGCAACCGCCGAACAGCGTGCCTCGTCCCGAGCACAGCTCGGGGACCACCGGCAGCTGCCACACGTCGGGATCCTCGGTGCGCGCGAGCCCGAAGAATCGAAGTGCGTCCACGGGCACAATCTAGGGCCGCGTTCGGCGTGGTCACCCGAGGTCGACGGCGGCGACCGCCCAGGCGCGTGTCGAGCCGCGGTCCTCGATCGCGAGGTGGAGTCGCCAGCCGGTCGCGGGCCCGCCGCCGTCCCAGGCGTACCACGCCAACCCCGTCAGAGCGTCTCCGAGCTCGTCGGCGTCGACCGGCCACCGGTCGAGGAGCCCGGTGAGCGCGGCGCCCGCCCACCACGCGGCGAAGCGTCCTGCGGCGGCGCCCGGACGGCGCGCGTGCGCGCCGCCGCTCGCGCCGGCCCAGGCCAGCACGCGCAGGGCAGCGGCGAGATCGAGCTCCACCATCCGCACTCGATCGCGTCCGAGCGCAGCGATCGCGTCGAGGGCGTCGCCGCGGACCGTGATCGCCTCGGCGCGCCCTTCCGAGCCCTCGGTCCAGGGGCGTACCGCGTCAACAAGCGCCTCGGTCGCCGCGTCACGCGTTCCGTCAGGCGCGCGCGACGGGACGTCGACGCGGTGGAGCGCGGCGGGCGACGGCCCGGGGAAGTCGGCTCCGTCGGGGCGATACTGCGCGAGGAAGTAGTCGGGCTCCCATTCGGCCAAGCGCAGCGGAAGATCGAGCACCGCCGGGCCGGCCAGCGACTCGCCGGTGAGGTCCTCACCGCGGACGACGCGCTCGTGTGCTGTCACCACCGCCAGTGGTCCGGGCGAGACATGCGGCGCGAGCTCGGTCCACTCGTGCGTCGACGCCGCCACTTCGGGCAGTGGTCCGGGCGCGAAACGACCGGCGCCTTCGACGAGCATTCGCGCCGCCCAGCGACCGGGTGCCTCGAGCGCGAGGCGATATTCGGCGTGGGCCGCGACCGGCCAGAGCTGCCGCCCCCGTTCGATCGCGTGGACGCACCGATCGCGCAGCTCCACGACGCGATCCCACTCGCGGGACCCGCAAAGGGTGTCGACGAGACGGACGAGCTCGTCGAGGTCACCGCGTTCGACGACGACCGGCAACGGATCGGCCATGACCCCAGTACAGCAAGCCGCTGTTCGCGGGACCTCCGCCGATTTGCCAGACTGGCGGCCCTTCCCCGGTAGCGGGCGGGAGCGAGAGAGGGGTTCCGGGTGCTCGGGAGATGGGGGGCGCTGTTCGTCAGCGCGCTAGTGGTTGCGGCGGTCAGCGGGGCGGGGATCGGCACGGCGGTGGCGCAACGGCCCGCAGCAAAGCCGTACGACAAGGACCTCAAGACGGCGATCGCCGACATCCAGGACTTCTGGGAGACGGAGATGCCGGCGGTCTACGGCAAGCAGTACGAGCGGATCCCGAACAGCAAGATCCACTCGTACGACGCGGCCACCAACATGAAGAGGGTTACGGAGTGCGCTCGGGCGACGGGCCGGACGTACAAGGACTTTCGGGGAAACGCGTTCTTCTGCCGGCTCGATGGCACCGTGAACTACGACAACGGCGACCTCTTCCCGCGCCTGTACAAGAAGTTCGGTACTTCGTTCACGCTGGCACAGGTTCTGGCGCACGAGTGGGGCCACGTGATCCAGGACCAGACCGGCACGCAGTTCCCGGCCACCGTGTTGTCGGAGCAACAAGCCGACTGCTTCGCCGGCGCGTGGGTCGCCAGTGTCGAGAGCGGCGGGAGTACGAGGATCGATCTTGCCCCCGGCGATCTCGACCGCGGTCTGGCGGGCATGCTCGAGTTCCGTGACCCGCCGGGTGGTGACCCGACCCAGAAGGGCGCGCACGGGTCGGGGTTCGACCGGGTGAACGCGTTCCAGCAAGGGGTCGAGGGGGGCGCGGCGCGCTGCGCCCAGTTCACCGAGAACCCGCCGACGATCGTCGAGCTGCCGTTCACCAGCGCCCAGGACGTCATCCAAGGCGGCGACCTGCCCTTCCGGCAGGTCCTGCCGACGACCAAGGAGGACCTCGATCTGTACTGGGCGCAGTTCACCTTCGGGGGAGAGGCGTACAAGAGCGTGAGCGACGTGATCTCGTACAACCCGAAGGACAAGAAGTCGCTGCCGAAGTGCCCGAGCCTCAACTTCAAGGCCAGCGACTACAAGGACTCGGTCTTCTTTTGCGCAGACGAAGACTTCGTCGCGTACGACCGTGACCTCATCCGGGGCGTCTATAACGACATCGGCGACTTCGGTGTCGCGACCCTCATCGGGAACGCGTGGGCCTCGGCGATGCAGTCCCGCCTCGCCATCACGGGGGAGAGCAAGCCGGTCGGCTTGCAGGCCGACTGCTTCACCGGCGCGTGGGTGGGCAGCGTCCCCGTCGACCAGGAGGGCACCGTCCAAGCGCGCGGCCTTCCCGAGACGCGCCAGGCTTCGTTCGCGCTCTCTCCCGGAGACCTCGACGAGGTCGTGCAGGCGTTCCTCGTGTTCGGCGATCCCGCCGGGGCGAAAGAGGCGACGCGCGGGACAGCGTTCGAGCGGATGGAGGCCTTCCGCGTGGGCTTCTTCCAGGACGAGCAAGCCTGCCTGCCGCTGGCCGGCGGCTGATCAGCGGCTGGCGGCGAACACCAGGTCAGGCGCCGAGCCGCTGAAGGCGGCGGAGGAACGAGCCTGCGCCTTCCGTTGTCGCGCCGCTCTCGGTCACGCGATCCGCGAGGGCGCGGTCCGATGTGACCACGCGCAGCTCGCCCGCGTCGTCGGTCTCGACGAGCTCGACGATGCGGTCGTCGGCGGCGTCGCGGCCGGGGCGGCGCGCGTAATGCACTGTCACACCACGGTGCATGCCCTCCGGAAGGTCGGCGAGAGGACGGCCGTCGAGCACGAGGCTGATCTCGTCACCGGAGCGGCGGGCGGCGTGTTGCAGGCGGGCGAGCAGTCGCCGCACCGCGGCGTCGGGGTCGCGCCACCATCCGTCGGCCTGGGCGCCGATCACGTTCATACCGTCGACGACGAAACGGGTCATCGTCATCAGTTCAGCGAAGGATGCGCCGGCGCCGTGGCGAACATCGCGAGCCGGCCCCCCTGGCGTCGCAGGATGGACGCCCACAGGGCGCGGGGCGCGGAGGTGAACACGTCGTCCGCCGCGGGGTCGAGGACGAACCATCCGCCCGAGTCAACCTCGCCGTCGAGCTGACCGCCGGACCACCCCGCGTAACCGGCGAACACGCGCAGGTTCTGGACCACGACGGGCAGCGCAACCGGCGCCCGGCCGAGGTCGACGGTTCCCAGGTGGCCGAACAGGGGTGCCCAGCCATCGGCGCCCTCGGGTGTGTCGGAGCGGGCGAGCCCGATGGCTGCGTCGGGGGAGACGGGGCCTCCGACGAAGACGACGCCGGGGCCCGACGCCACCGGGTCCCAGTCGGGCAGCGTCTCACCGACAGGGGTATCGCTCGGCCGGTTCAGCACAACGCCGATCGCGCCGTCCTCGCCGTGCTCGAGCACGAGCACGACCGCGCGGAAGAAGTTGGGGTCGTACAGCGTGGGCGTGGCGACGAGTAGCCGACCCCGGAGCGAATCGCTCACGTTTCGATCATGCCCCGCGCCCGCACCCGGGCTTGCGCGCAGGTCCTTCACGTGATAGGAAATAGTTACACGTAGATGCAACAACATCGACGCAACAACGAGCGGGAGGGCCACAGATGAACACGACGGAGCAACGGGCGGACGGCGCCTTCGACCTCGCCCAGACCTACGTGCAGCTCGAAGACGGACCCTCCGCGGTGGCCATCGAGGTCGGCGAGGACTTCTGGGACAACATCGAGAGCCGCCCTGGGCTGCGTGGCGGACGGCTCGTCGGCACGTTTCACAACGCCGCCGACTGGGGCGTTTGGGAGATGCATCCTGCGGGCGACGAGATCGTGTGCCTGTTGTCGGGCGCGATCGACGTCGTGCTCGAAGACGGTGAGGGCGAGCGGGTGATCGAGCTGCGGCCCGGCGCCACGTGCATCGTGCCGCGCGGTGTGTGGCACTCCGCGATCGTTCACACGCCGGGCGCCACGCTGCACATCACGCGCGGCGCCGGGACCCGGCACCGACCGCGCTAGGCGATCGCCGAGCCGAACATGAACGAGCTCGATGCGACGCTGGCGGCGCTGGCCGACCCGACACGGCGGCAGGTCATCGACCTGCTGCGCGACGGGCCGCGACGGGCCGGAGAGCTCGCGGCCAGGGCAGAGACGAGCGCGCCGGTGATGAGCCGGCACCTCCGCGTGCTCCGTGCGAGCGGTTTGGTCGAGGCCGCGGGCGTCGACGACGACGCACGCTTACGCGTCTACAAGCTGCGCCCCGAGCCGTTCGTCGCGCTGCAGGCATGGCTCGATCAGGTCGAGGCGTTCTGGGGTGAGCAGCTCGGCGCCTTCAAGAAGCACGTCGAGCGCACACGGAAGGGCCAGCGCTCGTGAGTGGGACCGACAGCGTCACCGTCAGCATTGACGTAGCGGTGGATCCCGACACCGCGTTCGAGGTGTTTACAAAAGAGATCGACAGCTGGTACCAGCGCGGTCCCTACAGCTGGAGGCATCCCGATCGCGCCGTGGGCATCCGGTTCGAGCCGTATGTCGGCGGGCGGTTGCTCGAAGTGCACGATCGCGCGACCGGCGAGGGCTTCGCGTTCGGCGAGGTGCTCGTCTGGGAGCCCGGCGCTCGCCTCGTGTTCGCCGACCTCGTCTCGAGCGCGCCGCCCGATCCGCTCACCGAGGTCGAGGTGCGCTTCGAAGCCGCCGGCGGCGGCACCCGGGTGACGCTCGAGCACCGCGGTCTCGACCAACTTCCGCCCGACGTCGCGGCGCAGAAGAGGATGTACGGCTGGCAGACCACGCTGCGCTGGTTCGAAGAGCACATGGACAAGGAGACGAGATGGTGAAGTTCGGTGGCATCACGCCCTACATGCACTACGAGGACGCAGCGGGGAGTCTCGATTGGTTGGCGCGCGTGTTCGGGTTCAGGGAGATCTCCCGATATGTCGACGGCGACGGCCAGGTGCGAGAAGCCGAGATGCTCGTCGGCGACGCCCAGCTCTGGATCTCGGGTCGCGATCCCGGTTATTGGGAGGAGAAGGGACGAGGGCCCGAGCAGCTCACGCTGATCTGGGTCGACGATG
The DNA here is from genome assembly GCA_035637335.1 of Acidimicrobiia bacterium. Taxonomy (GTDB): domain Bacteria; phylum Actinomycetota; class Acidimicrobiia; order IMCC26256; family JACDBD01; genus JALZAA01. Next base: position 24,614 of record DASPXI010000079.1, read on the forward strand.
TCGACGCCCACCACGCGCGGGTCAAGGCAGCAGGGGTCGACGCGCCGGCACCCGAGGACAAGCCCTACGGGGTACGGGCGTACAGCGTCACCGATCCCGAGGGCTACGAGTGGGGGTTCATGCAGCCCGGCAAGGGCTATGAGCAGAGCGAAGGGGGCCTGACCGAGGTGCGCGCGTAGGTGTTGTTCAAGCGGCACGTCCTCGACGACATCGCCGACGGGACGATCAGCCTCGCCTTCCGGCGTTGGGTGCGACCGCGCGTTCGGGTGGGGAGTCAGCTGCGGACGGCGATCGGCGTCCTCGCCGTCGACGCCGTCGACGAGGTGGACATCGCCGCCGTCACCGAGAAGGAGGCGCGTCGCGCCGGGTTCTTGTCACGCGCCGACTTACTGGACGAGCTTGCATCGCGCGCCGATGGGTCCGTGTACCGGGTCGAACTGCATCTCGCCGGTCCTGATCCTCGTGCGGCGCTGCGGCGCGCCGGCTCGCCGACGGACGACGAGCTGGCCGAGGTGCGGCGTCGTCTCGAGCGGCTCGACGACGCCAGCCGCCATGGTCCGTGGACGATGCCGGTGCTGCGGCTGATACGCGATCGCCCCGCCGTTCGGGCCGGCGACCTCGCGCCGGTCATGGGTCAGGAGACCCTGGCGTTCAAACGCGACGTACGAAAGCTGAAGGAGCTCGGTCTCACCGAGAGCCTCGAGGTCGGGTACCGCCTCTCACCCCGCGGACGGGCTGTCCTCGACCGCCTGCCTAAGTAGCCTGCGCGGCGACGGCGGCTTTGCCGACCGTCGCCGCATAGCCGGAGCTTGCGACGGCGACAAAAGGAGCAGTCGATGGCGTTCCGAGGCTGGCGGGTCGAGGCAGTGGAGTTCTACGAGGGCCTCGAAGCCGACAACTCCAAGACCTACTGGCAGGAGAACAAGGCCGTCTACGAGGAGAAGGTGCGCGGGCCGATGGACGAGCTGCTCATCGAGCTCGAGCCCGAATTCGGAGAGGGCCGGATCTTCCGTCCCTACCGTGACGTGCGCTTCAGCAAGGACAAGTCACCGTACAAGACGGCGATCGCGGCCACACTCGCGCGCGGCGGCTACATCCAGTTCTCCGCGGACGCGCTCGGTGCCGGCTGTGGGATGTACGTGATGGCGCCCGATCAGCTCGACCGGTTCCGGCGAGCGGTGGCGGACGAGCGCAAAGGTCGGGAGCTCGTCGACATCGTCGCCAAGATCCGCAAGCGCGGCATCGAAGTCACCGGGCACGGCGAGCTGAAGACGGCGCCTAAGGGCTACCCGAAGGACCACCCGCGCATCGACCTGCTTCGGTGCAAAGGACTCGTCAGCTGGAAGCAATGGCCGGTCGGCGCGTGGCTGGGCACACGCAAGGCGAAGGACCGGGTCGTCCAGTTCCTGCGCACCTCGCAGCCATTGAACGAGTGGCTCCAGAAGCGGGTTGGCCCGTCCGAGCTCGCGGAGGACGCGCGCCGGTAAGCGGACGGGTCAGTTGGTTTGAGTGGTTTCCGCCAGCCGGCGCGTGATGTAACGGCGCTCGGCGTCGGTGGTCGCGAGCTCGAGTGCGTCCTGATAAGCGACGGCCGCGTCGGCGGGACGATTGAGGCGGCGGAGCAGATCGGCGCGGGTCGCGGGAAGGAGGTGGTAGCCGCGCAGCGCCCCTGATGCGTCCAGCTCGTCGACCAGCCGCAAGCCCGCTTCGGGACCCTCGGACATCGCGACTGCCACCGCCCGGTTCAGCTCCACGACCGGCGAGGGCGTCATGCGTGCCAATTCGCCGTAGAGAACGGCGATCTCAGCCCAGTCGGTCGCGTGCGCGTCGCTCGCGGTCGCATGGCAGGCGGCGATCGCGGCCTGCACCTGGTATACGCCAGGCCGGCCACGCCGGAGAGCCCGGTCGAGAAGTTCCAGCCCCTCGTCGATCATCGCTCGGTCCCAGCGGGTCCTCTCCTGCTCTTCGAGGGGCACGAGGTCGCCGGCGTCGTCGACACGACCTTCACGGCGCGCGTGGTGCAACAGCATGAGCGCGAGCAGGCCGAGCGCCTCGGGCTCGTCGGGCATCAGCTGCACGAGGGTGCGGGCCAGGCGGATCGCGTCGGCGCACAGCCCCTGACGCACGAGATCGGCGCCTTCGGTTGCCGCGTAGCCCTCGTTGAACAGCAGGTACAGGACCGCTAGCACCGCGCCCGTCCGCTCCGGCAGCAAGTGGTCCGGCGGCACGCGGTACGGGATGCCGGCGTTGCGAATCTTGCGCTTCGCGCGCACCAGACGCTGCGCCATCGTCGCCTCGGGAACCAGGAACGCCCGAGCGATCTCGGGGGTCGTCAGGCCGGCAAGCGTTCGGAGCGTGAGCGCGACCTGCGCGTCCAGAGACAGCGCAGGGTGACAGCACGTGAAGATGAGACGGAGCCGATCGTCGCCGGTGCCCGTCTCGCGAGCGTCGCCAGACTCATCGGCGGAAAGCACCGCGGCCTCCTGCAACTTGTCGGCACCTTTGGCGGTGCGCCGCAGCCGGTCGATGGCACGGTTGCGCGCCGCCGTCGTGAGCCAGCCGCCCGGATTGCGCGGAACGCCGTCGCGCTGCCACCGCTCGAGCGCCAGCGCGAAGGCGTCCTGCGCGCATTCCTCGGCAAGGTCCCAGTCGCCTGTCGTCCTGATCAGCGTGGCGACGACCCGTCCCCACTCGTCGCGGAAGGCATCGGCGACCGCAACCTGGACGTTGGCGGCTACATCTCCCAGATCGGCCTCACTTCGATCGTCCCCTCCTTGGCGCTCGGGATCTTGGAGGCGACCTCGATGGCCTCGTCGAGGTCCTTGCAGTCGACGAGGTAGAACCCGCCGATCTGCTCCTTGGTCTCGGCGAACGGACCGTCGGAGGTCAGGACCTCGCCGTCGCGCACCCGGACCGTCGTGGCGTCGGTCGTGGGCCGCAGGCGCTCGCCACCTTGCAGCACCCCGCGCCGACCCATCTCCTCACCGAAGGCGCCGTACTCGGCCAACAGGGCCCCGTCCTCCTCTGGGCTCCTGGCCACCTCGACGCGCTCGTCGGTGCAGATCAACATTGCGTAATCGCATGACTCCTCCCTTGTCGTCACGGTTCATCACTACGACGAACAGGAGCCCGCCGAATCGACAGTTGCCTCCTACGAGCGGACGATCGCCGCCGCCATAGGGAAGACGTCGAAAGTGCACGTGCCGGACTGCACGGCCGGGTCCTTGGCGGCGATGGCTCGGACCGCATCCTCGGTCTCGGCTTCGACGACGGCCAGACCCCACGTGCCCGACGGATCACTGACCGGGCCGTAGACCACGACCTGGCCTTCACCGAACAGCCTCTGCCAGTAGTCGGCGTGGTCTCCCATGGTGGCTGCCTCGGCGTCGTTCATGTCGGCGGCAAACGTCGGTCGGGGCGGGAGGAGCTTGAAGACGAAGTGGTTCACGAGGTCGAGGTTAGGACCGCGGCCTGGGAATGCGGCGCAGGTGCCGGCGCGCTGAACTGAGCGCGTGGACACAGGCGCCGTGGTCGCCGATCTCTCGGGTCTCGAGCTGTTCCGCGGTTCGAGTGAGCCTGACCTCGCCGGGCTCGCATCCGAGTTGTCGCCGGTTGCGTCGCCGACGGGCGCGGTGATTGCTCGGCAAGGCGAAGTCGCAGACTCGTTCCTCCTCGTTGTCACGGGAGACGCCGTCGTCGTCCGCGACGACGGCGACGGGGAACACCAGGTTGGCGCGGTCGGGCCGGGCTCCATCGTCGGGGAGCTGAGTGTCCTGCGGGCGGCGCCGCGCTCGGCCACCGTCATCGCCAGCGGCCCCCTCACCGGTTATGCCGGCGACGCGCGCGCGTTCATGACGCTCCTCCACGTACCGGGCGTGGCCGAGCGGATCGCGCGCACGGCGCGGCAGCGTCTGGCCGCGAACACCCGCCCGGTCGAGGTCAGGCTGCACGATGGGACCCGGCTGTGGATCCGACCCGTGCTTCCGACCGACCGGGGGAAACTCGCCGACACTCAACCGGGGTTCTCCCGCGAGTCGCACTACCGGCGCTTTTTCAGCGCGCCGCCACTCAGCAACAAGGTCATCGAGTACCTGATCGACGTCGATTACGTCGATCACTTCGCCTGGGCGGTTCTCGCCGCCGATGAAGCCGGCGTCGCATCCGCGCGCTACATCCGCGAGCGTGACGCCCCGGATACCGCCGAGGTGGCGTTCGCCGTCATCGACGACTACCAGGGCCGGGGGCTCGGGACGCTGCTGTTGGGGGCGCTCACCGTCGCGGCGCGAGTGAACGGCGTCCGGCGCTTTCGGGCTCGGTTGCTCTCCGATAACGCGGCCATGCGGGCGGTACTTCGTCGCGCCGGGGCACGCCTGGACTTCGCCGAGCCCGGCGTGCTCGAGACCGTGGTCGACGTTCCCCCATTCGGGCAGGGACTTCCTGATCTCGCGACTGCGTACGCCCTCAGGGAAACGACGCGCGACGTCGTGGTCGCGGCCGACCTGGCGCTCGGCGCCGTCACCTGAGGCACTCGAGCGGTTGCCGTTGTGGTGGAGGTGGCGGGAATCGAACCCGCGTCTTCCGAGCTCTCGGCGGGGCTTCTCCGAGCGCAGCCGGTGAGGAGTTCTCGGGCCACCACCGCTCACCGGCGGCCTACGGCGACCCCAGCCTCGCTGTGGTGTCCCGCCGGGCCGCGAGGCCCGTCCCGGCGGTGAGCCGCTCTGCATGACGCCCGCTGTCCGGCCGAGCGGCTGGGCCGGAACGGACGCGCTACCTAGTTCTTAGGCAGCGAGTGCGAGGTTCTTGTCCTCGGCATTTGTTGGTGTTCCCGGCTCTTTTACGACGATCCGGGGACGTCGGCTCGCTTCACCCGCTTTGATCCTCAGAATCGAAGCCAGTCACCCCCTTGGTGTATTGACTCATTCTACCGGGGAGGTTTCGGGAGGTAGTCCGGAACACGACGGTTCCGGCCGACGTTCTTACTCATGATGGGACGCAGCGGCATTCGCCTCGGACGGATCCTCGGGATCCCGGTCGCGATCGACTGGACACTGCTCGTCATTGCCGCCCTGCTCACCGTGAGCCTTGCCGGTGACCGCTACCCGATGGAGTTTCCGGGCGAGCCCGTCGGGTCGTACTGGGTCGTCGGCATCCTGACCGCCGCCATCTTCTTCGCTTCCGTGCTCGCCCACGAGCTGTCCCATTCGGTCGTGGCGCGCCGTCACGGCATCCGCGTCGACGGCATCACGCTCTGGATGCTCGGCGGCGTTGCCCGGCTGGGCGGCGAGGCGCCGACCCCGCGGGCCGAGTTCCTCATCGCCGCCGCCGGACCCGCGACGAGCCTCGTGCTCGCGGGCGTGTTCGGCGTGGGCGCCGCCACCATCAGCGCGCTCGGCGGACCCGGGCTGCTCGGCTCGGCGCTGGGCTGGCTCGCTCTCATCAACGCCGTTCTCGCCGCCTTCAACCTCATTCCCGCCGCGCCGCTCGACGGCGGTCGCATTCTCGCGTCCGTGCTGTGGTTCGTTCACGGCGACCGCGACCGCGCCATGGCGACTGCGGCCCAGGTCGGTGTGGTCTTCGGTTGGGTGCTCGTCGGCGTCGGCGCGCTCGGATGGCTCGTCGGCCTCGGCTTCGGGGGACTGTGGACGGCGCTGATCGGCTGGTTCGTGATCAGCGCGGCACGGGCCGAGGGGGAGATCGCGCGCAGCCGACGTGCGTTCGGCGACGTGCGGGTTCGCGACGTGATGACAGCCAATCCGCCGCGGGCGCGTGGTTGGCTCACCGTCGACGAGTTCCTCCGTGACGACGCGCCGCGCCTACACGACCGGGTCGTGCCCGTAGAGCGGTACGACGGAGGTATCGCCGGATTGGCGAACGTCGACCAGTTGAGGACGGTTCCGCCGTCCGAGGCTGCGACTCGCCGCGTCTCCGATTACACGGTGCAGCTCCCGCTGGTCCGGACCGCGCGGCGTGACGACAAGCTCTCCGACGTTGCCGTGCGACCGGCGCGCGGACCATCCCAGTCGATCCTCGTCTTCGACGGCGACCAGCTCGTCGGTATCGTCACCCCGACCGATCTCGAACGGGCTCGCGGGGCGGCGACGGCACCCGGCGGCTGACCTCAGTCGCGCAGCCCCTTCATCGCCCGCTCGGTCTCCCGCTTGGCATCACGCTCGGCGATCGCGCGTCGCTTGTCGTGGGCGCGCTTCCCCTTGGCCACCGCCAGCTCGACCTTCGCCCGTCCGTCCTTGAAGTAGACGCGCAACGGAACCAGGGTCACCCCCTTCTCGCCCGTGGCGCGAGTCAGGGTCTCGATCTGCTTGCGGTGCAGGAGCAGCTTCCGTCGCCGCGTCGGCTCGAGCTCGGCCCGGGAGAACTCGTACGGCGCGATGTGCATGCCGTGGAGCCATACCTCGCCCTCCTCGACGCGGGCGTACGCGTCCTGGAGGTTGGCGCGCCCGTCACGGATCGACTTCACCTCCGATCCCGCCAGGACGATCCCACACTCGAAGGACTCGAGCACGTGGTAGTCGTACCGGGCGCGTCGATTACGGATGGCGACGGCGTCGCCGCGACGGCCCACGCCCGGACTGTATAGATTTCGCAAAGCCGGAGCTTTGCGACGGCGACAGGAGTATTCATGACCACCTCCGGCTCGATTCTCGGCAACCCGGTCAAGCGCACCGAGGACCCCCGCATCCTGCGCGGGGACGCCGAGTACTTCGACGACCTCGAGGTCGAGGGTCTCCTCCACGTCGCGTTCGTGCGGTCGACGATGGCGCACGCGCGCGTCGAGTTGATCGACACGAGCGAAGCCGCCGCCATGCCCGGCGTCGTCGCGGTGTACACGGCCGACGACCTCGGCCTCGAGCCGGTGCTGGGATTCGCCATGGTCCCGGCGGCGGTGGCGCGCCCGCCGCTGGCGCGGGAGGTCGTTCGCTTCGTCGGCGACATGGTGGCCGTCGTCATCGCCGAGACGCGGGCGCAGGCCGTCGACGCCGCCGAGATGGTCATCGTCGACTACGACGCGCTGCCCACCGTGATCGACCCCGAGGCCGCGCTCTCCGACGACGCGCCCCTCGTCTTCCCCGAGCACGGGTCGAACCTCGCCATCGAGTTCAACTTCGGCAACGATCCGGCGATCCTCGACGACGCCGACGTCGTCGTGCAGGGGCGCTTCGTCAACCAGCGCCTGGCGCCGGTACCGATGGAGCCGAACGGCATCCTCGTCCAGCTCGAGGCCGACGACGGGCTCACGGTGCACGCCCCCACGCAGAACCCGCACGGTGTGCGCGACCCGCTCGCCGGCGTCGTGGGACTGGACGAGGCGCAGGTGCGCGTGATCGCGGCGGCCGTCGGCGGAGGCTTCGGCGCCAAGGCGGGCATGTACCCGGAGTTCGCGATCGTCGCCACGGCGGCCCGCAAACTCGGGCGACCGTTGAAGTGGGCGGAGACCCGCTCGGAGAACATGACGGCGATGACGCACGGCCGCGGGCAGATCCAGTACATCGAGCTCGGCCTCAAGCGCGACGGCACCTTCACGGGCCTGCAGGGACGGATCGTGTGCGACGGCGGCGCGTATCCCGGGATCGGCTCGTTCCTTCCGTACCTGACCCGGTCGATGAGTCAGGGCGTCTACCGCATCCCGAAGATCGAGATGAACTCGAAGAGCGCGATCACGAACACGACGCCGACGAGCGCGTACCGGGGCGCCGGCCGTCCCGAGGCGGCCGCGCTCCTCGAGCGCATCGTCGACATGGCCGCCCTGGAGTTGGGCCGGGATCCGGTCGACCTTCGCAAGCAGAACTTCCTCCGTCCCGAGGAGTTCCCGCTCACCACGGTGACCGGCGCCAACTACGACTCGGCGGACTACGCCAAGGCTCTCGACGAGGCGTGTCGCGTGGCGGGGTACGAGGAGCTGCGACGCGACCAGACGGAGCGGCGTGAGCGCGGCGACGTGAAGCAGCTCGGGATCGGCGTCTCGGTCTACACGGAGGTGACCGCGGGCGGACTCTTTCAGGAGTACGGCGCGGTGGAGGTCCACACCGACGGCACCGTCACGGCGACCGTAGGGACATCGGCGCACGGACAAGGTCTGGAGACCGCGTTCAAGATGATCGTCGCCGAGTTGCTCGGGGTGCCGATCGACAACGTGCGCGTCGTGCAATCCGACACCGCGCTCGTCCCACGCGGGATGGGCACGATGGGATCACGCTCGCTCCAGATCGGCGGCAGCGCACTGCACAAGACGAGCGAGCTCGTGCTCGACAAGGCCAAGCGGCTGGCAGCGCACCTGCTCGAGGCCGACGTCGCCGACGTCGTCCTGCACGACGACGGCCGGGTCGGCGTGGTCGGCGCTCCTGCGACAGCCCTTTCGTGGGCAGAGCTCGCTCTGGCCGCGTCCGACGAAGCCAAACGTCCGCCCGACTTCGAGGAGGGCCTGCGCGCCGAGCTCGACTACAACCAGGGAGAGGCCACCTATCCCTTCGGCGCCCACATCGCAGTGGTCGAGGTCGACACCGAGACGGGTCGCGTCGAGCTCCTGCGCCACGTGGCCGTCGACGACTGCGGCCGCGTCATCAACCCGCTCCTCGTCCGCGGGCAGCAACACGGCGGCATCGCACAGGGCGTGGCCCAGGCGCTGTACGAGGGTGTCGCGTACGACGAGGACGGCAACCCACAAACGGCCAACCTCATGGACTACGCGATGCCGAGCGCGGCCGAGCTCCCGAGCTTCGAGGCGTCGAACACCGAGACGCCGACGCCGCTGAACCCGCTTGGCGCCAAGGGCATCGGCGAGGCGGGCACGATTGGGTCGACACCGGCGGCGCAGAACGCGGTGGTCGATGCGCTGTCGATCTACGGGATCCGCCATCTCGACATGCCGCTCACCTCCGAGCGGGTGTGGCGGGCCATCCGCGACGCCGGCGCTTCGCCCCGCTGACGCCCGATGGGCTTCGCGGCACCGACCCTCCGGCTCACGGAGGAGCAGTACCGCGCCATCGTCGGGCACTGTTACGACGGGCTGCCCGACGAGGCGTGCGGGCTGCTCATCGGCCCGGTTTCCGACGGGGAGCCGTCGGGTGTCGTGACCGAAGTGCGACCGTGCCGCAACGAGGACGCATCCGCGCTCAGCTACCGGATCGACGGACGCGACCAGATCGCGGCCATGCGGGCGGCTGAGCGACGGGGCGAAGAGATCGTCGGCTGCTGGCACAGCCACACGCACACCGACGCGTACCCGTCGGCGACGGACGTCGCGCAGGCCGCGTGGTATCCCGAGTGGGTCTATGTGCTCGTGAGCCTGCGCGACGCCGAGCCGGTGTTGCGCGCCTACCGCATCCGCGACGGCGACATCGCCGAGTGCCAGGTGGTCGTCTCGTGACGCGAAGGCAATCCCGACCCCGCAGGTCGGACTTGTAGACTCGGGTCGTGCCCGTCGAAGTCCGTTTGCCGACACAGCTGCGCCCGCTCGCCGGGGGCGCCACGTCGGTCACGGTCCCGGAGGGCACGGTGGGCGAGGTGTTCGCCGAGCTGGCGGTCCGCTACCCGGGGATCTCCGAGCAGCTCGTCGACGAGTCCGGAGTCCTCCGCAAGTTCGTCAACGTGTACCGCAACGACGACGACATCCGGTACCTCGACCAGCTCGACACGAAGCTGACCGACGGCGACGTCGTTTCGATCCTTCCCGCGGTCGCCGGGGGATAGGCAGGGCCTGATGGCCCGGTACGAGTCGATCCTCGACCTCATCGGCAACACGCCACTCGTCGGCATACACGCGCTGTCGCCGAACCCTGCCGTGCGTATCTACGCCAAGCTGGAAGGGCTGAACCCGGGCGGCTCGATGAAGGATCGGATCGCGCTGTGGATGGTGAACGCCGCCGAGCGTGAGGGCGTGCTCAAGCCGGGCGAAACTATCCTCGAGCCGTCGTCGGGGAACACCGGCATCGGCCTCGCGCTCGTCGCCAAGATAAAGGGCTACCGCCTGCGCGTCGTCCTGCCCGAGAACGTCTCCGAGGAACGCCGTCAGCTCCTGGAGATCTTCGGAGCCGAGGTGATCCGGTCACCGGGGGAGGAGGGCAGCAACGGCGCGATCCGCGTGGCCGAGAAGCTCGCGGCTGACGATCCGTCGCTCGTTTTGCTGTTCCAGTACGGCAACCCCGCCAACCCGGACGCGCATTACTCGACGACCGGCCCTGAGATCCTGCGCGACTGCCCCGAGGTCGACGTGTTCGTCGCCGGCCTCGGGACGAGCGGCACGCTCATGGGCGTCGGGAGGTACCTCAAGGAGCACAAGCCGGGCGTGCGCATCGTCGCCGTCGAGCCACCGGCGGGCGAGCTCGTGCAAGGCCTGCGCTCGCTGGACGACGGGTTCGTGCCGCCGATCTTCGATCCGGAGGTCTTGGACCGGAAATTCATCGTTCGCCCACGCGAGTCGATCGAGTCGACGCGCCGGTTGCTCGACGAGTGCGGGATTTTCGCCGGCATCTCGTCCGGGGCCGTCGTGGCCGGCGCGGCGAAGATGGCGGCGACGATGGACGAGGGAACGATCGTCACGCTGATCCCCGACGCGGGATGGAAGTACCTGTCGTCGGGCGCATGGACCGACGACATCGACGTCGCCACCGAGCGGGCGACCCGGATCAACTACTGGTAGTCGGGACGCGCGAGCCGAAGCTCTGCACCGTGCCTGATGTCACCCTGGCCCCTTCAAGGCCACAGTTGAGGGACAATGGTGGTCCAGTGGCGACCAACGCCGACATTGCCCGCGCCGTCGAGGCGCTCCGCCGCGGCGGCCTGGTGGCTTTCCCCACCGAGACCGTTTACGGGCTCGGTGCCGACGCGACCAACGTCGACGCGCTCGCGCGCCTATACGCAGTCAAGAGCCGGCCGCGCGAGCACCCGGTGATCGTCCACGTCGCGGCGCCCGAGCTGCTCGAGCAGTGGGCCCTAGACGTCCCGCGGGCGGCGCGGCGGCTGGCGGACGCGTTGTGGCCCGGGCCGCTCACGATCGTCGTGCGGCGCGCCGCGGGCGTTCCCGATGCCGTCACCGGCGGCGGCGACACGGTCGGGGTGCGGGTGCCGGACCAGCCCGTGGCTCTCGCACTACTCCGCGCATTCGGAGGTGGGATCGCGGCGCCGTCGGCGAACCGTTTCGGACGCGTGAGTCCAACGAAGGCCGAAGATGTGCGCGCCGACCTCGGCGGTGAGGTCGACGTCGTGCTCGACGACGGGCTGTGCTCGGTGGGCGTGGAGTCGACGATCGTGGACTGCACTGGCGCCGAGCCCGTGATCCTGCGTCCAGGCGGCGTCTCGCGCGAGCGCATCAGCGAGCTCGTTGGTAATCCGGTGCCGGTGAGGCGTGATGGTCTCGTGCGCGCGCCCGGTACGCTCAAGTCGCACTACGCGCCCGAGGCGACCGTCCTACTCGTCGACCGTCGCGAGCTCGGTCTGCGGGCGGAGAGCTTCATCGAGGCAGGCCAGCGCGTCGCGGTGCTGGCGAGCGGGACATTGCCGTCCCTGCCGCGCGACGCCATCGTGCTCGACGCGCCGGAGAAAGTCGACGAGTACGCGCGGGTGCTGTATTCGCGGCTCCGCGAGGCCGACCGGCTTGCGGTCGACGTCGTGCTCGCGGTCCTGCCGCCCGACGAAGGTGTCGGCGCCGCAGTTGCGGACCGCCTCCGACGAGCAGCCGGCGGAGGCGGCGGCTTTGCCGACCGCCGAAGCAAAGCCGGAGCTTGCGACGGCGACAAGGAGGGGCGAGGAGGCCCATGAGCGAACGGCCGATCGCCGTGATCGACTCCGGGCTCGGAGGCCTCACCGTGCTGCGCGCGCTGATCGACCTGCTGCCCGACGAGCCCTTCGTGTACTTCGGGGACACGGGGCGGTTCCCGTACGGTCCCAAGCCCGATCGTCACGTCACGAAGTACGCCTTGGAGATGGCCGATCTTCTCGCCGACCAGGACATGAAGATGCTCGTCGTCGCGTGTAACCGCGTGTCGTCGGTCGCCCTCGACGATCTCCGACGTGCATACGACATTCCGGTGATCGGCGTGATCGAGCCCGGGTTGCGCGCGGCGGTCAAGGTCACACAGTCGCGACGCGTTGGTGTCATCGGCACGGTCGGCACTATCGCCTCAGGTGCGTACCAACGCGCCGCCGACGCCAGCGGCGCGGCCATCACGCTGACGTGCGCGGCGTGCCCTGGCTTCGCAGAGTTCGTCGAGGCCGGCGACGTCGATTCGGAGGAGGTGCACGTGCTGGCCGAGCGGTTGCTCGCTCCTGTGCGCGCCGCCGCCGTTGACACGCTCATCCTGGGTTGCACGCATTACCCGCTGCTCGCGCGCACGATCGGCGACGTGATGGGGCGCAACGTAGTGCTCGTCTCGAGCGCAGATGAGACCGCGTTCGAGGTACGCCTGTTGCTCGGTGGCACGGGCCACACGAGGCCGAGTGGATTAGAAGCGCCCCGGCGGGTGTTCCTCACGAGCGGTGATCTCACGACCTTCCGCACCCTGGGAGCGCGGTTCCTCGGGCCGGAAGTCGAGACCGTGGAGGCGTGGGAGTGGAGCTGACCGTGCTCGGCTGCTCGGGCTCGTACGGCGCGCCTCCGTTCGGTGCCTGTAGCGGCTACCTCCTCCGTGGTGGGGGAGCGACCGTGTGGGTCGACTGCGGCAACGGAACCCTTCCCCATCTGCAGGAGCACGCCGCGATCGACGAGGTGGACGCGCTGGTGATCACGCACCAGCACCCCGACCACTGCGCCGACATCTATGGGCTGCACGTCGTCATGCGCTACGGGGTGAGACGTGCCGGTCTCCCGCTGTTCGCGCCCGAGGGGCTCGAGGAGCGGCTGGGAGGCGTCGTCGACAGCTGGGGCGATGCGTTCGATTGGAAGGTCGTCGGCGACGGCGACGGCGTCGAGATCGGCGACATGGCTCTGCGCTTCGCCCGAACGGATCATCCGCCGCCGACATATGCCGTCGAGCTGCGCGCCGACGGCAAACGCCTCGTGTACACGGCCGACACCGGTCCCGGGTGGACCGTCGACGCGTTCGGCGCCGGCGCCGACCTCGTCCTGTCGGAAGCGACCTACCAGGAAGGACACAAGGGTGTGCCGTGGCACCTGACCGCGCGCGAAGCCGGCCTCGCCGCCCGCGAAGCGAAGGCGTCCCGGCTCATGCTGACGCACATCTGGCCCGCGTTCGATCCGGCGCTGTCGGCGGTCGAGGGCAGTGAGGCCTTCGGTGAACCTGCCGTGCTCGCAAAACCGCACCTCGTGACGCGCGTGTAGAAAGACGCTCTGAGGACGATGGGGATTCGACGGGACGGTCGGGAACCGAACGAGCTGCGGCCGGTGTCGTTCGTGCGCGACTTCACGGACTTCGCCACCGGCTCGACGCTGGTCGACTTCGGACAGACCCGCGTGTTGTGCACGGCGTCGCTGGAGGAACGCGTCCCGCCGTGGCTGCGCGGCACGGGACGGGGCTGGGTGACGGCGGAGTACTCGATGCTGCCGGGGTCGACCGTCGAGCGATCGGACCGGGAAGCCGCCCGCGGGCGTCAGTCGGGGCGGACCCAGGAGATCCAGCGGCTCATCGGACGGTCGCTGCGTGCCGTCACCGACCTGGAAATGATTCCGGAGCTCCAGATCACCGTCGACTGCGACGTCCTCCAAGCCGACGGCGGCACGCGCACGGCAGCGATCTGCGGCGGGTATGTCGCGCTCCATGACGCGTTCACGAGGATGGTCGCGGCGGGGACGATCGCCGCCCATCCCATCAAAGAGGCGTGCGCAGCGGTTTCGGTCGGCGTCGTGGACGCGCTCCCACATCTCGACCTCGACTACTCGGAGGATGTCCGGGCCGAGGTCGACATGAACGTCGTGATGACCGGCGCCGGTCGGTTCATCGAGTTGCAAGGCACGGCGGAAGGGACGCCGTTCTCGCGATCAGAGCTGGATGACCTCCTGGCCCTGGCCGAGAAGGGGATCTTCGAGCTCGTCGAGCTCGAGAAGGCGGCGCTGGCGGAGCTCCCGGCGCCGCGGCCGTCACGCGCACAGTGACCAAGTTCGTGCTCGCGACCGCGAACCCCGACAAGGCCCGCGAGATCGTCGCGCTCCTTGCACAGGCGGCGCCCGACGTCGAGCTCGAAGGTCGCCCCGCCGACGTCCCGGACGTGCCGGAAGTCGGCGACACCCTCGAGGACAACGCGCGCATGAAGGCGGTCGCCCTGTCCGCGGCGACCGACCTCCCGGCCATCGCCGATGACACCGGCTTGCATGTCGACGCGCTCGATGGCGCACCTGGTGTGCACACGGCGCGCTTTGCCGGCGAACATGCCACGTACGTGGACAACGTCGCGAGGCTCCTCGACGAGCTGGCAGGGGTGCCTGTCGAGCGGCGCACGGCGCGCTTTGCGACCGTTGCCGTCGCGCGGTGGCCCGACGGGCTCGAAGTGGCCGCCTTGGGCGAGGTCGAGGGCATCATCACCACCGGCGCCCGCGGTGAGGGCGGCTTCGGATACGACCCGGTCTTCGTGCCCGTCGAGGGTGACGGTCGTACCTTTGCGGAGATGAGCGAAACCGAGAAGCACGCGCTATCCCACCGGGCGCGGGCGTTCGGGACGCTGGCCCAGGGGCTGCGCGTGATCCAGGAGACGGAGGACCGTTAGGGCGAGATGGCCGTCATCGACGTCGCCGGGTTCGTCGCCGACCTGAAGGATCACGCGGTCGAGCACGGCTTCCACGTGCACGACGAGCGGCACTTCGTCGAGAGCTACTCGCTCCGTCAGACCTGGGAGGTCGACATGCACCCCGAGGAGGGGTGCGAAGGTCCCGTCGACCTGTACCTGTCGCTCGAGGTGGACCCGCGGATCCTGCTCGGCTTCGAGGACGCCGTGATGGGCCGGCCGGAGAGCGACGACCCACCCGACGACTTCCGCTTTCCGATGACCTTCACCTGGGCGCTTCCTCCTCTGCCACACGGTCCCGACCTGCTCGTGCTCGCGACCGAGCTCGCCGGCCTCGGCGGACCCGAGCTGCCGCTCGAGGTGTCGGCCATCGACTCGATCCCGGCCGCCACCGACGCGCCCGAACGCTCGCTGCGCATCGTCGGCCACCAGCAGGTGTCGTTGCTGCACATCCGAGACGGCGATGCGGTGTCGTGCGACGTGCTCGAACGCTGCCTCGCCGTGAGCCGCTACCTTCTCGCCGGCGCGCCCGACTGGCTGTCCTGAGAACTGGCTGTGAAGCGAGCCGCGCCGGTTTCGAGAGACACTCCGGTAGATTGGCTGTCATGCCGATGCGGACCGACTGCCGTCACTACGAGAGCCGCACCTATCCGGGCGGCGAGACCGTCCGGAAGTGCCGGCTCGACCTCGCGCCCGACGCGCCGTGGCGTTGTCCCGACAACTGCCCCAAGTTCGAGAAGCGCCGGTGGGACGCCGGGTGGCAGTACGGCAGCCTCGGCGATTCGGCGAAGCCGCCCGAGGCGGAGCCTCAGGGCCAGGACGTCGATGCGTTGCTCGACGAAGCCGAGGACATCGTCAACATGGCTGCTCCCGACGTCCTGTCCGAGTTCGAGAAGAAGAGCCGCAAGAAGCGCCTCTTCCGTCGGAAGAAGAAGAGGTAGAGGGCAGCCCTCGCCCCGCGACACCCTCAGCTGCGACGTCGGCTTTGCACGACCCGCCGCAGCACTGACGGACGCGGTGGTGCCGAGATCGTGCGAGCGGAGGGACTCGAACCCCCAAGCCCCGAAGGGCAACGGGTCCTAAACCCGTCGCGTATGCCAGTTCCGCCACGCTCGCCCGCCTGAGTCTCCCACGACGGTACTGCGGTAGCGTGCGGGAACCGGAGGAGGGGGAATGGGCAAGCAGGTTCCTATCGTCGACTACCTCGTACTCGACGAGGGCGCGCCCTATCTGGTCGCCAACAGGTGCGACAACTGCGGTGCGCTCTACTTCGACCGCCGCAACGCGTGCGCCAAGTGCGGCGGCCGGTCATTCTCGAAGCAGCGCCTGGCCGACGACGGCACGGTGCGCAGCTTCACGATCGTCCACCGGGCGGCGCCGGGCGTGCCGACGCCGTACGTGTCGGCGATCGTCGACCTCGCAGGCGGCGGGGTGGTGAAAGCCAACCTGTTGAACGTGGAGCCGGACCCCGAGCACGTGCAGTTCGGCATGAAAGTGCGTTTGACGACCACGGTCGCCGGTGTCGACGACGACGGCACCGAGGCGATCCAATTCGGCTACGAGCCGAGGTGAAGGGAGTAAGCGATGGCTGAGCGCGACGTCTGGATCCTGGGCGCGTCGATGACGAAGTTCACGCGGTATCCCGACAAGGACCTCATCGACCTGGGCGCCGAAGCGGCGCTCGGCGCCCTCGACGACGCCGGCGTCACGATGGCCGACATGGACGTCATGGGGGCGGGGAACCTCATGGAGGCGAGCACCGGGGTCGGTCAGCGCATCCAGAAGCAGGTCGGCCAGAGCGGCATCCCCGTCTACAACGTGGCGAATGCGTGCGCGACCGGCGCCACCGCCGTCCGCTGCGCGTACATGGCGATCAAGTCCGGCGAGGCCGACATGGGCATTGCCGTCGGGCTCGAGAAGATGGGCAAGGCGGGGCTGCTCGGAAGCGCGCCGCGCTCCGACAAGAAGGTCTTCGAGCCGTCGGGTCGGTACGGCTCGGTGATGAGCGTCGAGGGTCGCATCGGCACCACACTGATGCCGGGCGTGTTCGCGCAGGCGGGCATGGAGTACGCCAACGAGCACGGCGGTGTCGGGTTCGAGCAGTTCGCCAAGGTCGCCGAGAAGAACCACGCCCACTCGACGCTGAACCCCCTGGCCCAATACCAGAAGCGCTTCAGCCTGGACGAGATCATGAAGGCGCCGATGATCTCCTATCCCAACACGTTGCCCATGTGCTCGCCGACGGGTGACGGCGCCGCCGCCGCCGTTGTGGTGTCCGACGCCAAGGTGCGCTCGCTCGACCCCGACCAGCGCCGCCGGGCGGTGAAGGTCTCGGCGTCGGTGATGACGTCGGATCCCTATGTCGACGGCGGCCACGAGCAGCATGACGTGAACACCCTCACCCGTAACGCCGCCGTCCGCGCCTACGAGCAGGCCGGGCTCGGGCCCGACAGCTTGGACCTGGTCGAGCTGCACGACTGCTTTGCCACTGCCGAGCTGTGCCACTACGACAACCTCCAGTTGTGCGAACCCGGCGGCGCCGGTGACTTCATCGACTCCGGAGCGCCGTGGCGGGACGGACGCATCCCCGTCAACGTCTCGGGCGGCCTGCTCTCCAAAGGCCACCCCATCGCCGCCACCGGCCTGGCCAACGTGTTCGAGGTCGTCACTCACTTGCGGGGCGAGGCCGGCGACCGCCAGGTCGAAGGGGCGCGCGTCGGCCT
>DASPXI010000080.1:0-2369 GCA_035637335.1 Acidimicrobiia bacterium
CGATCGGTGTCCTCGAGGCGAACAACATCACGATCCCCGGTGGCGAGCTGGCAACCGATCAGGCCCGGATCCCGGTGTCCACGATCGGTCGTTTCGACTCCGTCGAGGAGATCCGGGGCCTCGTCGTCGGCGTACGGCAGCCTGTCGCCGTCCCGCCGGTGCCTGGCGCTCCGGGCCCGAGCGGCGCACCGGCAGCCTCGGGCGCTGCAGTCACGCCCTTCGCGCCAACCCCTGTCACCCTCGGCGAGATCGGCAGCGTCGAGATGCTGAGCCAGGCGACGACCGGCTACGGCCGGACGAACGGGCAACCCGCAGTGACGATCTCGGTCAGCAAGACCAGCGCTGCGAACACGGTCACGCTCGCCAAAGCCGTCCAGGACAAGCTCGACGAGATCGCCGTTCGCCATCCGGGCACGTGTCCCACTGGCATGACGAGTTCCCAGCGCTAGACGTCCACACTCACGCTGCGTCCGATGCCACGGTCGGCCAGGTCCGGGATCTCGAGGCGGCGAAGGTATTCGCGGTGGCGCGTTCGTTGGTCGAAGCGATCGTCGTGCTCGATCGCCTCGACGATAACATCACGTGGGGTTGCGGCACCCACCCCGCGTCTCGCGACGCCGTGGAGACGTTCACACGAGCGCGCTTCGAGGCTCTCGTTGACGCTTCGCCCTCGTTGGAGAAGTAGGGCTCGACGGACGAGCCGGTCAGAAGGTTACCGGAGACGTCGCCATATATCGATCACCAACACGCCACCATCATCATCGGCGCAGCTCAGACACCCAACTCACTTCGAGACACGGCCTAGACAGTCCCATCGTTCCGATGCGTCGACTGCACTACAGTGCTCGCGTGGCGCTCGACGTTCCAGACGAGGTTCGGAACAAGGCCCTCGCCGATGGGAACGCAGCGTGGCTCGACGACCTGCCGTCGGTTCTCGACGCCCTGGCGCGTGACTGGTCGCTGACGATCGGCGCTGCCATGCGCGGCGGGCACGCCGCGCTGGTGGTCGAGGCGACGCTCGCCGACGGCACACCGGCGGTCCTCAAGGTCGGGCTCCCCGGCCATCGACGCCAGCTCGCCTTCGAGGCGACGGTGCTGGAGCTCGCTGCAGGCGCGAGCTGCGCACGCCTACTGCGCCGGGACCTCACCCGGGATGCTCTCCTGCTCGAGCGGCTCGGTCCCGCCATGTTCGACGTCGTCCCGGATCCCAGCACGCAACACGACATGTTGTCCGACATCGCGGCCCGACTTTGGCGTCCACTCGGCGACGACATCGACCTGCCGACGGGAGCCCACGTCGCTCGTCGGATGCAGGACCTGATCCCGCAGCTGTGGGAGGAGCTGCGACGACCATGTTCAGCGAGGGCGATCGCTGACGCCGTCGCGTGCGCCAAGCGCCGCGAACGCGCCCACGACGATGGCCGATCGGTGCTGGTGCACGGCGACATCCACGAGGCGAACGCTCTGCAGGCCGCCGACGGCACGTTCAAGCTGATCGACCCCGACGGCCTTCGGGCAGAACCAGCCTGTGATCTCGGGACCATCGTCCGTTGCACCCCCGACGCAGGCGACGACCTCCGGGCTAGGACACAACGGCTGGCCGCCCGAACCGGCGTCGACGCCGCCGCGATCTGGGATTGGGGCACGGTGCATCGCATCATGGGCGGACTGAACAGCGCGAGGATCGGTTTCCAACCCTTCAGTCGCCTCCTCCTCGCCGAGGCGGATCGACTCACGCAGACGGGCTAAGGCGCCAGCACCGCAGACGGCCGTCTCGAGCGCCCCGCTTACCGCTGCGCATGACTGCTCCGGTCACACAATGTCCGATCTTGGAGGCTCAACTCGATCAGTCGTGGACGGGCTCGGCGTCGTCAGACCAGGTTGCAGGCGCTGGCCGATCACGCGTAGGTGGGTACACGCTGACGCTCATCGTCGCGTTGGCTCAGCACTGGACTCCCGACGTCCCGCCGTTCGCAGGAGCGGGTGGGCTCGCTGTCGCGACCGTAATCGGTGTCCTGGCCGGGGTGTACCCGGCGATGAGAGCCGTCGGGATCGAGCCCGCGGAGGCGCTGCGGTCCATCTGAGACACGTCCGCCTGGCGGACGCAAGGCATGGTCACGATGCGTCGTAACGTCATCGGCGTTGACCCAATCGCCCGGTCCGGAACGGCCCCCCTGACTACGTATCAGGCGCCGATTGCAATCAGGTGGAGAATCTCGGGCCAGCGAGCGCGTCGTTCATCGACGCCTGTCGCCTCCCGCTGTACGGCGAAGCAGCCGCCTCGCGGAGCGATGTGTGTCTCGCGGCGCATTGTCTTACTTGTGGTCCGCCGCGTCGCTTGAGATCCCTTCGAGGGTAAGGACGGTCGC
>DASPXI010000081.1:0-9818 GCA_035637335.1 Acidimicrobiia bacterium
TGCGCCGGTCGGGCGTGAACGCGTTGCAGAGGGTGTCGATCACTCCGACTCGCCCAGGACGCTCAACGCTCATCGCGGAATCTCTTGAGCTTGGGCGACACGTTCACCTCGGTCCAGGCATCGAGCACCCCGGGCCTGACCACCTCGGAGGCAATGCGCACCCCGAGACGCTCCTTGAGCCGCTCCTCGACCGCGGCGGTGATCGCCGGGAACTCGATCGGGTCGCGGTCGCTCACCACCGAGACGATGAGCTCGTCGCGGTTCTCGACGCGCACGGCCCGCACGAACCAGTCGGGGACGACCCCGGGGACGGACAGCGCGATCTCTCCGACGGCCTCGGGCCACACGTTCACGCCCCGCAACTTCACCATGTTGTCGCCCCGACCCGCGAACGGGCCCATGCGGCGCAGCCAGCTCCCGCACGTGCACTGCTCGCGCGGGTACAGGTAGGAGAGATCCATGATGTTGTACCGGAACTGTGGGCTCCCGGTTTTGTAGAGCTCCGTGATGCAGATCGCGCCGGGCTCACCGTCGGGGAGCGGCTGGCCGGTCTCGGGATCGACGATCTGCACGATGAACGCGTCCTCGAAGACGTGGAGTCCGTCGTGGGCCGGGCACTCGACCGAGACCCACTGCACCTCGTGGAAGCCATACGAGTTGAAGCACTCGGCTCCGAACGTCGACTCGAGCAGGTCGCGATCACCGATGTTCGGAAGGGCGCTGAGTTTGAAGTCGGTCGAGGGGTCGTAGCCCATCTCGCGCGCGGCGTCGGCAAGCCGCAGCAAGTAGTCACCGGTGGTGAGAATGGCGGTCGCGCCGTACTCGATGGCCAGCTCCACCTGGCGCTCGCTGCTCGTGACGTTTCCGGTGCCGGTGGTGAGCACGATGCAGTTGAGCCACCGGTGGAGCGCCTCGTCGAAGGCGAACGCCCCGTTGTGAGTGCCGTACGCCCACGAGTTCAGGACTACGTCGCCGGGGCGGATGCCCTGCATGTAGAGGGCACGCGCGGTGAGCACGGCGCCGACCTCGCGGTCCCATTGCGTGTAGAAGGTCGGCCGCGACTTCCCGGTGGTGCCGCCCGACATGTAGACGCGCATCGGCTCGCGCAGGGCATCCACCGGCGTCACTCCCTGGTAGTCGCCCCATGGCGGGTGGGCATCGATGCTCTTGCGAATGTCCTCGACGGTGTAAGCCGGCGCTCTCCAGAGGTCGTCGAGCGTGCGGATCGACCGCGGGTCGAAGCCGACAGCCGCCCAGCGCCGCTCGAAGAACGGGACACGCGCGGCGGCCACCGCCCGCTGGCGGAGCCGGGCCAGCTGGACCGCCTCGATCTCGTCGGTGGGAGCGAACCAGGCGGTCTCGAAATACTCAGGGGGCGGGGGATACGCCCGGACCAGCGCCTCGTAGTCGAGCGCGGCGAACGGCCGGCGAATCATCGCTCACCGCTCACGCAGCCGGCACATAGTCGGCGGGGAACCGGTACAGGTCGACGGCGTTGTTCCACAAGATCTTCCGCTTGCTCCCCTCGGGCACGAGTCTCGGGTCGAGTGCGAGGAAGTGCTCGGTGGCCTTCGGATACTTGGAGTCCGGGTGCGGGTAGTCGGTTTCGAACACGATGTGGTCGTCGCCCAGCCATCGGATGACGTCGGACACGAAACGGTCGTCGCACTCGGTCGAGATCCAACAATTCCGCCGAAAGTATTCGGTGGCTGACGCGGTGAGCTCGGGAGCTTCGACCGTGCCGGCAAGCTCGAGGTGCTCGTCGATGCGGTGAAGCCACGATGGCAGCCAACCGCAGCCCGCCTCCATGTAAGCAACGCGCAAGCGCGGGAATCGCTCGAAGACGCCGTGCACGATCATCGAGAGCACAGCGCACTGCGCCTCGTGGGGGTGCACGACCGTGTGCCACTCGGTGAAGGTGTCGAAACGGTCGGAACCCGCGGTCGGAGCGTTCAGACCCATGTACTCGTGGGTTGCGAACGCGCAGTCGAGGTCTTGGAGAAGCTCGTAGATCGGGTCGTAGTAGCGGTCGCCGAGGTTGCGGTGGTTGAACTGGTCAGGCCGCGCCCAGAAGCACGCGATGCCGAGCACGTCGTGCGCGAACTGGATCTCCTCGACCGCCCGGCTCACGTCGTTGAGCGGCACCGGCCCCGAGGTGAGGACGCGGCCGTCCGAGGTCTCCCGCATCTCCTGGCCCCAGCGGTTGTACGCCCGGGCCATGGCGGCCTGGAGCTCGGGGTCGATCCCTTCGAGCCACATGTCGTACTCGGGGCCGTAGATCAGCATCACGTCGACGCCTTCGACGGCGATCGCTCGGGCCACTCGGTCGCCGGTGAAGCCTTCGGTGACGATCTCCTCGCCGTACTTGGCGATCATGTCGTCGGCGGTCCAGTTGATGGCCTTCTGGAACTGCCCGTAGATCGACGTCGGGTGCTGGGTCCAGCGGCCGTCGACGGTGACCGGGTTGTAGTGGTCGAGGCCGGCCGGGCTCCTGCGGCCGACCCGGTCGCGGTGCTTCTTGTCGAGGAAACGCGACCAGAGGTCGGGGGGATAGATGACGTGGGCGTCGGCGTCGAAGACCTTGAACCCGTTCCGCATCACTCCCTCCTCGCCGGCTTCCTTAGTACAGCAGACGCGACCAAGCGCGCGCTAGGTTGGCTGGGCTCACCCTGTGGCGACCGCGGGCTCCTCGCCCAGATAGGAGGCCACGAGCGCCGAGCGGTCGGTGAGCTCGGCCGCCGACCCCTCGAGGACGATCCGGCCCTTGACCATCACCGCCGCCCGGTTGCAGACCTTGAGCGCCATGACCGTGTTCTGCTCGACGAGCAGCAACGGGGTTCGCGTCGCGATCTGGGCGAGCGCGGCGAAGAGCGACCGGGCGACCTTCGGCGCGAGTCCCAGCGATGGCTCGTCGAGGAGCAACAGCCGCGGGCCGGCCACGAGCGCACGCCCGATCGCGACCATCTGCTGCTCGCCCCCCGAGAGCGCTCCGCCCACCCGGCGGCGAATCGGGGCGAGCGCCGGAAAGAGGTCGTAGACCTCGTCGACGCCGTAGCCTTCGGTGCGGCCGCGACGCGCGGTGGCGCCGACGAGAAGGTTCTCGTGCACGCTGAGCGTCGTGAACACGCGCCGCCCTTCCGGGACATGAATGAGACCACGCCGCGCGCCGCCTTGGACGCTGAGCCGGCGGCAATCCACACCGTCGAAGCGGATCGAGCCGCGAAACGGCGCGAGGCCGGAGATCGCTCGCAGCGTCGATGATTTCCCGGCGCCGTTCGGGCCGATGACGGCGAGCACCTCGCGCTCGCCCACGTGCAAGTCGATCCCGCGCACCGCTTGGACGGGGCCGTAGGACACCTCGACGCCCCGGAGCTCAAGCACGGCTCGTTGCCTCTTCGTCGACGCCGAGGTACGCGTCGACGACGCGGTGATCCTCGAACACGGTGGCAGCGGGGCCGACGGCCACGAGCCGGCCCAGCTCGAGCACCGCCACCCGGTCGCACAGCGACGTGATGAAGTCGAGCTTGTGGTCGACGAGCAGCATGGACACGCCCTCACCTTGCAAGCGACGCAAATGCGCGACGAGCTGATCGGTCTCGGAGGAGTCGAGGCCCGCCGACGGCTCGTCGAGCAGGAGGATCTGCGGCTGCGCGTTGATCGCGCGCGCGAGCTCGAGCAGGCGGCGCTGACCATAGGACAGGCGGGCGGCCGGCTCCTCGGCCAGCCCGATGAGCCCGACGCGCTCGAGCGCCCGCGCCGCTGCCTCCCACCGCGCGCGATCACGGCGCACGACCGCCAGTCGCCCGAGGCACGCGGGAGTGATTCCGGTGAGGGAACGGTCGGCAGTCGACAGCAGCACGTCCTCGATGCAGGCGAGGTGGTCGTAGGTCTGCGGAGTCTGATAGGTGCGCACGACCGCCAACGCCCGAACCCGGCCCGCCCGTGCGAGGCGCACCCGGCTCCCGCGCACGCGTAGCGACCCTGATGCCGGAACCACGCCGGTCAGCGCGTTGAGGAACGTGGTCTTGCCGCTGCCGTTCGGCCCGACGAGACCGAGGATCTCGTTTTCGAGCACCGACAGGCTGACGCCATCGACGGCGCGCACGCCTCCGAACTGCACCTTGATGTCGTGGGCCTCGAGCACCGGGGTGCCCGAGGGTGCCCTCGTTGCGCCGTCGATGGCTCCCGCCCCGACGGGCGGCGGCGATGCCACGGTGGCTTCGCGAACGCGAGCCCCCTCGTCCGCCGCCGGCTGCTTCTTCGGCGTGAGCCCGAAAA
This sequence comes from Acidimicrobiia bacterium, assembly GCA_035637335.1. Lineage (GTDB taxonomy): Bacteria > Actinomycetota > Acidimicrobiia > IMCC26256 > JACDBD01 > JALZAA01. The sequence goes on from DASPXI010000081.1 coordinate 4,279, forward strand.
GATCGCTGAGCCACGTACGCTGCGCGGGGTGCGCGCGTCCGAGCAGGAGCGATCGTACGCGACGGCCGATCCCGACCAGGCCCTCGGGGAACGCGATCATCGCGATCACGAGCAGCGAGCCGAAGAAGATGTCGCGGAAGTCCCCCAGCCGGTGCTCTTGGCCGAACACGTTCACCGTGAAATCGATGCCCGGGATGCCGAGCACGCCACCCTGGAGCCACTGCGGCACGAAGACGTAGAACGCGGCGCCCACGATCGGCCCCCAGCGCGAATCGAGGCCACCGAGAATGAGCATGACGAAGATGCCCAGCCCGAGGTCGATGCCGAAAGAATCTGCCGTAGCGAAACCCTTGGTGTGCGCAAAGATGGCTCCGCCGACGCCGGCGATCGTCGATCCCAACACGAACATCGTGATGCGCGAGCGGAGGATCGCCACGCCGAGAGTCGCGGCGACGACGTCCTGGTCGCGCGTCGCGATCGCCTCCCGCAGAACCGGCGAGCGAGCGAGGAAGATCGTGAGCAGCAGCATCAGGGCCAACGCGCCGAGCCACACCCAGAAGATCCGGTACGGGTTGTCGAGCGGGTACCCGAACAGCGAGATGTGTCGTATGCCGACCGTGGTGTCGCCGCTCGCCCCGGAGAAGTCGGTCCACTTCCGCAGGACCTCGAGGACGATCTCGCTGAGACCGAGCGTCCCGATCGCGAAGTAGAAGTGCGAGGCGCGGCGCATCAGAAACCCGAATGCCGCGGCGATCACGGCGGTGATGACGATCCCCACGACCACGCCCATCCAGAACGAGTCGACGCCGAAGAGCGCGACCCGTGTCGCCCAAGCCGACGTGTATGCCCCGATGGCGGCGAACACAGCCTGGGAGAAGGCGAATTGCCCCGACACGCCGAAGACGAGATAAAAGCCGACGACGATGACGGAGAAGTAGAGCCACGTATTGATCAAGTCGGCGTCGCCGAACCCCGACACGCCGAACTGACGAAAGAGCGCGACACCGAGCAGGAACAGCGCCAGCCAGAGATACGGCTGGCCCCGCATGACAGGCGGGCGTGGACGCTCGCCGCGGGAGCTGTCCGGAGACACCTCTGCCGGCAGCGCGGCGCGAGGCTTCTCGAGCGTCGTCCACGGCGTGCTCATCGGGGCAGGCTCACGGCACTCCCCTCACAAGCGCCGAACGGCTGCGCGGGCGAACACGCCCTGCGGGCGGAGGGCAATGACCAGGATCATCAAGACGAACGGGAAGATCGCGTTGTAATCCCGCAGCACGTACCCACCGAAGAGGTGCTGCACGAGTCCGATCGCGACGCCTCCGACCACGACACCGCCGATGCTGCCGAAACCCCCGAGCACTGCGGCTGCGAAGCCGAGGATCATGAAGTTGAATCCGAGCGTGAGGTCCACGCTCCCGAGCGGGGCGAGCAGGATACCGGCGAGCCCGGCGAGCGCAGCCGAAAGACCGAACGCCAGCATCGACAGCCAGTTGACGGGGACACCGCAGAGCTTCGCCGTGTCGCGGTCGGCGGCGGTCGCCCGGAGCTGGCGCCCGAACTGCGTGAACTGGAACAACAGGATCGTGGAGATGACGACGATTGCACTCACGACGACGATCAGAACCCGCTGGTAGCTGATGTTCGCGCCCGCGATCTTCAACACGTCGCCACGAACAGGGCTGTCGAGGTACTGGGGTGTAGTGCCCTGCCACAGCCCGATGAACGCCCGCAGCACGACCGCCGCGCCCAGCGTCGTGATGACGATCACATGGATCGAACGGCCGCGAAGCGGTGCGTACGCGACCCGCTCGAGACCCATGCCGATCACGAACATGATCAGGATGGTGACGACGTAGCCGGGCACGAGCCCGAGCGCTCCCAGGCCGAACGCCCCATCTTTTTGGGTGAGCCAGATCGCGATATAGGCGCCAAGGGTGATGAGCTCTCCCTGAGCGAAGTTCACCACCCCCGTGGCCTTGTAGATGAGCAGGAAGCCGACTGCCGCGAGCGCCGCGATCGCGCCCACGGCCAGGCCGCTCGCGAGCAGCGCGACGAAGTTGCTCATGCCGCTCTGCTCGCGAGAGCTTGGCGCACTCGGAGCCGCTCCGTTACGTCGACGATGGCGGTGCGGTCGCAGCCGTCGTCGTCGTGGTTTCAGGCACGACTCCCGGAAGCGCTCCGGGAGCAAAACTCAGAGGCTTGGCGATGCTTTCCTTGCCCTGGGCGTTGAACTTCACGATGTTGGCAACGTGTTGAAGCACGTTGAGGTCATCGGCCTTGTACTTCGCGCAGATGCCGTCGTACGAGATCGAAGCGATCGCCGCGATCAACTTGGCCGGGCTGGTCGAGCCGGCCTTCTTCGCCGCGGCCGCGATCAACTTCACCATGTCGTACGTCTGCGCCGCCGAGTAGATCGGAGGGGCTCCGAACTTCGACTGGTAGTCCGAGACCCATTTCTTGACTTTTGATCGCTTGTCGATGGTCGGGACACAGTCGTCGGTGCCCTTGAGGTTCGACGCCGCCTTGTCCTTCACGACGCCACCGGCGGCGATGATCCCCGCGCTCGCGCCGTCAACGTGGGGCACGTTGATCCCGTTGTCGACGAGCTGGTTCGACATGACGCCGAGCGGGTTCGGGAAGTTGTAGTCGAGGATGGCGTCGGCACCCTTCATCGCCGTCGCCTGCTCGGTGAGGTCGGTTGCCGTCGTGGAGTTCGTGCGCTCGGCGACGATGCTGACGCCCTGCTTCCCCTGGATCACCTTCCTCGCCGCGTTGCAGCCGTTGACTCCGGTCGCGTTGTCGACGCACTCGAGCCCGATCTTCTTCTTCTTTTGGGTGTCCACGACATACTGGGCCTGGGCGGTCGCGACCACCGTGTCGATCGGACGGATCAGGAAGAGATTCTTGGCGCCGTTGGGGCCGTTTTTCACCAACTGCTCACCCGAGGACAGAGAGAAGAACGGGATGCCAGCGCTCTTGATGCTCGCCGATACCGCGATGCCCTGCGAGCTGGCCGGGAAGCCGATGATCGCGTTGGGATTCTGGTCACGCGCTTGCTGGAACGCGTTCTCCGCCCCCGCAGGCGCGAGCGGCGCGGGGATGCGCGTGTACTCGACCCGACCGCCCAGTTCGTCCTTCGCCATTTCCGCGCCATTGGCGTAGTAGGGGACCGCGGCCGAGCTCTCGCCCGTGGTCTCGGCGAGCAGGATGATCTTCACCGTCGGGGTCTTGCCAGCCGCCGCGGTCGAGCTCCCAGTCGCAGCAATGACGGAGGCTGCGACTCCTACGGCGAGCAGCGTGCACAAGGACCTTCGAAGTCTCACGAGTCTCCCCCCTGTGTCGCGCGGACGCCTCCCGCGCCCGACCAGTACTAGCCCTAGCTGCCCTTCGTTGGGCGCGTCGCGCCCGTGACCGTCCTTGGTTCCCGCACGGCTCCAGTCAAGCAGACGCAACCAAGCGTGCGCTAGGTTGGGTGCGAATCGGGCGGGAAGATCGCCGGCAGGTTCCCTCGGCCGGGAGGCTGCCGTCCCCGGCAGCACCGGGCCCAGCGCGCAGGAGCAGGCACAGGCATGCCGAACGCGACGGCCGTCGACGACGCCATCACGGGCGAGATCATCCGCACCGGCCTGCTGGTGGCAGCCGAGGAGGCGAGCGTGGTCGTCGTGCGCTCGTCGCACAGCACCTTCATCCAGGAGGGTGCCGACGCGTGCGCGGCAATCCTCGACGCTGGCGGCCAACTCGTCGCCCAGTCCACGGCGACGAGCCTCATGCACGGGGCGAGCCTCCGCAGCTCGCTGCCGTCACTCCTCGAAGACGACCCGCTCGATTCGATCCAGCCGGGCGACGTCTTCGCCCTGAACGATCCGTACCGCGGCGGCATACACGCCAACGACATCCTGGTGTTTCGACCCATCTTCGGTGAGGGCCGGGTCGTGTTCTTCGCCGGCACCCTCATCCACGTCGCCGACCTCGGCGGCAACGCGGTGGCAGGGCTCGCGGCCCTGGCCACTGACACGTTCGCCGAGGGGCTGTTGCTGCCGCCTGTCCACCTGTATCGGAAGGGCGAGCCGGTGGACGATGTCCTGGGCATCATCGCCCGCAATAGCCGGGCGCCCGACAAAGTGATCGGCGACGTCCGAGCCCTCATCGCGGGCGTGAACGTCATCGCACAGCGGGTGGAGGAGCTGCTCGGACGCTTTGGCACAACCACGGTCGAGCGTTTCGTCCGAGATTCGATTGACGATACGGAACGGCGCATGCGCGAGGATCTGCGCCGGCTCCCTGCGGGCACGTACCGCGGCGCGTTCGAGATCGACGGTGACGGTGTCGACCCGGATCGCGCGTTCAAGGTCATGGTCGCCGTGACCGCGCAGGACGGCAGGATCGACGTGGACTTCGGTGGCACGTCTCCCCAGGCGCGAGGGACCATCAACTCGTCGTTCTCGCAGACCCTGTCGGGCGTGGTGTACGCGGTGCGGTGCTTCGCCGACCCGACGATCCCGATGAACGAGGGCTGCTTTCGCGCGCTGCATACGCGCCTACCCGGCGGCACGCTCGTGAATCCGGACCCGCCGGCCGCCTGCGGTGGGAGGGTCATGACCGTGGCCGCGGCGGTCGAGGCGATCCTGCAGGCTCTCGCGGAGGCGCGCCCCGACCATGCCGTCGGCGCGAGCGCGCTGATCCACGTCTTCTCGCTCAGCGGCGTCGATGCGGGAGGCACGCCATGGCTGAACCTCTTCTACGAGTTCGGCGGCCTGGGCGCCCGGGCCGGTTCCGACGGTCCCGACGCCACCGGTGCGTTCTTCCTCGGGGGCCGGTCGGTGCTCCCCCAGATCGAGCCGCTGGAGGCCCAGTACCCGCTGGTCGTACGGTCGTCGCGCCTGTGGCTCGACTCCGGGGGAGCCGGGACGTGGCGGGGCGGGCTCGGCGTCGAGACGGTGATCGAGCTGCTCACTCCGGCCGTCGTGACCGTGCGGGGCGCCCGCATGGACCTGCCACCACCGGGCGCCCGCGGCGGCCGTCCCGGCCGGGCAGGCACCTTCGTCGTCGAGCGGCACGACGGGACGACCGACGTGCTGCCGGCCAAGGCGGCCAACGTCGAGATCGCAGGCGGGGAGCGTTTCGTGCTGCGCACCTCGGGCGGGGGTGGCCTGGGCCCACCCGAGCGCCGCGACCCGGAGCGGGTCCTCGCCGACGTGCTGGCGGGCCAGGTCTCGGCGGAGGGCGCGACACGCGACTACGCGGTCGTGCTCGACGGCTCGGGGACCTCGATCGATCAACCCGCCACCGATCGTCTCCGTGACGAGCGGATCGCCGAGCACCGCCCGTGACCGAGCCACACGCCCACTTCGTCGGTGTCGACGTCGGCGGTACGTTCACCGACGTTGTCCTGGCCGACAGCGCGGGCGGTGTCACCATCGGAAAGGTCCTCACGACTCCGGACGATCCGCGCCGCGGGGTCGTCGAGGGGATCCGTCACGTGCTCGACCGCGCCGGCGTCGATGCTGGTGCCGTCTCGCGTCTCGTGCACGGGACGACGC
>DASPXI010000082.1:0-33917 GCA_035637335.1 Acidimicrobiia bacterium
CGACGGGTCGGCGTGCCAGCCGCGGCTCGGGTGGCCGACCGGACCTGCCGCGGCGGTACGTGGCTCGAGGGTGCAGTCCTTGCGCGACGCGGTCACGTCGGGGGCGAGCACCTCGACGCCGTGACGGATGGCGTCGCGCACAATCGTGTGCGGCGAGTAGAAGCCCATGGGCTGCGCGTTGAGAAGCGCGCACGCGAACTCGGCCGGATAATGCAGCTTGATCCACGAACTCGAGTACACTAGGTAGGCGAAGCTCACCGAGTGGCTCTCGGGAAACCCGAAGTCGGCGAACGCCTCGAACTTGGTCGCGAGCTCCTCGGCGGTCGCGCCGGTGATGCCGCGCTCGGCCATGCCGGAGATCAGCCGCTCGCGCATGGCAGCCATGCGGGCGTGAGAGCGTTTCGACCCCATGGCCTGGCGCAGCTGGTCGGATTCGGCGGGCGTGAAGCCCGCGATGTCGATCGCCATCTGCATGAGCTGCTCCTGGAACAGCGGCACGCCCATGGTCTTCTCGAGGCAGCTCTCGAGCATCGGGTGCGGGTACGTCACCGGCTCCTGGCCGTTGCGGCGCCGCAGGTAGGGGTGCACCGAGCCGCCCTGGATCGGGCCCGGGCGGATGAGCGCGACCTCGATGACGAGGTCGTAGAACGTGCGTGGCCGTAGGCGGGGCAGCGTGGCCATCTGGGCCCGGCTCTCGACCTGGAACACGCCGACGGTGTCGGCCGCGCACAACAGGTCGTAGACCTCGGGCTCCTGGGGGATGGTGGCGAGGTCGATCTCGGTGCCATCGTGCTCGCGCACCAGGTCGACGGCGAGGTGCAGCATCGTGAGCATCCCCAGGCCGAGCAGGTCGAACTTCACCAGACCGGCCGCGGCGCAGTCGTCCTTGTCCCACTGGAGCACCGACCGGTCCCCCATGCGGGCCCACTCGATCGGGCAGAACTCCACCAGCGGGCGGTCGGCCATGACCATGCCGCCGGAGTGGATGCCGAGGTGGCGGGGGAAGTCGAGCACCTGGCCGGCGAGGTCGAGGACGAGCGCGGGCACCGGCGGCCCCTCGGCCTTCACGCTCTCGAACGCGCCGACGTCCCTCCCCCACCGGTCGATCCACTTCGTGAGCCCGTCGGCGTGACCCGGTGAGAGGCCGGCGGCCTTCGCCATCTCGCGCAGCGCGCTCTTGGGCCGGTACGTGATCACGTTGGCGACCTGTGCGGCACGGTCGCGTCCGTACTTGTCGTAGACGTACTGGATCGCCTCTTCGCGACGTTGGTGCTCGATGTCGAGGTCGATGTCTGGTGGACCGTCGCGCTCGGGGGAGAGGAACCGCTCGAACAGCAGGCCGAGCGCGACGGCGTCGGCCTTGGTGACGCCGAGCGCGTAGCAGACCGCGCTGTTGGCGGCGCTGCCTCGACCCTGGCAGTAGATGTCGTTGCGATCGCAGAACTCGACGATGTCGACGAGCATTAGGAAGTAGCCGGGGAACCCGAGTTCCTGGATCACGTCGAGCTCGTAGGCGATCTGGCGCATCGCCTGCTCGTGCTGCTCGTGGCTCGGCGGATAGCGGACGGCGGCGCCGCGCGCGGTGAGCTCGCGCAGCCAGGTCATCTCGGTGTGACCCGGCGGCACGTCGTGGTCGGGCAGTTCGGGCGCGGCGAGGCGGAGGTCGAACGCGCACGTCGCCGCGATCTCGAGCGTGCGCTCGACCGCGCCCGGCCAGCGCGCGAACCGGCGCCGTTGCTCGGTCGCGCTGCGCAGATGCGCGAACGGCGCCGCCGGCAGCCAGCCGTCGATCTCGTCGAGCGAACGGCGGGCACGAATGGCGGCGAGCGCGGTGGCGAGCGGCCGCTGACCGGGAGTGGCGTAGTGCACGTTGTTGGTGGCGACCACCTCGACGGACGCCGACGCCGCCACCTCGGCGAGCGCGTCGTTGCGATGCCGGTCGAGCGGGTCACCGTGGTCCCACAGCTCCACCAGCACGCGCTCGCGCCCGAAGGCGGCGACGAGCCGGTCGAGGGCACGCCGCGCCGCGGCGGGACCGTCGTCGAGCAGCGCGCGCGGGACCGCGCCCTTGCGGCACCCGGTGAGCACGACCCACGCGTCGTTCGCTGCGCTCGGGCGGGAGCCGGTGAGGTGCACGGGGGCGCGGGCTGCTTCGGCGAGGGCGCCGAGGTCCAGTCGGGGCGCGCCCTTCTCCCCCGCCAGCTGGGCCGCGCTCACGGCCCGGGCCAGGCGGGCGTACCCGACGGGACCCTCGGCGAGCACGACGAGGTGTTCGCCGGGCGGGTCGGCGTACCCGTTCGGCGGCGTGCGAGGAGCGTCGAGCGTCAGCTCGGCGCCGAAGACGGTGGGGAGTCCGTGGGCGCGGGCGGCGAGGGCGAAGCGCACCACGCCGTAGAGGCCGTCGTGGTCGGTGACGGCCAGGGCGGCGAGGCCCAGGCGGGCGGCCTCGTCGGCCAGCTCCTCGGGGTGGCTGGCCCCGTCGAGGAACGAGAAGTTCGTGTGGCAGTGCAGCTCGGCGTAGCCGCGATCACCATCGCTCACGGCGGCCCCTACTCCGCTGACCCGGGACGCTACCGTCCCGGGCCGATCACCATATCGAACACACGTTCGATCTGTCCAGCCCGGTTCGGGCTAGGGGCCGCGGCTCCTGCCCTTTGCGGTCGGGCTTCCGATCCTCTGTGGCTTCGTGCTCAGTGAGCAGCACCAGCGAATCCTGCGACGCGGACGGTTCGCGGTCGTGCTCGGCGCGATCTTCGGGATCACGTTCGTGGTGGCCCAGTTCGGCGCGTTCGCACAGAACCTGCGGCGCTACACCGTCGGCCACAACGGCACCCTGTTGATCTGGCGGGATCCCGCGTGGTCACCCTCGGTGTCGCCGTTGCTCCTGCTCGTCGTGTACGCCGTGCTGCTGGTAGCCCTGGCGCTGTGGCTCTGGGTCGGCGCTGTCACCGGTCCGTCCGATACGCCGGTCCCGGATCGCGACACCCGCGTCGGCGCGAGCGATCACGTCCCGGGGTTGGAGTACACGCGCTCGGGATGAACGAGCACGGCGAGCCGGCGCTCGTTCGCCATCACGCGGTCGTACTCGTCCCAGTTCTCGTGCGTGCCGCCGGCCGCGCTGAAGACATCGCGCAGCAGGCGCGCAATGCGATCGGCGTCGAGCCCGGGGAGGGGATCGTCGGGGCCGGCGAGGTCGACCGGACCCTCGACCGCAACCCACTCCCACCCGGCCCGGAACACGACGGTCGCCCGAGACCGGCGCCGGAGGTTCGCGTGCTTTTGCGTGTCGCCCCGCACGACGAGACCCACCAAGGCGTCGCCCGTCACCGGGTGCGGAAGGACGCCCGCATTGGCGATCGATGTCTGCGGTGAGCCCTCCGACCGTTGAGTCACGACCACGGCGAGCCCGTGATCGCGGCGGGCGAGCTCCCGCACGTAGTCGATCGACGCCACGACACCAAGCTTCGCGCGGCGCCGGGTGCGAGACTCGCACGGCCATGGCCGACGCCACCGCCGACCTGACCGCCGCCGCCGATGACGACTTCTGCTATCTCACCACTCAGGGGCGTCGCACCGGCCGGCCGCACGAGATCGAGATCTGGTTCGCGCAAGACGGGTCCACGCTCTACCTGTTGTCCGGCGGGCGCGACCGCTCGGATTGGGTACGCAATCTGCGCGTCGATCCGGCGGTGACGGTGCGGCTGCGCGACACGAGCCACGAGGCGAGGGCGCGCGTGGTCGATGACGTCACGGAGTCGGAGCGTGGGCGGCGGCTGGTGTTCGAGAAGTACCAGCCGCGTTACAGCGGGAGCCTCGAGCGCTGGCGCCGGGAGTCGCTGCTCGTGGCGCTCGATGTCGTCACTCGGGAGGGATGAAGTTGGCGTACACGAGCGGGAACTGGTCGGAGTTCGCGACCGCGCACGTCGGCGCGTCTGCGGCGCTGCTCGGTCTCGTGTTCGTCGGGCTCACGATCAACTTGCGTGACGTGGTTGCGTCGAGGCTGCTGGTGAACCGGGCCGCCGAGGCGGTGATCCTGCTCGCGAGCGTGCTCGCCACGTCGACGGCGGTCCTGATCCCGGGGCAAGCACGCGGCGCGCTGAGCGCCGAGCTCATCGTCCTCGGATTCGGGATCTTTACCGCCGTCTACCTCCTGCAGCGGGGTGCGGGCGAGGCCACAGCGGCCTCGGACGACGGCCACGGCGGCGCGCCGCGGGTGACGATCGTTCTCCGGCGGGTCTTCGGGATCGGCTCGTCGGTACTCGTGGTCATCGCCGGGATCACGTTGGCTGCAACTTCGGGGGGTGGGCTCTACTGGTGGCCGGCGGCGATCGTCGCCGCGTACACGGGAGCAGTGGCCAACGCCTGGGTCCTGCTGATCGAGATCCTCCGCTGAGCGAGGAACGGGAAGCGAGGAGGCAAGGTGAGCATCGAGCTCGTGCCGCTGTGCACCGCGACGATCACGTTGAAGGACCCGATGATGCTGCCGAACACTCCGAGCGGCATGCGGACGATCGTCGAAGTGGAGGCGGCAAAGCTGGAAGGCGAGCGTTTGTCGGCGACACTGAAAGGCACTGCCGCGGCCGACTGGGCGACGATCGGGCCCGACATGACATGCACGCTCGACGTGCGCACGACGTTCGAGACACATGACGGTGCGCTCGTGTTCACGCACTACCGGGGCCGCATCGATCTGTCGAAGCCGCCGGGCGAGTCACCCGTCTATGCCGCGCCCCTCTTCGAGACGGGCGACGAGCGATATGCCTGGCTCAATCGCATCCAGGCCGTCGCCAAGGGGAAACTCGACGGCCCGACGCTGACATACGAGATCTTCGAGGTTCGTTAGGCCGGGGCGACAGGCGAAGACGGGCGACTTAGCATCTGTGCCGTGCGGTTCTCTCTCGTCACGGTGTTCGTTGAAGATCCCCATTCGCTGCGCGACTGGTACATCGGCAATCTCGGCCTGAGTGTGTCGTCGGAGACAGAGCGCTTCGTGCAGCTCGCCGATCAGACGGGGCGGCCGTGCGTGGCGTTCCATGTGGGGCGGCCGATCGGGCGCGCCGAGCACGTGCAGCTCCACTTCGAGGTCGACGACGTCGACGCGGAGTACGAGCGCCTCCGCGCCGCGAACATCCCGTTCGACGAGCCGCCCACGGACAAGCCGTGGGGATGGAGGGTCGCCGCGCTGCGGGACCCGGCCGGGCACACGGTCGAGCTCGTGCGGCCGATCTGAGCTGTCAGAGCTGTCGGGCGAGTTAGTCGTAGATCGCCTCGAGCACGGCGCGTCCGCCGGTCACCGCGATGAGGCAGGCGACGGTCTCGCCGTCGGGCGCCGCCACCAGCACCTGCCAGTACGCACGGCGGGCTCGGGCTCGCCGATCCCACCATCGAGCGTCGTGCGCCCACGGCCCGGCCCACGCGACGACTTCGCCGCCGTTGCCGGGCAGAGCCGCGCTGTGCACGCGCGCCGGCGGCGCCGAGGCATCGCCGCGCCCCGACACGGCGACCATCTCGCCGGTGGGGTCGAGCAGCTCCGCCGCCGGCGGCGGCTCGAAGACGCGCGCCGGCGTGGGTGGCGGGATCGCGCCCGGCCACGGGGGGACCTCGCGGACGTTCGCGCCCGGCGCCGCGACCGCCTCGAGGGGCCAGGCCGGTTCGCGTGGGTCGCCCCACGGCACCCACCGCACCCGTTCGCGAGGCGTGCGCCCGCCTTGGGGTACGGCGGTGACCACGGCGGGATGGCCGAGCATCCCCTGCACGCTGGCGAGGACGCGCCCGGCGCGGTCGTTGGCGGCGGCGTCGCCGCCCCAGAACCCGAGCTGGCGGCCGGTGGCGGGGAGCACCTCGTCGGGCACGAGGCGCAGCAGCACGAGCCCGCCGGTTGCGAACTCGTCGGGCGTGTCGCGGTCGTCCTCCCGACCGACGTCGCCCGTGAGCCAGCCCTCGAGCTGCCAGCGGACGCGCGCCGCCAGCGCAGCGGGAGTGAGCGCACCCTCGTGACGCCAGCAGCGTGCGAGCCGCTCGCCGTGCTCGGTCTCGGCTTCGATCATCACCCTGGTGCAGGCGAGGCCGAGCGCATCGAGTCGCGCCATGAGCTGCTCGGCCAGACCCTTGGCCGCGAACGCGGCCGTCTCGACGCGGGCGACGGGCGGGTCGAGCTCGGCGGTCTCGATGAGCTCGGGCGGCGGTGGCATCGGGGACGCGCTGTGCTCGTCGCGGCCGCGGGCGAGTCGATGGGCACCTGCGCCAGCCGATCCGAAGCGACCGAGCACGGCGCCATCGGGCAGCGCTGCGAATGCGCCCAGCGTGCGCAGGCCGAGCCGGACGAGCAGGTCGGCCAGTCCGGAGCCGTCGTGATCGATGCAGTCGTCGAGCACCGCGACCGGCCACGGGGCGAGAAACGACGACGACTTCCCCGGCGGGACGACGTATGCAGCGCCGGCCTCGGCGGCACGCGCCGCCAGCATGGCCGCGAACCCGCCGTCCGCAACGCCGACACGCGCGTCGGTGATGCCGATGTCGCGCACGGCGCCGAGGACACGCATGGTCATGGTGGCGTCGCCGCCGAAGTAGCGCGACGGGCCCCGCGTCGGGAACGTGAGCCGGCCCGGATCCTCGAGCACGAAGCGGGGCGTGAACGTCTCGACCGCACGCGCGACTCGTTCGAACGTGCGCGCCTCCACCTGCGGATCGGCCTCGGCGACGGTCAATCCGGGGCAGCGCACCTCGGCCTCGCGCCGTCGCAAATCGAGTGTCACCCCTTCGGCGCGCGCTTCTGCCGACGCCGCGACCACGACGAGCCCGCGCTCGGCGCGCTCGACGACAGCCACGGGCACGTCGCGCAGCGCAGCATCACGCGAGCGCAGCGCGACGACCGGCCAGTCGGGACACCACAAGCAGGCTGTGCGCTCTGCCATCGCGCTCCCGTCAGCCGGCCTGCACGAGCGCGACCTGCTCGCGCCCGGCTGCTCCGCGACCGTCGACGTACACCCGCTGGTCGCGTTCTGCGAGCGCGCCCGCGCCGTGACCGAGGCCGCGCCACACCGAGCCTGCGGCCCGCAAACGGAGCGCGGCCTCGGCCGGCCACGGCCCCATCGCCACCAACACCGCGCCGCGATCGCGCGCCCGCGCCTGCAGGCGCCGGGCGTCACCGACGCGGGCGAACGCGGGGACCTCGGCGAGCACGACGCTGATCCCGTCGAGCAGCGCGGCGACCACGGCCGCCCAGCGGGCGGGGGAGACCCGCCGGACCACGGCGAACCGATCGAGCGCGACGCCCGCCTCCCCGGCGGCGAGCCCCCCGAGGCTCGCGTCGAGCTCGACCGCGGCGGCCCATTCCCCCGCCGCGGTCGCCGACGCCGCCAGCTGGAACGCGACCGACGTGGCCCCTGCCCCGGGATCGCCGTCGACCGCGACCACCGTGCCGCGCTGGATGGCGCCTCCCGGGAGCAGCCCGGCCAGCGGGCCGGACACGGCCAGGACCCGCTCGCCGGCGAGCACTACGGGCTGGGCGCGCCCGGCGGCAAGGTGGAGGAGCTCGCGGGAGCGCTCGTCCCGCCGGGGAAGTGCCGCCAGGGCCACGGCCCGACCCTAGTCGAACGTGTGTTCGACGGCCAGGCGGATGGCCCCTTTCGGGCGAGTCGGACTGTCCGCTCACCGCGCCGGTTAGCTTTGCTGACGTGACCGCTCCCCCCATCTCGGCGGTCCCCGTCCACGAGCTCTCACCCGACCGGGAGGCCGACGCCGAGCACGCGCTCGAGATCCTGCTCGACGCCGCCCTCGACCCGATCGTCGACATGGTGCTGCTGGCGCGTGGCGGAGGGTACGAGGCCCGCTCGCACGACGGGTCGGTGCGGTTCCGGCGCACCGAAACAGGCGGGTTCCAGACGCTCGCCGTCGCGGGCGTCAACCCGCTCGCCGACCAATCGACCGACAAGTTCGTGCCTTTGGACGTCGAGCGAGCGCACCGGTACCCGACGCGGCGCGAGAACGCGTACCCGTTCGCGTTCGACCAGGTGGCGCAGCTGTTCGACCATCCGGCCGCGCCCGACCTGTGCGTGATCCACTCGGCCGCGCACAACTGGGAGGACCAGGGCGGTCACCGGGGCGAGCACGGCTCGCTCGATGTCGTGCAGGCTCGGGCACCGTTCGTGGTGGCGGGCAAGGGCGTGCGCGCCGACGGGGTGGTGCCGCGCGCAGGACGGCTCGTCGATGTGGCGCCCACGATCGCCGAGCTGCTCGGGCTCGCGCCCCATGACGACGGTGGGTACGTGCGCGGTCAGGACGGCGAGGTCCGCCACGATGTGCTCGACCTGACCGGCGGACGTCCTCGTCACGTGGTCGGCTTCCTGTGGGACGGCACCAACCCCAATGTGCTCCACGCTATGGCGGCGGCGGGCGAAGCGCCGAACGTCGCCCGCCTCATCGAGATGGGCACTTCGTACGCGCACGGGGCCATGGCCGGGCTGCCGACGGTCACGCTCGCCAATCACACGTCGATCCTCACGGGCCGGCTGCCCGGGCATCACGGCATCCTCAACAACGCCTGGTACGACCGCCGCACCGGCCGGCAGATCATCACCAACTCGTCGGCCACGTGGCCGACGGCGATGGAGACGCTCACGCCCGGGGTCGAGTCGATCCATCACGCCGTGCACCGCACCTGGCCCGACGCGTTCACGGCCTCGATCAACGAGCCCGCCGACCCCGGCGCCGACTACTCCACCTTCGACTTCTTCCGCCGCGGCGACGTCCCGCCGATCCCGACGACACCCGACGGGCTGCCGCACACGACCGAGCGCTTCGTGCGGCCGTCGAAGGACTACTCGTGGTCGACGATCGTCGACCACATGTGCGTCGAGCAGGCCACCGGCATCTGGAGCAGTTACTACCGCGAGGTCGAGTACCCGAAGCCGCGGTTCATGTGGGTGAACTTCACGCTGACGGATTCCGCGCTCCACGAAGGCGGTCCGCACTCCGAGATCGCCGAGGCAGCGATCCGCGACTGCGACGCCCGTCTGGGTGACGTGCTGGCGGCGGTCGAGCGGGCCGGCGTGTTCGACGACACCGCGTTCGTGCTCGTCGCCGACCACGGCATGGAGGAGAACAATCCCGAGGTCCGGGGCGACTGGGACGTGCCGCTCCGGAAGGCCGGCCTCCAGTTCCGGGACGAGGGCTCCAGCTTCCTGTACCTGGGCGAGCAGTGATCAGGTCACGCTGACGCCGACGAGCTTGCCGATCAGGAAGGTCACGGTGGCGACGAGGGCGCCGATCGCGGCCATGCGCAGACCGGAGCGACCGGCGTGGCGGCCGGTGAACACGGAGATCGCAGCGCCCACACCGAACAGCGTCACGACCGACAGCAATGCGGACGTCACGACGGCGGTGGCGCCACCGCCGAAGAGGAACGGCACCACAGGAATGAACGCGCCCACCGCGAACGCCGCGAACGAAGAGCCGGCCGCCACCCAGGGTGAGGCGAGCGTGCGCGGGTCGAGTCCCAGCTCCTCACGCGCCAGCGTGTCGAGCGCGACGTCGGGCCGCGACATGATGTTGGCGACGAGCGCCTTGGCCTCCGCCGGGTCGATCCCCTTTGCCTGGTAGATCAGCTCGAGCTCCTCGCGCTCTTCTTCGGGAAACGCGGACAGCTCTTGCTCCTCGATCCGCAGCTCGTTCTCGTAGAGCTCGCGCTGCGAACGCACGGAGACCCACTCGCCGGAAGCCATCGAGAACGCGCCGGCGACGAGACCGGCGATCCCGGCGAGCAGCACGATCGACTTGTTCGGGGTCCCGCCGGCGACACCCATGACGAGGGAGAAGTTCGACACCAGCCCGTCGTTCACCCCGAATACGGAGGCTCGCAGCGCGCCACCGATGCCGGCACGATGGCGACCCTCGGACGCCGCGATGCGCCCACCGGCCGTGTTGCCGCCGCGCATGGCCGCGACGACCTTGCCGTGCATCGCTTCCTGCGCCGCCATCGCCGCCGGTGCGGCGGCGACACCGCGGTACTTGTCGGCGTCGGACGCTTCGGCGCGCAGCACGATCGGCAGCACCGTGTCCGTACCGAACCGTTTGGCGAGCTGCCGCAGCACCCGGATGCGGAACGGCAGGCGCGGCGGCTTGAGGTCGGTCACCCCCGCGTCGCGCATCAGCCGTGCCCAGTGGGCGGCGTGGCGCTCCTCGGCCTCGGCCAAGGCGAGAAAGATCGGCTGGCGCTGCTCGTCGGCGTGCTCGGCGAGCGCCCGGTAGAGCGCGGCGCCGCCGAGCTCGTCCTCCCACATCTCGCGGTACTTGGCCAGCTCGGGATTGACCGTCGATCCGCGCCTGGCCATGCGTCCACCGTACCGCCGCGCAGTTTCGGCTCAGTAGCCCACCTGCCAGAGGCACAGACCTTCGGGCGGCGCGAGGCGGCCGGCGTTGGCGCGTTCCTTCGCCCGCAGGATCGCCATGAGATCGCCCGGGCGCTTCTTCCCCGTCCCGACGTCGACGAGTGTGCCGACGATCGCGCGCACCATCTGCCAGCAGAACGCGTTGGCACGGATCTCGTACTGCAACACACCGTCGCCGACCTCGTGCCAGCGGGACTCGAACACCCGGCGGATGGTCGTCGAGCCTTCAGGGCCTTTGCGGCAGAAGGCGGCGAAGTCGTGCTCGCCGACGAACGGGTCGGCGCCGAGCCGCAGCGACCGAAGGTCGAGGGGCGTCGGGATCCACCACGCGTAGCGGGCGAGAAACGGATCGGGTACCGGGCGGTTGACGATGGCGTAGCGATAGGCACGCCAGCACGCCGACCGCCGGGCGTCGAAGCCCGAGTCGACGAGCTGCGCCTCCCGCACGACGATCTCGGGAGCGAGGATGCCGTTCAACGCCGCCTGCAACCGCTGCGGGTCGACGACCTCGCGGTCGACGTCGAAGCTCACGACCTGGCCCCAGGCATGCACACCGGCGTCGGTGCGACCGGTGCACCTCAGGTTCTCGGGCCGATGGCGCAGGATCCGTTCGAGCGCGCGGGCGAGCACCCCTTCGACCGTGCGCACCGTGGGCTGATCGGCCCAGCCGTGAAAGCCGGTGCCGTCGTACGCCACGACGAGCTTGACGCGCATCAGGATTTTGGCGTCGCAGGACCCGGATTATTCGGGTTGTGCGACGCCAAAACGAAAGCGCGCGTCAGACCAACTCGACTCGTGCCATCGGGGCGCGGTCGCCGGGGCGGGGGCCGAGCTTCAGGATGCGCAGGTAGCCGCCGTTGCGGTCGGAGTACCGCGGCGCGATCTCGTCGAACAGCTTGTGGGCGGCCTGCTTGTCGTGCATGCGGGCGACGACGATGCGGTGCTGGTGCACCCCGCCCTTCTTCGCCTTCGTGATCAGCCGCTCCGCGTACGGGCGTAGCGCCTTCGCCTTGGCCACGGTCGTCGTGATCGCGCCCGCCTCGAACAAATGCGCGGCGAGGTTCGCCAGCAGCTGCTTCTCGTGGGCGGGACCCGAGCCGAGGCGCGGGCCCTTGCGCGGCGCCGGCATGGTGGAACTCCTCTACTCCTTCACCCGCAGCGACAGCCCGCGCTCGTCGAGCTTCTGGAGGACCTCTTCGAGCGACTTCGAGCCGAAGTTGGTGATCGCGAGGAGGTCGTCCTCCGACTTCTGCACGAGCTGGCCGATCGTGTCGACGCGGGCCCGCTTCAGACAGTTGCGGGGACGCTCCGACAGGTCGAGCTCTTCTATGGGCAGCTCGAGGTCGGGCGACGCCGCCGTGATCGGCGACACCTCGCCCAGCTCGAGCCCCTTGGGCTGCGACGACAGGTCGGCGACGAGGCTGACGAGGTTGCGCAGCGTCTCGCCTGCCGACGCCAGCGCGTCCCGGGGCGAGATCGATCCGTCGGTCTCGACTTCGAGCGTGAGCTTGTCGTAGTTCGTCGCCTGCTCGACGCGCGTCGGCTCGACCGAGAACGCGACCCGGCGGACGGGCGAGAAGATCGCGTCGACGGGGATCACGCCGATCGTCGACGTGCGCTTGTTCCGCTCCGCCGACAGGTAGCCGCGCCCCTGCTCGACGGTCAGGTCGAACGCGAGCCGGCCCCGCTGGTTGATGGTCGCGAGGTGCAGCTCGGGGTTGAGGACCTCGACGTCGGCGGTCGTCTGGATGTCGCCGGCGGTGACGTCGCCCGGCCCGCGCTTGTCGAGCCGCAGGGTGACGGGCTCCTCCGACTCGCACCGGAGCACGAGGTCCTTGAGGTTCAGGATGAGGTCGGTGACGTCCTCCTTCACCCCTGGGATCACGTCGAACTCGTGCAGCGCCTCGTCGAACCGGACCTGGCTCACGGCCGCGCCCGGGATCGACGACAGCAGCGTGCGGCGAAGGCAGTTTCCGAGGGTGTGACCGAAGCCGGGCTCGAGCGGCGAGATCGTGAACGACTGGACGTTCCCCTCGGGCTCGGCGGCTTCGACTTCGGGTCGCTGGATGATCAGCATGGCAGTCTCACTTCTTCGGGTCGGGGTGGGGGTCTGGGGTCACTTGGAGTAGAGCTCGACGATCAGCTGCTCACGCACAGGCACGTCGATCTGCTCGCGCAAAGGCAGGTCCCGAACAGTGGCCTTGAAATCGGCGCTGTTCACCTCGAGCCATGCAGGCACGGCCCGATCGAGGATGTCGAGGTTGTGTCGCAGAACGATCATCTTGCGTGAGCTCGGATGGATCTCGACGACGTCGTCCTTGCGGAGCTCGTGCGACGGAATCGTCACGCGCTCGCCGTTCACGGTGACGTGGCCGTGTCTGACGAACTGGCGGGCCTGGTTGCGGCTGGCGGCGAAGTTGGCGCGGTACACGACGTTGTCGAGCCGCAACTCGAGCAGCTGGAGCAGGGTCTCGCCCGTGATGCCGCCGCGCCGGTTGGCTTCCTCGTACACGTTCCGGAACTGACGTTCGAGGAGCCCGTAGATCCGGCGGGCCTTCTGCTTCTCTCGCAGCTGGAGCAGATACTCGCTCTCCCGGATGCGGCCGCGCCCGTGCTGGCCCGGCGGGTACGGCTTGCGCTCGACCGGGCACTTCATCGTGTCGCACTTCGGTCCTTTGAGGAACAGCTTCATGCGCTCGCGCCGGCAGAGCTTGCAGACCGGTCCGGTGTAGCGCGCCATCAGACGCGCCTCCGCTTCGGCGGACGGCAGCCGTTGTGCGGGATCGGCGTCACGTCCTTGATGCCAGCGACCTCGATGCCGACGTTCTGGATCGAACGGATGGCCGTCTCACGACCCGACCCTGGGCCTTTCACGACCACGTCGACCCTGCGGACACCGTGCTCCATCGCGCGGCGCGCCGCCGTCTCTGCGGCCTGCTGGGCGGCGTACGGCGTCGATTTGCGTGAGCCTTTGAAGCCAACATTGCCGGCCGACGCCCACGCGATCACGTTCCCTTCCTGGTCGGCGATCGTGATGATCGTGTTGTTGAACGACGACTTGATGTGTGCCGTGCCGTACGCGATGTTCTTGCGCTCGCGCCGACGGGGCCGTCGTCCTCCCGCTGCTGGCTTCGCCATTCCTTCCCCGTCCTACTTCCGTGCTCGCTTCTTCCCGGCCACGGTCTTCTTGGGGCCCTTGCGGGTGCGCGCGTTCGTGCGCGTGCGCTGACCGTGCACGGGGAGGCCACGCCGGTGGCGAATGCCCTCGTACGACCCGATCTCGATCTTGCGCTTGATGTTCTGCGACACCTCGCGGCGCAGATCACCCTCGACCTTGAAGTTCTGGTCGATGAAGGTCCGGAGCTTGGCGACCTCTTCGTCGGTGAGGTCACGGACCCGCGTGTCCGGGGAGATGTCTGTCGCCAGCGCGCACGTGCGAGCGTTCGTACGGCCGATGCCGAAGATGTAGGTCAGCGATACCTCGAGCCGCTTCTCGCGGGGGATGTCGACGCCGGCGATGCGGGCCATTGCGCTCCTAGCCTTGCCTCTGCTTGTGGCGCGGGTTGCTGCAGATGACCCGCACGGTGCCGTGGCGGCGGATCACCTTGCACTTCTCGCACATCCTCTTGACTGACGGACGAACCTTCACGCGTTCCTGCTCGTGCCTCGTGCTACTTGTAGCGATACGTGATGCGGCCCCGACCGAGGTCGTAGGGGGTCAGCTCCACCTGCACGCGATCGCCGGGGAGGATCCGGATGTAGTGCATCCGCATCTTCCCGGAGATGTGTGCCAGCACCTTGTGCCCGTTCTCGAGCTCGACGCGGAACATGGCGTTGGGCAACGGCTCGACCACCGTGCCTTCCACCAGGATCGTGTCGTCTTTGGGCTTGGCCAGGGCTTCCACCGCCTACGGGACTCGGGGGGTCAGGCGCGCCAAACGAACCAGGCGCACCATTGGGGCGATTGGTAAGTGTACCCGAACCTGAGAACCGTTGAGGATCCGCCGGATCAGCTGCGCAATCGCCGTCGACCGGACGGAAAGGCCCCCATCATCAGGGCAGCGTGAGCACCTCCGGGCCGTTCGTAGACACCGCGATCGTGTGCTCGAAGTGCGCCGATCGGCGCCGATCCTTGGTCACGACCGTCCAGCCGTCGGCCAGGAGCTCGGTCTCGCGCCCGCCGGCGTTCACCATCGGCTCGATTGCGAGGACCATGCCCTCCTTGAGCCGGAGGCCCCGGCCCGGCGGCCCGTAGTTGGGGATCTGGGGCTCCTCGTGCATCGCCGTCCCGATCCCGTGCCCGACGTATTCGCGCACCACGGAGAACCCCGCGCCTTCGGCGACACTCTCGACGGCGGCGCCGATGTCGCCCAGGCGGTTCGCCGCCGTGACGTGCTCGATGGCGGCATCGAGCGAGGCGCGGGTGACCTCGAGAAGACGCTGCGACTCCTTGGCGATCTCACCGACGGGAACGGTGACGGCGGCGTCCGCGTGCCAGCCTTCGATTATCGCCCCGCAGTCGATGGACAGGATGTCGCCCTCCTGCAGCACGACCTTCTTGCTCGGGATCCCGTGGACGATGACCTCGTTGGGTGATGTGCACACGACACCTGGGAAGGGCGGGTTCCCGTACCCCAGGAAATTCGAGCGTGCTCCACGGCGGTCGAGCACGTCGCGGGCCGCCTCGTCGATATCAGCCGTGGTCGCTCCGGGTTTGGCGGCGCGTATGCACACCTCGTGCATCTCGGCGACCACTCTCCCCGCCTTGCGCATGAGCGCGATCTGCTCCCGGGACTTGCGCGTGATCATGTCTGCTGCGGCTGCACTCTCTGTTCGACCTGTTCCACCAGTCGCGCGAACACGTCGTCGCTGTCGCCTGTTCCGTCGACCACCACGAGCTTTCCGAGCTTTCGGTAAAAGTCGATGATCGGGACGGTCTCCTTCTCGTAGAGCTCGAGCCGGCGCATGACGGCTTCCTCGGTGTCGTCCTCTCGCTGCACGACCCGCCCACCGCACACGTCGCACGTCCAGTCGTCCTTCGGTGGCGCGCTCACGTGGTAGGTCGTCCCGCAGTTTTCGCACACCCGGCGTCCGGCGATCCGGTCGAGCACGATCTCGGTGGGGACTTCGATGTTGATCACGAGGTCGAGCGGGTGACTGTCGAGGACCTCCTCGAGCTTCTCCGCTTGCGGCAGGGTGCGCGGGAAGCCGTCGAGGACGAATCCCTGGTCGATGAGCCCGTCTTCGGCGAAGCGCTCCTCCACGATCCTGAGCGTGAGGTCGTCGGGCACGAGGTCGCCACGGTTCATGTACTCCTCGGCCTCGCGCCCGGCCGGCGTCCCCGCCGCGGCCGCGGCTCGGAAGAGGTCGCCCGTGGCGATGTGCGCGATGCCGTAGCGCTCGGCAAGGCGAGCGGCCTGCGTTCCCTTCCCGGCTCCCTGCTTGCCGAGGAGGATCAAGCGGGGACCTCGACTCATGGGCGCGTCCCTACTAGGTGAGGAAGCCCTCGTAGTTGCGCATCATCAACTGGCTGTCGATCTGTTTCATCGTCTCGAGGGCGACGCCAACGGTGATGAGCAGCGCGGTACCGCCGAACGGAAATTGGCGAATGTCCCACAACGCGAACACCAACAACGGCGCGATGGCGATGCCTGCGAGGAACAACGAGCCAGGCAGGGTGATGCGGTTCAGTGTCTTCGCCAGGTACCGCTCCGTGGGTGGGCCGGGCCGGATCCCGGGAATGAACCCACCCTGCTTGCGAATGATGTCGGCCTGCTGCGCGGGGTTGAACGCGATCGCCGTGTAGAAGTACGCGAAGAAGATGATGAGAAGCGTGTACAGACCGATGTAGAACCAGCTCTGGCGCTGGATGAGGTTGTCGTTGATGAACTCCTGCAGCCCCTTCCACGGCGTGGCTGTAGCAATCAGCGCCGGGAACGACAGGATCGAGCTGGCGAAGATCACCGGGATCACACCCGACTGGTTGACCTTCAGCGGTATGTAGGTGCTCTGCCCGCCGTACATCCTTCGCCCAACTACGCGTTTCGCGAATTGGACCGGGATGCGGCGCTGTCCCGACTCGACGAACACGATCCCGACGATCATCGCGATGCCGATCAGAAGGATCGTGAAGAACTGGAACTGGCTCCCCTCGCTGTAGATCGCCGAACCCTGGGCGGGGAGCCGCGACACGACCGACGCGAAGATCAGGATCGACATGCCGTTACCGATGCCGCGCTGGGTGATGAGCTCGCCCAGCCACATGATCAGGGCGGTGCCGGCGGTCCAAGTGAGCACGATGAGCGCCGCCCTGGGAGCGTTGAAGCCGGGAATGAGGTCACGGCCCTGGAATCCGGCGAACCCGAGAAGGCCGCTCTTGCCCTGGTGCAGCGCGAACACGAACCCCGTCGACTGCACGAGCGCGAGCGCGACCGTGAGATAACGGGTCCATTGGGTGATCTTCTTCTGGCCGACCTGGCCTTCGTTCTGCCACTCCTCGAGCTTTGGGATCACGACCCCGAGCAGCTGCATGATGATCGACGCCGTGATGTACGGCATGATCCCGAGGAAGAAGATCGCGACGTTCGTGATCGCTCCGCCCGAGAACAGGTCCAGGAACCCGACAACCCCGGTGTTCTGCGACTGGTTCTGGAGGTCCTTGATCGCGTTGAAGTCGATGTACGGGACCGGAAGGTGGGCGCCGAGGCGGTAGACCCCGATGATGACCAGCGTGAAGAGGATCTTGTTGCGCAGGTCGGGCACCCGGAACATGTTCCGCAGGCGGGAGAGCATGGGGGGGCGCGACCTCCTCTGGCGTCGGTGAAGCCTGAGCTTACCGGTTGGTCAGGGCGTTCCCCTTGGCGGGGGGACGGCGGCGGAACGGAAGAGGAAGGCGCTCGGTGCGCCCTCCCGCGGCCTCGATCGCGCGTGTCGCGGCGTCCGAGAACGCGTGGGCGCGGACGGTGAGCGCCTTGGTGAGCTGCCCGCGCCCGAGGACCTTGACGAGCCCCTGTTTGGCGACGAGGCCACGCGAGCGCAGCACACCCGGGTCGACGTCGGTGCCGGCGTCGAACGTGTCGAGCGTGTCGAGGTTCACGACCGCGTACTCGACGCGGAACGGGTTCTTGAAGCCCTTGGCCTTCGGAACGCGCCGTGTGAGCGGCGTCTGCCCGCCCTCGAAGCCGGGCTTCACGGTGTCGCGTGCGCCCTGTCCCTTCATACCCCGGCCAGCTGTCTTGCCGCCCTTCCCGGCGATGCCGCGGCCGGGCCGCCGGCGGCGCGTGCGCGCGCCCGGCGGCGGATGGAGGTCGTGGGGCTTGATCGTCATGCCTCTTCCACTTTCACCAGATGCGGGACCGTACCGAGCATCCCGCGGATCTCGGGGCGGTCGGGTTGCTCGACGGTGTCGTTGATGCGGCGCAGGCCGAGGGCGCGCAGCGTCCCACGCTGTTTGGGCTTGACCCCGATCGCCGACCGCACCTGGGTGATCCGCAGTGTGGCCATCACGCGACCTCCGTCGGTTCGACCTTGGGCTGCGCGCGCTCCCGATAGGCGCGCAGCATCCCGGCCGACGACACCTCTTCGGGCGACTTCCCGCGCAGCTGGGCGACCTCGTCCGGCCGGCGCAGCGACTGCAGCCCGGAGATCGTTGCCCGGGAGACGTTGATCGCGTTCGCCGAGCCGAGCGACTTGGCCAGCACGTCCTGCACGCCGGCCGCCTCGAGGATTGCTCGCGCCGCGCCGCCTGCGATCACGCCGGTACCGGGCGCGGCTGGCTTGAGCAGCACACGCGCCGCGTCGTGCTCACCGATGACCTGGTGGGTGATCGTGGTCCCGGCCAGCGCGACGGGGAACAGGTTCTTGCGCGCCTCTTCCATCCCCTTCTGGATGGCGGCCGGCACCTCTTTGGCCTTCCCGTACCCGAGGCCGACGTTGCCGCTGCTGTCGCCGACGACGACGAGCGCGGTGAACGAGAACCGCCGGCCGCCCTTCACCACCTTGGCGACCCGGTTGATCGCGATCACTCGCTCTTCGTATTGCCCTTCCGCCATCAGAGCTCCAGTCCTGCTTCGCGTGCGCCGTCGGCCAAGCCTGCGACCCGGCCGTGGAACTTGAACCCGCCCCGGTCGAAGACGACGGTCGAGATCCCGACGGCCTTGGCCCGCTCGCCCACGAGCTGACCGACCGCTTTGGCGGCCTCGACAGTCCCCGCCCGCCCGGAGCGCAAGTCGGCCTCGGTTGTCGACGCCGTCGCCAGCGTACGACCGTGCACGTCGTCGATCACCTGCGCGTACATGTGGCGCGTCGAACGGAACACCGCTAGACGCGGTCGATCGGGCGTGCCCCGGATCTTCTTGCGCACCCGGCGGTGGCGCCGGATGCGGCCTTCACGTTTGCTATTCGTCATTTCGCGGACTTCCCGGCCTTGCGGTGCACGTACTCGTCGGCGTACCGGATGCCCTTGCCCTTGTACGGCTCGGGCGGGCGGCACTTGCGGAGGTCGGCGGCGACCTGACCGACGAGCTGCTTGTCGGCGCCCTTGACGACGATGCGTGTCGGCTGCGGCACCTCGAAGGTCACGCCTTCGGGAGCCTCGAACGGCACCGGGTGCGAGAAGCCCACCTGGAGCTCCAGCTTCGAAGGCCCGCGGGCCTGGACGCGGTAGCCGACCCCGACGATCTCGAGTTCCCGGGTGTACCCCTGTGACACGCCGATCACCATGTTGTTGACGAGCGACCGCGTGAGCCCGTGCAGAGCCCGGTTCTCGCGCTCGTCGTCAGGCCGCGTGACGACGATCTGGTCGTCTTCCCGCTTGACCGTGATCGTCGCGGGCGCGGTGTGCTCGAGCGTGCCGTTCGGGCCCTTCACCACGACCCGACGGCCTTCGAGGCTCACCTCGACCCCGGAGGGAATGGAGATCGGCTCCTTGCCGACGCGCGACACCGTGGCCTCCGTTACCAGACCTGACAGAGGACCTCGCCGCCGACGTGGCGCTCGCGCGCCTCGCGGTCGGTCATCAGGCCCTGATTGGTGGACAGGATGGCGATGCCCATGCCGCCGAGCACGCGCGGCACCTTGTCGGCGCGTGTGTAGACACGCAGTCCCGGCTTCGACACGCGCTTCAGCCCCGAGATCGTGCGCTCCCGTTCGGGGGTGTACTTCATCTGGATGTGCAGCCGCCGGCCCGGCCGCGCCGAGTCGTCCTCGACGCTCGACCCGGAGATGTAGCCCTCACGCTCGAGGATCTTGGCCAGCGCCACTTTTACCTTCGAGGACGGCATCACGACCTCGTCATGGAACGCGACGTTGGCGTTCCTGATGCGCGTGAGCATGTCGGCGATGGGATCGGTCATCGTCATCCGCTCACCTCCTCACCAGGACGCCTTGCCGACGCCCGGGACCTCGCCGTTGTGCGCCATGTCGCGCAGGCAGATGCGGCACAGCCCAAAGCGGCGATACACAGCGCGCGCCCGGCCACATCGGCGACAACGCGTGTAAGCCCGCACCTTGAACTTCGGCTTCCGTTGCTGCTTCTGGATCAATGCTTTCTTCGCCAATGGTCACCCCTGGCTTTCGCTCTGGCGACGGAACGGAAAGCCGAGCGCGGCCAGCAGCGCGCGGCCCTCGTCGTCGTTTCTCGCGGTCGTGACGATCGTGATGTCCATGCCCCGGACGGCGTCGATCTTGTCGTAGTCGATCTCCGGGAAGATCAGCTGTTCCGTGACGCCGAACGTGTAGTTGCCGCGCCCGTCGAAGGCGTGCAGGTCCATGCCGCGGAAGTCGCGGATGCGGGGGATCGCCAGGCTCACCAGCCGGTCGTAGAACTCCCACATCCGGGCGCCGCGCAGCGTCACCTTGGCGCCGATCGGGTTCCCCGCCCGCAGCTTGAACCCGGCGATCGACTTCTTGGCCCTCGTGACCAGCGGTTTCTGACCCGTGATCACGGTGAGGTCGGCCACCGCGCCGTCGAGGAGCGACGGCTGTTGCGTTGCCAACCCGACGCCGCAGTTGATGACGATCTTCTCGAGCCGCGGCACCTCCATCGTGTTGCGCAAGCCGAGCTCGCGCTGGAGCTGGGGGCGCACCTCGGTCTCGTAGCGCTGCTTGAGGCGCGGCGCCTCGCGGATTGCCTGGGCCATCAGAGGTCGCCCTCACACTTCTTGCAGATCCGGGTCTTTTTGCCGTTGGCGTCGATGCGGTACCCCACGCGCGTCGGGCCGCACTTGTCGCACAGGATCGCGACGTTCGAGGCGTCCACGGGCATGTCCTTGTCGATGATCCCGGCCTGCATCGTCGCCCGGGTCTGGCGTTGGTGCTTCTTTGCCACGTTCACGCCGTCCACGATCACGCGGTTCGAGTCGGTCAGGACGCGCGTGATCTCGCCTTCCTTCCCGACGTCCTTGCCCTTCAAGACGCGAACGCGGTCGCCTTTGCGGAGCTTCATCCTGTCCTTCGTGGCTTTCGTCTTCATCAGAGGACCTCCGGTGCCAGGGAGACGATGCGCATGAAGCGGCGGTCACGCAGCTCCCGGCCGACGGGCCCGAAGATGCGGGTCCCGCGCGGCTGGAGCTGGTCGTTGATCAGCACGGCGGCGTTCTCGTCGAACCGGATGTAGCTGCCGTCGGGGCGGCGGCGCTCCTTCTTGGTCCGCACGACGACGCACTTCACGACCTCGCCTTTCTTCACCGGCGCGCCCGGGTTGGCGTCCTTGACGGTCGCGACGAAGATGTCTCCGATGCCCGCGTAGCGCCGCCGGGTGCCACCGAGGACCTTGATGCACAGGACCTCACGGGCACCCGTGTTGTCCGCCACCTTGAGCCGGCTCTCCTGCTGGATCACTTCGCCCTCTCGAGGACTTCCACGACCCGCCAGTGCTTCCGGCGCGACAGGGGGCGGGTCTCCTGCAAACGAACGCGGTCGCCCTCGCGCGCGTCGTTCGCCTCGTCGTGGGCGAACAGCCGCGTCGTGCGGGCGAGGGTCTTGCCGTAGCGACGATGGCGGACGCGGTCGGTCACGGCGACCACGACGGTCTTGTCCATCTTGGTCGACACGACGGTGCCTTCCCGCACCTTGCGCTGGTTGCGCCGCTCTTCGGTTGCGTCAGGCATTCTCGGCTCCCTGCTCCGCCGTGATCGACTCGGCGGCGGCGATCTCGCGTGCGCGCAGCAGCGTCTCGATGCGGGCGATGTCCTTGCGGATCTGCCCGAGGCGCGCGGTGTTGTCGAGCTGTCCGGTCGCGTTCTGGAACCGCAGGTTGAACAGCTCCTCCTTCGCCTCGCCCAGCCGGTGCTCGAGCTCGACGTCGGTGAGCTCGGCGAGCTCTTTCGCGCTGGTCATCGTTCTCGACTCCTCATGCCTCCTCCGTGCGCAGCACGAAGCGCGTCTTGATCGGCAGCTTGTGCATCGCGAGGCGCATGGCCTCGCGCGCGACGTTCTCGGGGACCCCCGACAGCTCGAACATCACCCGGCCCGGCTTCACGACCGCGACCCAGTGCTCGGGGTTGCCCTTCCCGGAGCCCATGCGGGTCTCGGCCGGCTTCTGCGTGACCGGCTTGTCAGGAAAGATGGTGATCCACACCTTGCCGCCACGCTTGATCTGACGCGTCATGGCGATACGGGCCGCTTCGATCTGGCGGTTGGTGATCCACCCGGGCTCCAGCGCCTGGATGCCGTAGTCGCCGAAGTGCACGCGCGTGCCACCCTTCGCGATCCCCGACATGCGACCGCGTTGGGCCTTGCGATGGCGGACCTTCTTCGGCATGAGCATCGTTCGCTCTCTCCTTTGTCGCCGTCGCAAGCCCCGGCTTTGCGGCGATGGTCGGCAAAGCCGCCGTCGCCGCGCCCTACTCCTCGTCGCCGTGGAACTTCGGCGTCTCGTGGTGCTCGCGCCGGGTGCGGCGCTCGATCTCCTCTTCCTCGGCGAGCAGCGCCTCGAGCGCGGGATCCGCCTCCTTGACCAGCGGCGTGGCCTCTTCGGCCGGCGCCTCCTCGTCGGGCGCGGTCTCAACGGGCACGGCTTCCTCGGCGGGACGGCGTCGCCCGCCGCCGGCGCTGATGACGCGGCGCCCGCTCGGCGCCTGCCCTGCGGTCTCGCCGACGGCCATCGCCGCTTCCTTGGCGATCTTGTCCTCCGCCGCCGACTTGTACGGCAGGATGTCGCCCTTGTAGATCCAGACCTTCACGCCGATGCGCCCGAAGGTGGTGCGCGCCTCGGCCTGGCCGTAGTCGATGTCGGCACGCAGCGTGTGGAGCGGCACGCGTCCTTCGCGGTACCACTCCTTCCGACTCATCTCGGCGCCGCCGAGCCGGCCGCCGCACTGCACGCGGATGCCCTGCCCACCCGCCTTCGTCGCCGTCTGCACAGCGCGCTTCATGGCGCGCCGGAACGAGACCCTGCCGGCGAGCTGGTCGGCGACCCCCTGGGCGATGAGCGTCGCGTCCAGTTCGGGCTGCTTGATCTCCTGGATGTTGAAGTGGATCTTCGGGTTGCCCGTGATCTTCAGCAGGCCGGCGCGCAGCCGGTCTGCTTCCGCGCCTCGGCGGCCGATCACGATTCCGGGCCGCGCCGTATAGACGTCGACGCGGAGGCGATCACGGGTCCGCTCGATCTCGACCCGGCTGACCGCCGCGTGCGGAAGCTCACGACGGAGGTAGTCGCGGATCTTCCAGTCCTCGATCAGCGACTCCTCGTACTCCTGCTTGTCGGCGAACCAGCGCGACTTCCAGTCGGTGGTGATGCCGAGCCGGAACCCGTAGGGGTTGACCTTCTGACCCATCAGCTTTCCTTCTTCTTCGTCGTCTTCTTGGTGCTCTTGGTCGGAGCTCCGCCTTTCTTGGCGGTCGGCTTCTTGGCGGTCGTCGCCTTCTTCGTCGGCTTCTTGGTTGCAGGTGCCTTCTTCTTGGCCGGCGTCTTCTTCGCCGGCTCGGGCTCGACCTCTTCGACGTCGTCCACGTCGGGAACGTCCGGGAGCGCGCCGCCTTCCGCGACGTCCTCCCCCAGGTCCTCGTGCTCGTGGTCGTGCTCCTCGACGCCTTCGAGCTCCTCGACCTCTTCCGCTTGGCGGCGGATGCGGCGCCGCCGCGTCGGACGCCGCAGGCGGCGCGGCTCGCTCGCCTCCCGGCGCCGGCGACGCTCGAGCTCGTCGTCCGAATAGCGCGCCACGACGATCGTCACGTGCGAGGTCCGCTTCCGGATCCGAGTGCCGCGCCCGCGAGCTCGGGGACGCCAACGCTTCAACGTCGGCCCCTCGTCCGCGTATGCCCGCGACACGAACAACTCGTCCCCCGGGACGTTCTGGTTGCTCTCGGCGTTCGCCACCGCCGAGTCGAGCAGCTTGAGCACGTCACCGGCCGGGCCCCGTTCGCAGAACCGGAGCCGTTCCCGCGCGTCGTCGATCTCGCGGCCGCGAATCAGCCCCAGCACTTCCCGGACCTTGGGGGGCGAGGTGCGCAGATAGCGAATGGAGGCGCGGGTCTCGGGCATGGCGGCTATCTCCGGGCCGACCGCTCTTGGCCGGCATGGACACGGAAAGTGCGGGTCGGGGCGAACTCGCCGAGTTTGTGGCCCACCATCGCCTCGGTGATGTAGATCGGCACGTGCTTGCGGCCGTCGTGCACGGCGATCGTGTGGCCGACCATCTCTGGGGTGACCGTCGACCGGCGCGACCACGTCTTGATGACCTTCCGGTCACCCGAGGCGTTCATCGCCTCGACCTTGACGCGCAGGTGGTCGTCGACGAACGGGCCCTTCTTCAGGCTGCGCGGCATCGTCTACCTCCTGCCCCCGCGGCGACGGCGCCGGCGGCGGATGATCAACTTGTCGGACGGCTTGCCCTTGCGGCGCGTGCGGCCCTCGGGCTTACCCCAGGGCGTGACCGGGTGCCGCCCGCCCGAGCTCTTGCCTTCACCACCGCCGAGCGGGTGGTCGACGGGGTTCATGGCGACACCACGGGTGTGCGGCCGGCGCCCCTTCCAGCGCTTCCGCCCCGCCTTGCCGAGATCGACGAGGCCTGCTTCGACGTTGCCGACCTGCCCGACGGTGGCGCGACAGTCGATCGCGACCCGGCGCATCTCGGTTGACGGGAGCCGCAGCGTGGCGAAGTTGCCTTCCTTGGCCACCAGCTGTACGGCGGCACCGGCGCCACGTGCGAGCTTCGCGCCCGCGCCCGGCTTGAGCTCGATGTTGTGCACGGTCGTACCGACCGGGATGTAGCGCAGCGGCAGCGCGTTCCCGGGTCGGATCTCCGATCCCTGCCCGCTGTTGAGCACGTCGCCGACGGCGGCGCCGAGGGGCGCGAGGATGTAGCGCTTCTCGCCGTCGCGGTAGTGCAACAGCGCGATGCGCGCGTTGCGGTTCGGGTCGTACTCGATGGCGGCAACCTTGGCGGGAACCCCGTCCTTGTCGCGCCGGAAGTCGACCACGCGGTACTTCTGCTTGTGGCCGCCGCCGCGATGACGCGAGGTCGTGCGGCCGTACACGTTGCGGCCAGAGGAACGCTTCTTCGGCTTGACGAGCGACTTCTCCGGCCGCTCCTTGGTGATCTCGGAGAAGTCGGAGACGGTCTGGAACCGGCGGCCCGGGCTGGTCGGCTTGCGTTTGCGGATCGGCATCGTCAGCTCCCGAAGATGTCGATGGTGTCGCCCTCGGCCAACGACACGATGGCCCGGCGCTGCGCGGCGCGCTGGCCCCAGTCGCCGGTGCGGCGGTTGCGCTTACGCTTGCCGCTGCGATTGAGCGTGTTGACGTTCGTGACCTTCACACCGAAGATCGATTCGACCGCCTGCTTGATCTCGATCTTGTTTGCGTCGGGCGCGACGAGGAACGTGTACACGTTGGCGTCGTAGGCGGCGTACGACTTCTCCGATACGACTGGGCGGATGATGATGTCGCGGGGGTTGCGCGTTGTCATTGCTCGCCCCCTCGCTTCAGGAAGGCGTCGAGCGTCGGCTGGCTGAACACGAGCCAGTCGGCGACGAGCACGTCGTAGGCGTTGAGCTCGTCGGGGAGCACGATCCGCACGCGAGGTCCGAGGTTGCGGAACGACTTCCACGTCGCGGCCTCGCCGCGGTCGAGGACGAGCAGGACGCGCGGGTCGCGCTCCCCCTTCTTGCGAAGCTCGAGCTCTTCGAGGATCTCGACGGCCCGCTTGGTGCTGGGCTCGTCGATGCCCCAGTCGTCGACGACCATCACGCGCCGGTCGGCGGCGCGGTCGGACAACGCCGAGTGCAGTGCGAGCTTGATCATCTTCTTCGGCGTGCGCTGCGCATGGTTGCGGGGGACGGGTCCGTGCGCGACGCCGCCGCCTCGCCACTGCGGCGACCGGATCGAGCCGTGCCGGGCGCGGCCCGTGCCCTTCTGCCGCCACGGCTTGGCCCCGCCGCCCTTGACCGCGGCGCGGTTCTTGGTGCTGTGTGTGCCCGACCGCGCGGCCGCGAGCTGCGCGTTGACGACCTGATGGAGCACGGAGCGGTTGGGCGTGATGGCGAACATGGCGTCGGGCAGGTCGACGCTGCCGGTCTTGGCCCCGTGGACAGTCGTCACGTCGACCTTCATTGCTCCACTCGTTTCCTACCGGCGTTGCTCTTCACCGCGTCGCGTACGAAGACGACGCTGCCGGTCGGGCCCGGTACCGATCCCTTGAGGAGGAGCAGGCCGCGATCGGGGTCGCCTTCCACGACCTCGAGATTGAGGGTGGTGACGCGCCCGGCGCCGTGCTGGCCGGGCATGCCCATGCCCTTGAACACGCGGGCGGGCGTCGCGCAGGCACCGATCGCGCCGGGAGCGCGGTGCTTCTTGTGGTCGCCGTGGCTCGCGCCCTGCCCGTGGAAGTTGTGCCGCTTCATGACGCCGGTGAAGCCCTTGCCCTTGCTGATGCCGGTGACGTCGACGCGCTCGCCGGCCTCGAACACGTCGGCCGCGAGCGTCTGCCCGATCTCGAACCCCTCGAGGTCGTCAACCCGCAACTCGGCAAGGTGCCGGGCGGGGCCGGCATCGGCCGTCTTCAGATGGCCGAGCGCGGGCTTGGTGAGGCGAGCTGGCTTGACGTCCCCGAACGCCAGCTGCACTGCCGCGTAGCCATCACGCTCGGGCGTCTTCAGCTGCACGACGCGACAAGGGCCGGCCTGGATCACCGTCACCGGCACGACCCGGTTGTCGGCGTCCCAGACCTGTGTCATGCCGAGCTTGCGCCCGAGAATGCCCTTGCTGGCCATGACGTGGGTCCCTCAGCGTCGTGTTGATATGTGATCTGCCTTCACGCGAACGCTCCCCCGGCCGGAGCCGGCGGAGCGAGCTCGGTTGTGCTGCACGGTCCTGCGCCGGGGCGCAGCCTGCGCAGACGTCGGTTGGCGAGAATTTCCGGACGAGCGCCGCCGCCGGGCCACCCATCCCACACGGCGAAAGCCCAGAAATACTACTGGCTCTCGGGGCTGAGCGTCGAAGCGCCCACTGCCCGACGATGTCAGACCTGCTGGATCTTGATCTCGATGTCGACGCCGGCGGGGAGGTCGAGGCGCTGGAGCGACTCGACGGTCTTCGACGTGGGCTCGACGATGTCGATGAGGCGCTTATGGACGCGCATCTCGAAGTGCTCGCGCGAGTCCTTGTCGACGTGCGGTGACTGGATCACGCAGGAGCGTCGCACCTCGGTCGGGAGCGGCACCGGGCCACGTACCTTGGCCTGAGTCCGCACGACCGTCTCGACGATCTTCTTCGTCGACTGGTCGATGATCTCGTGGTCGTAGGCCTTGAGCCGGATCCGGATCTTCTGCCCTTTCGCGTCCGCCATGTGCGCGTCCCGTCCGTCCCGGCCCGTCTCTACTTGTTGATCTTGGTGACGCGGCCGGCGCCGACGGTGCGGCCGCCTTCGCGGATGGCGAAGCGCAGGCCCTCTTCCATGGCGATGGGGGCGATCAGCTCGACGACCATCTCGGTGTTGTCGCCCGGCATCACCATCTCCACCCCTTCGGGCAGGGCGATGCTGCCGGTGATGTCGGTGGTCCGGAAGTAGAACTGCGGCCGGTAGTTACTGAAGAACGGGGTGTGGCGTCCGCCTTCGTCCTTCGTCAGCACGTACACCTGGGCCGAGAAGTTCGTGTGCGGCGTGATCGAGCCCGGCTTGGCCAGCACCTGCCCCCGCTCCACGTCCTCCTTCTTGGTGCCGCGGAGCAGCACGCCGATGTTGTCGCCGGCGCGCCCCTCGTCGAGGAGCTTGCGGAACATCTCCACCCCGGTGCACACGGTCTTGGTTGTGGGCTTGATCCCGACGATCTCGACCTCGTCGTTGACGTGGATGACGCCGCGGTCCACCCGGCCGGTCACCACGGTGCCGCGGCCGGTGATCGAGAACACGTCTTCGATCGGCATGAGGAAGGGCTTGTCGACGTCCCGGGTCGGCTCCGGGATGTAGGTGTCGACCGCCTCCATCAACTCGAGGATCTTGGCCGTCCACGACTCGTCGCCCTCCAGCGCCTTCAGCGCGCTGACCCTGACGATCGGGGTGTCGTCACCGGGGAACTCGTACTCGTTCAGCAGCTCCCGCACCTCGAGCTCGACCAGCTCCAAGATCTCCTCGTCGTCGACGGCGTCCGCCTTGTTCAGCGCGACCACGATCGACGGCACGCCGACCTGGCGCGCCAGCAGCACGTGCTCGCGGGTCTGGGGCATCGGCCCGTCCGTCGCCGCCACCACGAGGATCGCCCCGTCCATCTGGGCGGCGCCGGTGATCATGTTCTTGATGTAGTCGGCGTGGCCGGGACAGTCGACGTGCGCGTAGTGCCGGTTCGGCGTCTCGTACTCCACGTGCGCGATCGAGATCGTGATCCCCCGCTCACGCTCCTCGGGCGCCTTGTCGATCTCATCGAAGCTCGTGTACGCCGTCGACGGATCCTGATCGTGCAAGACCTTCGTGATCGCCGCAGTCAGCGTCGTCTTCCCGTGGTCGATGTGACCAATCGTCCCGATGTTCAGATGCGGCTTCGTCCGCTCGAACTTCTGCTTCGACATGGGACTAACCCTTGCTCCTCTTCTTCCTTTGTCGTTACTCGCCGCGAATGCGGGCGATGATCTCTTCAGCGATCGACCCAGGCACCTGCTGGTAGGAGTCGAACTGCATCGTGTAGGTCGCTCGACCCTGGGTGCGCGAGCGGAGATCGGTAGCGTACCCGAACATCTCCGCCAACGGCACGTGAGCCCGGACGACTTGCGCGTTGCCGCGCTGCTCCATTCCCTCGACCTTGCCCCGCCGCGACGACAGGTCACCGATGACGTCGCCCATGTAGTCGTCGGGCGTGACGACCTCGACCGCCATGATCGGCTCCAGCAGGACGGGCTTGTCCTGGCGGACGGCCTTCTTGAACGCCATCGATCCGGCGATCTTGAACGCCATCTCGCTCGAGTCGACCTCGTGGTACGAGCCGCCGAGCAGGGTGGCGCGGATGTCGACCAGCGGGTAGCTGGCGAGCACGCCGCCCTCCATCGCCTCCTGGATGCCGGCGTCGACGGCGGGAATGTACTCGCGGGGGATGTCGCCGCCGGTGACCTTGTCGACGAACGCGTAGCCACCACCCGGGCCCGTGGGCTCGAGGCTGATGATCACGTGCCCGTACTGGCCCCGGCCGCCGGTCTGGCGCACGTAGCGCTCCTCGACCCTCTCGACGGGCTCGGTGATCGTCTCGCGGTACGCGACCTGGGGCTTGCCGACGTTCGCCGACACGCTGAACTCGCGGGTCATGCGATCGACGAGCACCTCGAGGTGCAGCTCGCCCATGCCGGAGATGATCGTCTGGCCGGTCTCGTCGTCGGTGCGGACCTGGAACGTGGGGTCCTCGTCCGACAGCGCCCCGAGCGCCTTGCCCAGTTTGTCCTGGTCCGCCTTCGTCTTGGGCTCGATCGCGACCGAGATCACGGGCGCGGGGAACTCCATCCGTTCGAGCAGGATGGGGTGGTTGGGGTCGCTGAGCGTGTCACCGGTGGTGGTGTGCTTGAGGCCGACGGCCGCGACGATGTCGCCGGTGAAGACGGCTTGCTTGTCCTCCCGGTGGTTCGCGTGCATCTGGAGCAGGCGGCCGACGCGCTCCTTGCGGTCCTTCGTGACGTTCAGCACATGGCTGCCGGCGGCGAGCTTGCCAGAGTAGACGCGGAAGTACGTGAGCTTGCCCACGTACGGATCGCTCATGATCTTGTACGCGAGCGCCGAGAACGGCTCGGAGTCGTCGGGAGCGCGAGTGAGCTTCTCGAGCGCCTTCGGGTCGTGGCCCTCGATGGGCGGTACCTCGAGCGGGCTCGGCAGATAGTCGACGATCGCGTCGAGCAGCGGCTGCACGGCCTTGTTCTTGAACGCGCTGCCGCACAGAACCGGCACCACGCCGCCGGAGATCGTCGCCGTGCGCAGACCGCGCTTGAGGTCGGCGGCGGTGATCTCCTCGTCGCCGACGTACTTCTCGAGGACGGCATCGTCGTAGTGCGACACGACGTCGACGAGCTCGTGGCGCCAGTGCTCGGCGTCGGCCTTGAGCTCGGCGGGAATCTCGACCGTCTCGTAGCGCTCGCCCATGCCGTCTTCCCACACGAGGGCCTTCATCGAGAGAAGGTCGACGACGCCGCGGAAGTCGCTCTCCGCGCCGACGGGCAGCTGGGTGAGCGCGACGGTCGCCTCGAGGCGGTCGCGGATCATCTCGACGCTGCGCTGGTAGTCGGCGCCGATGCGATCCATCTTGTTGATGAAGCAGATGCGGGGCACGCCGTACTTGTTGGCCTGACGCCACACCGTCTCCGTTTGCGGCTCGACGCCGGCGACGGCGTCGAACACGGCGACCGCGCCGTCGAGGACGCGCAGCGACCGCTCGACCTCCACGGTGAAGTCGACGTGACCGGGCGTGTCGATGATGTTGATCCACGTGTCGCGCCACTTGCAGGTGGTGGCCGCGCTCGTGATCGTGATCCCGCGCTCTTGCTCCTGGGCCATCCAGTCCATGACGGCGGAGCCCTCGTGGACCTCACCGATCTTGTAGGTACGGCCCGTGTAGTAGAGGATCCGCTCTGTCGTCGTCGTCTTCCCGGCGTCGATGTGCGCCATGATCCCGATGTTGCGAATGCGCGCGAGGGGAACCTCCCGGATCACCGGGCCCGACTTGCCCCTGATCTCCTTGGGTTCCGCGGCCATTTCCTTATATTTCTTCCTTTGGGAGTTGCCGAATCGTCATTTGCGGGGATCCGGCGCCGGTGCAATGGGCGCCGGACCGGCTGCTACCAGCGGTAGTGGGCGAACGCCTTGTTCGATTCGGCCATCTTCTGCAGGTCGTCTTTCCGTTTGATCGCGTTGCCGAGCCCGTTGCCGGCATCCATCAGCTCGGCCGCCAGCCGCTCGGACATCGTCTTCTCGCGGCGCTGGCGCGCGTACCCGACGATCCATCGGATCGCCAGCGTGGTCGCTCGCCGAGGCCTCACCTCGACCGGCACCTGGTAGGTCGCCCCGCCGACCCGCCGGCTGCGCACCTCGAGGGCGGGCCGCACGTTCTCGACCGCACGCTTGACCGTCGCCACCGGCTCAGAGCCGGTCTTGCGCTCGATCTCCGCCAGCGCGTCATAGACAACACGTTCGGCGAGCGACCTCTTCCCGCGCTGGAGCAGCTTGTTGACGAGCTGGGTCACGACGACCGACCGGTAGACCGGGTCGGGCATCAGGTCACGACGGGGCGCGGGGCCCTTCCGCGGCACGGTGTCAGCCTTCCCTTTTCGCGCCGTAGCGGCTGCGGGCCTGGCGGCGGCCGCCCACGCCGCTGGCGTCGAGGGCGCCGCGCACGATCTTGTAGCGGACGCCGGGCAGGTCCTTCACCCGGCCGCCGCGCACGAGCACGATCGAGTGCTCCTGGAGGTTGTGGCCCTCACCAGGGATGTACGCGGTGACCTCGGCCCCCGTCGTCAACCGCACCCGCGCCACCTTGCGCAGCGCCGAGTTCGGCTTCTTCGGCGTATGAGTGAAGACGCGCGTGCACACACCCCGGCGCTGGGGCGAGCCCCTGAGCGCGGGGGCCTTGCCGGCTGCCGTGTGGCTCCGGCGACCCTTGCGGACGAGCTGCTGGATCGTGGGCACGTGCTAGTTCCTCGAGATGACGGGACGACAACGGAAACCGCGCAACTCTACTCGCCGGTTCCTGCGCCCCCGTACTGGTCGCGCTCGCCCTCGCCCCCGAACGGCGCGCCGAGCACCTCGGCCCCGCCTTCGCCTTCGCCTTCGCCGTCGCCGCCCGCCGAGCTCGTGTCACGCAGCCAGT
Organism: Acidimicrobiia bacterium; assembly: GCA_035637335.1. GTDB lineage: Bacteria > Actinomycetota > Acidimicrobiia > IMCC26256 > JACDBD01 > JALZAA01. The sequence goes on from DASPXI010000082.1 coordinate 31,662, forward strand.
CGGCGAGGTCGGCGTCGGACGAGTAGAAGGGAAGCGGCTCGTAGTCGGGCGCGTTGGCCTCGATCTCCCGGTACCGCGGCATGCCCGTCCCGGCGGGGATGAGCTTCCCGATGATCACGTTCTCCTTGAGCCCGACGAGGCCGTCGCTGCGACCCTCGATCGCGGCCTCGGTGAGCACGCGGGTGGTCTCCTGGAACGACGCCGCCGACAGCCACGAGTCCGTGGCGAGCGACGCCTTCGTGATCCCCATGAGCTCGGGGCGACCCTCGGCGGGCTGCTTGCCCTCCTCGACCAGCCGGCGGTTCGTGTCGGCGTACAGCCGCGCGTCGACCTTCTCGCCGGGCAGGAACGGCGAGTCGCCGGGCTCGGACACCGCGACCCGGCGCAGCATCTGGCGCACGATCACCTCGACGTGCTTGTCGTGGATCGACACGCCCTGCTCCCGGTACACCTTCTGCACCTCGTCGGAGAGGTACTGCTGCGTCTCCCGGATGCCCTTGATCTCGAGGATCTCCTTGGGGTCGAGCGGGGTCTTCTCGTCGCCGACGAGCCGCTCGCCGGCGGCGACCTCCTGGCCGTCGCGGACCGCGAGGTGCGCCCGCCGCGAAACGACGTGCTCCTCCTCGGTCCCGTCGGACCCGATGACCGTGATCACGCGCTCGCCCTTCTCGTTCTCGCCGAGACGCACGACGCCGGAGCTCTCCGCCATCACGGCGGCACCCTTGGGCTTGCGCGCCTCGAACAGCTCGACGACGCGCGGCAGACCGTGGGTGATGTCCTCGCCGGCGACGCCGCCGGTGTGGAACGTTCGCATGGTCAGCTGCGTCCCCGGCTCGCCGATCGACTGGGCGGCGATGATGCCGATCGCCTCGCCGAGGTCGACCATCGAGCCGGTTGCGAGCATCGTCCCGTAGCAGTACGAGCACACGCCCTGGAGGGACTCGCACGTGAGCACCGACCGCACCCGGACGCGCGTGACGTCGGGGTCGGCGGCGAGCTGGCGCAGCTCCTGTTCGGTGATCTCGGTGTTGCGAGCCAACTTGGTTCCGTCGGCGAGCTTGACGTCCTCGGCCAGGCACCGACCGAGGAGCTTCGTCTCGAGCAGCCGGAGGTGCTCGGCGTCGCCGGCGACGTCGTCGACCCAGATGCCGCGGTTCGTCTCGCAGTCCTCGTCGCGCACGATGAGCTCCTGCGCCACGTCGACCAGCCGGCGCGTGAGATATCCCGAGTCGGCAGTGCGCAGGGCGGTGTCGGCGAGGCCCTTGCGGGCGCCGTGCGTGGAGATGAAGTACTCCAGCACCGACAGCCCCTCGCGGAAGTTGGACTTGATCGGGCGCGGGATGATCTCACCGCGCGGGTTGGCCACCAGGCCACGCATACCGGCGATCTGGCGGACCTGCATCACGTTCCCGCGGGCGCCCGAGCCGACCATCATGTCGATCGGGTTGAACTTCTCGGCCTGGAGCTCCGCCTGCATGGCCTCGCGCACTCGGTCGGTGGCCTCGGTCCAGATCTCGATCTCCTTCTGGCGCCGCTCGTCGTCGGTGATGACACCCCGGTCGAACTGCTGCTCGACCTTGTCGGCCTCGTTCTCGAACCGCTCCAGCAGCGGGATCTTGTCGCGCGGCGTCTTGACGTCGGCGATCGAGATGGTGAGCCCGGCCTGCGTGGAGTACGCGAACCCGAGGTCCTTGAGCTTGTCGAGGCTCTCGGCCACGACGGCGCGCGGATACCGGTCGACGAGCTCACCGATGAGCTCGGTCACGTCGCGCTTGCGCAGCACGCGGTTGACGTACGGGAAGTCGGGCGGGAAGGACTCGTTGAGGAGCAGCCGTCCCAGCGTGGTCTCGACGAGCACCCGGCCGTCGCCGTTCGACCCCGTGCGGCTCAACACCATCGCGTCGGGGTGCTCGTTGTCGCGCAGCGGGAACCGGTCCCCGGGGAAACGGCCCGCCGGCATGCGCACCTTGATCGGTGCGTGCACGGACAGGCCCTGGTCGTCGCCGTCGGCGTCGGGGAGGAAGCGCTGCTCGTGGGCGAGGATCGCCTCGTCGAGCGACGCGAACGCCCGGCCGGTGCCGGGGGCGCCGTCCACGACCTCGGTCACGTAGTACTCGCCGATCACGATGTCTTGGTTCGGGACCGCGATCGGACGACCGTGCGCGGGAGAAAGGATGTTGTGCGCCGACAGCATGAGGATCCGGGCCTCGGCCTGGGCCTCGGAGCTGAGCGGCAGGTGCACCGCCATCTGGTCGC
>DASPXI010000083.1:0-2180 GCA_035637335.1 Acidimicrobiia bacterium
CTCGCGCGCCTCTTGGTCCCGGAGCCGGTTGAACCATTCGCGCACCTCGCGCCGGCGGCCCCGGTCATTGGCGATGTTCACGAGCTCGTACGGATCATCCTGAAGGTCGTACAGCTCGTGCTTCTGGTCCTCGAAGTCGGCGTCCACGTCGACCTGCTTGGGTTCCTTCCCCGGCTGGCCGACACGGTCGAAGCTGCCACCGACGCCGTAGTAGCGGGCGTACTTGTGGCGACCGTCGAAGATGGCGCGCATCGCGTATCGCAGGGGGATGCAGCTCTCGTACCAGGCTGAGTCCTGCGCCAGGAGGACGGTCTCACGGCCTGGTGCGGCCGGATCGCGCAATACAGGCGTCAGGTCGGCACCGACGAGCGACGGGTCGTCGGTACCGGCGAGCGACACGATCGTCCGGGCGAGGTCGACGTGCGTGCTGAGCGCGTCGGTCATCGAGCCCGGGCTCGTGACCCCCGGCGCGCGGATGTACAAGGGGACGCGCATGATCTCGTCGTACACGAACGGCCCCTTGCTCCGCAGGCCGTGGGAGCCGCACATGTCGCCGTGGTCGGACGTGAAGACGACTGCCGTGTCGTCGGCGCGCCCAGACTTGTCGAGGGCGTCGAGGATGGCGCCGAGGTTCTTGTCGCCCTCCTGGTGGAGGCGCCAGTAGTAGTCGAGGTGACGCAGCCACGCCCACTTGTCGTCGGGGTCGATCTTCCCGTACAGCGTGTGCTGCTGGTCGTAGAGCCACTGACGGTGCACCGCGGGTTTCATTGAGAGGTCGTCGTCGAAGTTCGCCGGGAGCTCGTCGAACACCTCGTCGTACGGCTCGCTGAACGCCGGGAGCGGGTCGTCTTCCTTCCAGGCCGCCGCAGTCAGGAAGGACCGGCTCAGCTCGAACTCCTCCCGGTTGGCCTGTTGGTACCAGGGCTGGTCGATCGGGAACCACATGACGTCGTGCGGGTTGACGAGCGCGACCACGAGGAACCACGGCTGTTCGGTTGCGGCCGCGTTGGCGTGCAGCCACTCGACCCCTTGGTCGGCGATGATCGGGTCGTACTGCCAGCCGGTGCCCGCCCAGCCCATGAAGTGACGGTCATTGCCGCGCCAGTCGGAGAAGCCGTACGCCTCGAGGTCGGGCTCCACGGCGTGCGACAAGTGCCACTTGCCGACGTACGACGTGCGGTAGCCGGCGGCCCGCAGGATCGAGCCCAGTGTCGGGATCGCCGGATCGAGCTCGCGGTGTGCCGGGAAGATCACGTTGTCGACCACGCCGTGCTGCGGGAGGTATCGACCGGTGAACAGGCTCGCTCGCGACGGCGAGCACGGCGACGAATGCGCGTAGTGGCGCGTGAACTCGAGGCCGTTGTCGATGAGCCGCTGACGGCTGGGGAGCGTGAGCCCGTCCGGAATCCAGCCGCGCTGGCGTTCCTGATCCGACACGATGAGCAGAATGTTCGGTCGTACCGACATCGGTCGCTGATCTTAAGCTGTCGTCGCACATGATCCGGCTCCTGCTCGTCCGGCACGGCGAGTCCACGTGGAACGCGCTGTCGCGCTGGCAGGGTCAGGCCGACCCGCCCCTCTCGCCGCTCGGCGAGCGCCAAGCAGAGGAAGCGGCCGAGCGGCTCGTGGAGCTCGCGTCGATCAACGCGGTCTGGGCGTCTGACCTCGTTCGAGCCCGGCGCACCGCAGAGCTCATCGCGTCACGCCTTGGTGTGCCGCGTGTGCGCGCCGAGCCCCGTCTCCGTGAGCGGGACGTTGGCTCGTGGAGCGGTCTCACCCGCGGTGAGATCGAGGAACGCTGGCCCGGCTACCTCGCGGCGCGCCGGGCGCCGCCCGACTTCGAGGGCGATGGCGAGTTCCTGGCCCGCACGACCGCGGGCCTCGCCGCCGCCGTCGACGGCAGTACGTCGGGCGACGTGCTCGTCGTGAGCCACGGTGGCGTGGTGCGCACGATCGAACGTTCGCTCGGCGCGACACCCGACCGGCTCCCCAACCTCGCCGGACGCTGGCTCCTGGCCGCGGCACCCGGTCGGTTCACGCTCGGCGAACGCGTCGTGCTCGTCGAGCCCGAGGACGTGACCGTCCCGCGCGAGCAGTCAGAGCAGGATCCTGTCCGAAAGGAGACGACCTAGGGCGCAGTAGACTGCAAGGTCCCCCTCATGGAGTCGCACGTGCCCGAC
>DASPXI010000084.1:0-9055 GCA_035637335.1 Acidimicrobiia bacterium
ACGACGGCACCGAGACGATCGCCATCCACGCCGTCGGGATGCTCGGCCTCAGCTTCGACCACCGGGCCTTCGACGGCGCCTATGCGGCTGCGTTTCTTGCCCGGGTGCGAGATGTTCTCGAGAGCCGCGACTGGCACAGCGAGCTCTGACTAAGCAACCCAACCAGAATCGGAGAGCTTGCGGTCGATCGCGTAGGCGGCGCTGATCAACCCCAGGTGTGTGAACGCCTGCGGGTAGTTCCCCAGGTGCTCGCCATGGGGACCGAGCTGCTCGGCGAAGAGCCCGAGATGGTTGGCGTAGCCGAGCATCTTCTCGAACGCCAGCCGGGCCTTCTGGACGTCACCGGAGCGCGCGAGCGCCTCTGCGTACCAGAACGAGCACATGTTGAAGGTGCCCTCTTCACCCATGAGGCCGTCGGCGGCGGCGTCCCCGATTCGATAGCGGAACACGAGCGAGTCCTCGACCAGACGCTCATCGATCGCCCGCAGCGTCGAGAGCCAGCGGGGGTCGGTCGAGCTGACGAACCTCACCAACGGCATGATCAATGCCGACGCGTCGAGCGTCTTCGAGCCCTTGTGCTGCACGAACACCTGCTGGTCGGGATCCCAGAAGTTCGTGTGGATGTCGTTGTAGATCTCGTCTCGGGTGGCGCGCCACCGGTCGTAGGGGTACGGGAACGAGCGCCGGTCGGCGAGGCGGATCGCGCGATCGACGGCCACCCAGCACATCAGGCGCGAGTACAGGAACTCCTGCCGCCCGCCGCGCACCTCCCACACGCCCTCGTCCGGGAGCTGCCAGTGCTCCGTCACCCAGTCGACGAGCCGGACGAGGTTGTGCCAGAGGTCGTGGGAGATCGGCGCGCCGTACTTGTTGAAGAGGTAGACGGAGTCCATCAGCTCGCCGTAGATGTCGAGCTGCAGCTGGTCGTAGGCGCCGTTACCGATGCGGACGGGTGACGAGCCGTCGTACCCCTCGAAGTGCGTGAGGATCTCCTCGGTGAGGTCCTTGTCGCCGTCGATTCCGTACATGATCTGCAAGGAGCCGTCGGGGCCAAGGTCGTTGCAGCGGTCCTCGATCCACTGCATGAACGCGCCCGCCTCGGCCGTGTACCCGAGCCTGATGAGCGCGTACAGCGTGAACGACGCATCGCGGATCCACGTATAGCGGTAGTCCCAATTGCGTTCGCCCCCGAGCTCCTCGGGAAGGCCGAACGTCGGCGCCGCAACCAGCGAGCCGTAGTCTTCCGACACCAGCAGCTTGAGCACGAGCGCGGAGCGGTTCACGGTCTCGCGCCACCGGCCGCGGTACTGCGACCTGCCGATCCAGGTTCGCCAGTAGTTCACGGTGTCCTTGAACGCCTGGGTGACATAGTGCGGTGACATCGACGGGCTCGGCCGGTCCAGGTGCGCCTCCTCCAGCACGAATGCAGCGGTCTCCCCGGCACGTAGCGTGAATCTCCCGACGACCGCGCCGTTCTTCACCTCGAGCGGCACCTGCGAACGCAATCGCAGCGTCATGGCGCACGGGCCGTCGGAATGGAACAGGATCTCGCCTTCGCGCACGTCCACCTTGTGCCCGGCGCGGCCATAGTCGAAGCGCGGGTCGAAGATGACCTCGAACTCCGACTCGCCCCGCACGCCTTTGGCCCGGCGTACGAGCTGGTGGCAGTTCTTGCTTTCCTCGATTCCGACGGGCATGAAGTCCGAGACCTCCGCCACACCGTCGCGATCCAGAGTGCGGGTGATGAGCACATTCGTGTCCGGGAGGTACATCTGCTTCACCTTCCCGGTCGCGAGGCAGGGGCGCACCTGGAACCGGCCGCCGTTCTCGGCGTCGAGCAGGGCGGCGAAGATCGTCGGCGAGTCGAAGTGCGGGTACGACATGAAGTCGACCGACCCGTTGGTGCCGATCAGCGCGACGGTATGGAGGTCACCAACGACCCCGTAGTTCTCGATCGGCAGGTACCCGCCCTTGCCCATCTGACTCCCCTTTCTTCTTCTTTCCAAGGAAATGGTCCCACGTTGATTCGCTGTCGGCGGGGCGGCTGGATTGGGGCCCGGATTAGCGTGGTGCGCCGTGGGAGACATGGCCGGCAAGGTCGTCCTGATCACGGGTGGGAACACGGGGATCGGCAAGGAGGCCGCCGTCGGGCTGGCGGGCTTCGGCGCCCGGGTCGTGATCACCTCTCGCAACGAGGAGCGGGGCCGAGCCGCCCGCGAGGAGATCATCGAACGAAGCGGCAACGACAGCGTGGATGTGATGGCGCTCGACCTGGCCAGCTTCCGGTCGAGCCGGGCGTTCGCGGGCGACTTCCTCGACCGTTACGACCGGCTCGATGTGCTCGTGAACAATGCCGGACTGATCCTCCACCGCCGGACGGAAACCGAGGACGGCTTCGAGGCCACGCTCGGGATCAACCATCTCGGCCACTTCCTGCTCACCGAGTTGTTGCTCGACCGTTTGCAGGCGAGCGCGCCGGCGCGGGTCGTGGTGGTGGCGTCGAGGGCGCACAAGGGTGCCCGTCGCGGGCTCGACTTCGACGACCTCCAGGCCGAGCGCGGCTACCGGTGGATGGACGCGTACAACAAGTCCAAGCTGGCGAACATCCACTTCACCCGGGAGCTGGCCCGCCGCCTCGACGGCACGGGGGTCACCGTCAACGCGCTGCATCCCGGTTTCGTGCGCAGCGACTTCGGGCGCGGCGGCGACCTCGGTGGACTCTATGGATGGGGCATCAAGTATCTGGCTCAACCGTTTGCGATCAGCTCCGAGCGCGGCGCGCGTACCGTGACGTACCTGGCGTCGTCGCCCGAGGTCGAGGGCGTGACGGGCGGCTACTTCTACAAGTGCAAGCCCGCCGCGCCTTCGAAGGTCGCCCAGGACGATGATGCCGCCCGCCGTCTGTGGGAGGAGAGCGAGCGGATGGTCGCCTCGGTCCCGGCTTGACGACGCGCTAAGGGATCAGCACCACGCGGCCGAAGGCCTGGCGGCTCTCGATGTACTCGTGGGCACCGGCGGCGTCGGACAGCGGGAACGTCCGGTCGACGACGACGCGCAGGTTGCCGGCGGCGATGTCGTCGAGGTGATGGGCGATGTTCGCGCGCACCCGGTCTGTGAAGATCTCGGCACCGAGAAACACGCCTGTGAGCGTCTGGTTGCCCAACATCAGCGCGGAGGCGTCGAACGGCTTCGGGTCGCGTCCGGCACTGCCGACGAGCGTGACGCGGCCGCGGTAGGCGAGCGCGCGCACACTGTCCGACAGCGTCGAGCCAACCGGGTCGACGACGAGGTCGACGCCCCGGCCGCCGGTGAGCTCGCGGGCTGCGTCGGCGAAGTCGACGTCGCGGTAGTTGATGCCGTGGTCCATGCCGTACTCGCGTAGACGCTCGAGCTTCTCGTCGCTCGACGCGGTCGCGAGCACAGTGGCGCCGGCGCGCTTCGCAAGCTGGATGGCGGCGAGGCCGACGCCGCCGCCGCCCGCCTGGATCAAGACGGTCTCGCCCGCCTGCAAGTGGCCGAATTCGAACAAGCAGTCGTCCGCCGTCCCCCACGGGACCGGGACGCACGCGGCTTCGACGATGTCGAGCCCGTCCGGCACGACCCAGGTGACGATCGACGGCGTGGCGACCCGCTCGGCGTGCGAGCCCCACAACATCGTGCACACGACTCGCTGCCCGGGCTGGCGATCCTTCACGTCGGGCCCGACCTCGGCGATCGTGCCCGCGCACTGGTAGCCGACGATGTGGGGGGAGCTCGCCATCTCGCCGCCGGCTCGGTTGAGCGTGTCGCCGCCTTCGATGCTGATCGCCTCGACGTCGACGAGCACGTCCCCCGGTCCGACCTTCGGGTCGGGCACGTCCTCGTACCGGAAGACGCTCGGCGGACCTGTCTCGTAGTAGCAGGCAGCCTTCACCGCCGCTGACGGTACTGCGTTCCCGTTCTACGCGACGACGTGGAACTCGATCCGATAGATAAGCGTGTCGTCCTGGATGGGGCCCGCGTGCGCGGCGCGTCGACGGAGCGACTCGCGGTCTCGCTCGCCCGATAGGCGCACGTCGGCGCGCGTCACGCTCGAGAACGGCACCAACTCGACGGAATCGACCTCGATGCGCACCGGCCCAACCGGATAGCGGCCCCCGACCTTCACCTTCGGCCGCCGCCAGAGTCTGAACGACACCGTGATGTCGCCCGAGGCGACGTCATCGCGCAACTCGGGACTGAACTGCACGACCAGACGCTACGTCGGCCGGTTTGTCCGTCGGACCGCGTGTCACGGGGGGTCGGGATCATCTGGTGGAACGAGGTCCCAGTTGCCGGGCTCGCTGACGACCTTCCAGTTCAGATAGTGGTGGTGAGGGCAGATCCGCCAGGTGTTGAGCACGTTGGTCTCACCGCGTTCCTCGACCGGCAAGACATGGTCGATCTCAAGGAACCGGTCGTTGGCACAACCCTTGACGCCACACGTCGGGTAGCGGGCCTCGAGGGCGCGGCGCAGCTTGGCAGGGACGTTGCGCTTCGGCGATGACACGGTGGTGATCTCCTCGCCCTCGGTGGCCATGACGGTGACCCGGGCGTCGTTGAGCAGCGTCCGGGCCGTCGTCACCGGCACCGGGCCGATCCCCTTGATCTCGCAGCGCTCGCCGAGCCCGGTGTACCCGCGCTGGATCGGGGCGCTACTGGCGATGAGGTGAACCTCGACTGGCTTGCACGGCCCGTCGATCGCGAGCGCGACGAGGGCGTCGGCGGCGTAAGCGGCGCGGGGTTCCCTCACGCCAGCTCTACGCGCTTCGTGGAAGATGCGATCGATTTGTGCGTTGAACGCCGAGCTGAATCGGGCGCCAGCATCAGGCGCCATGGAAGCAGCGAGGTGGTAGGCCCCGTCGGGATCCGTCCATTCGTGGGCTCGGCGCTGTTCGTGCAGTCGGCGCGCCCACGCCTTGTCGTCTTCTACGGCGCCGGCGCGCACCTGCCGACAGTGATCCTTGAGTCCCTTCACGCTCGTGGTGGATGCCGTCTCCAGCAGCTCGGACTCCGCGCGTGGATCGGCTCCCGCGGCGCTCGTGATCTCGGCCGCCTGAGTCTCCGACAGGCTTCCGGCACGGAACGCGGCGGCCGTCTCAGGCAAAGCGTCGAGCGCCCGCGCCGTCTCCAGGGTGCGACACGCTGCGCCAACCGTTTCGCCGGTTGCCTCCGCGACCCAGTGCGCGGCGCTCCGGTACCCGCCGTCGCGCCAGACCTTTGTCTCCTCAACCCGGCGCGCCAGTAAGGCTTTGGCTGCCGCGCACACTCGTTCGCCGCGTCCGAAGAGCTCGAGGAGATCCGCTGCGTCGCGCCCGTCGAAGCGACCCGGATCTACGTCGCGCGCGACGGCCTCGAGTGCTGCGACAGCGGTGCGGACCTCCTCGAACACGCTTCCTCCTGCGGAGAGAGCCAACTGGGGGAAGCGTCAGGGAAGTATGCGTAGTGTATCGAACACATGTTCGGCTGTCAACCCCGACCGCGGAAATTCCGGGGCCGGGCACCGCGTTCGACGTCAACCCATCGGGCACGCTGTGGCGGTGCATCGTCGGCCAATAGGAGCGGTATTCACCTTCGGGCTCGCATCGCTCGCTCTCGCCGGGGCATGCGACGGTGGCGACAGGGACGCATCGGATGGGCGACGCGCCACACGCGTGGCTGCCGCCGGCGTTCCGCTCGCGCAACCGGCTACCGGCTTCAGGCGGGAATGCGAGGACGCGGCCTCATCGCTCGGTTTCGCGGTTCCGTGCCCCACCAAGCTGCCGCTCGTCGGAGGGAAACCCGTCGATTGCTCGGGCACCTGCGTCGTCACGGGAGGCAACGACAAGATCTTCTTTCTGAACATCGAAGGGTATGACGCGGCGCCGTCGTCGCAAGCGGTGCGCCACATGATCGTCGAGGCGCGCGAAGTGGACCGCGCCCCACCCAGTCCGTGCGCCGGTGGCACTCCTACCGGAAGGACAACCATCGCCGGACGGGAAGTGGCTCTGCTCGACTGCCCACCGAGGACAGCCGAACTAGAACGTCAAATCATGCACGGCGAGGGTGCTCATACCGAGCACATCCTTGGTTACTGGGACGAGAAAGGGGTCCGTGAAGTCGTCAGTGTCCACGGCGCGACCGAGGCGAACACGTTGCTTCTGCGACAGGTGGTCGCGTCGATCGAAATCGTTCAGCCGTAGCGGCGGCGAACAGCCGGCGACATTCTCGAGCAGCCTCAGCCGGCGGCTTCCATGTTCCGGGTGACGACCTCGAGGGTGCGCTGGAGCTCGGCGGTCGGGCTGAACTCGACCACCTCTGTGCCGGCGAACAGCTTCGGTGTGTGACCGGGCGGCACGTAGTAGGCGTCGCCGGACTCGAAGATCTCCTCGCCGTCCGCGGTCTTGAACGTCACTTTGCCCGTGATCACGTAGCCCCAATGAGCGGCCTGGCACTGGTCGTTGGGCAGGCCGGAGAAGAACGGGGCCAGGTCGGCATCCTGGGTGTACTTCTCGAACGCGACGGTGTACCCGTCATCGAAGTTCTCCAAGTGCCCTTCATAGCCCTCGACTTCCACTGATTCCGAGGCTGTTGCCTTCGATGCCTTCGGCATGGTTGTCCTCCCCTCTCGAATTGAACTAACTCACGGCCGACAACCGGTTCATCGCCAGCTTGCGAAGCTCCTCGGCGCGGATCTTGTCATTCCCGGTCTTCGAAAGCTCGTGCTCGGCGAAGAACAGCACCCGGCGCGGGATCTTGTACGTCGCGACGCGGCCGCGCAAGAAGTTGCGCACGTCGTCCTCGTCGACGTCGGCCCCTTCGTGAGCGACGCTGCACACGACGACCAGCTCCCCCAGCTTCTCGTCGGGGATCCCGACCGCCAGCGCTGCTTTGAGTCCGGGGTGCCGGAGGAGCGTCTCCTCGATCTCGACCGGTGACACGTTGGCGCCGCCGGTCTTGATCATCTCGGTGATGCGGCCCGTCCAGTGCAGGAACCCGTCGCCGTCGACGTAGCCCGCGTCGCCCGTGTGGAAGAACCCGTCGTCGTCGAACGACTGCTCCGGTAGCGCCTTCACGTACCCGAGCATGAGCGTCGGACCCTTGACCGTGATCTCACCGATCGCATCGGCCGGCAGCGCGTCGCCGGTGTCGCGATCCACAACACGCACGGAATTCCCCGGCAGGATCACACCCTGGCTTCGCTCGCGGATCTCCCGGGGCGTGTCCGCCGGCAGCGAGCTGATGATCGTGCACGTCTCGCTGAGCCCGTACGCCGCGCGCGGGCTCCACGTGTCGTCGACGTGCACGCTCGGGTGACGGCCGAAGCTCGTGAACGCCTCGCAGTGCCGGATCGACGACAGATCGACGGTCGCCCAGTCAGGATGGTCCTCGAGCTCCGCCAGCTGGTGCGCCCACGCGTACGGCGATGTGACGCGCTCGGCTTCGAGCAAACGCAGGGCCTCACCCGGCTCGAAATGCTCCTGGAGCACGAGGCAGCCGCCGGCGGCGAAGGTCGCGCCCATGACCATCACGAACCCCGCCGACCAGAAGAACGGGAACGCGCTCCACACCCGCACGCTCGGGTCGAGTCGGAGCTGCTGCGCGAACCGCCAGCTCTGCAGGGCCGGGCCGCGGTGCGGATGCAGGATGCCCTTGGGCGTAGCCGTCGTGCCCGACGTGTAGATGATCAGCGCATGATCGGCCGGCGTCACGTCGGCGGCGGTCGCATCGACCAGCGCATCGGGAACGCGATCACCGGAACGGAGGAACACGTCCCACGACTCGACTGCGCCAAATGGCGCGCCTAAACCCACCGCCGCGACCCGTCGCAAGTGCGGGAAGCGCGCCGACTGCAGCTCGCCCGGCGCGGCGTCACGCAGCTCAGGGCAGAGCACCGTGAGCTGATCGACGTACGCGTGCCCCAGCAGTCGTTCCTGGGTGAGCAGCACCTGCGCGTCCGAATGCCGGAGCACATGGTCGAGCTCGGGCGGCTCGAAATAGGTGTTGAGCGGGACGGCGACTCCGCCCGCGAGGGCGACGCCGTACGCGGCCGCGACCCATTCGGGGCGATTGCCCATGAGGATCGCAACGCGGGTGTCCTTCCCAACTCCGCCGGCCAGCAGAGCGCGAGCGATGCGGCGTGACTCAAGTTCGAGATCCCGGTAGCTCCACCGCACGACCCCGCCCTCGGGGTCATGGAAGACGAGGGCCTCGCGGTCGGGAGCGCGTCGCGTCACCTCGAGGAGGGAGCCACCGAGCGTGAGCGCGCCAATGCCCTCCTCGGTCTCGATCGGAGGCCCGCGGAACGTGGTCATGCCATCCCGCTTCGCCCGTTACTCGGGCAGCTGCACCTCGACCGGGCCCTTCGCCATCACCGCGCCGTCCTGGGTGCTCATGACGACGTCGAGCGTGACGAGCGTCTCGCCGAGCGTCTCGTCGCGGCGCTTGCCGGTGACCTCGGCGTCGAGATACGTGACGTCGCCTTCGAAGGCCGGGAAGCGGTACTGCACGTTCGAATGCCGCACGAAACCTTGGTGACCGGCCCAGTAGGCGACGTAGTCGAGCACCCACGCGCCCATCGACGCGCCGTAGCCGTAGCCGCGCGGCATGCCGATGAGCTGCGCGTGCACCTCGTCGGCGTGGCCGCGCGACGGCCCGCGGTAGAGCCCGTCGGTCATCGCCGGGTCCTCCTCGCCCGCGTCGAGGTTCCGCTCCATCTCAGGGAGCCACCCGGCCTCTTGGAGGTGCTCGGGGCCCTCGTGGTAGTTCGATCCCCACACCGTGAACGTGTACGCGCGCCACTCCGTCGCAAAGCTGGCGATGCTGTGCGGGCCGATGGCGCGCCGCGGCAGCTTCGCGCCCACCTCGACGTCACCCCACGACGGCGACTCGCCCTGACGGTTCGAACGAATCCATGCCAGACGCGTCTGCTCCACTTGGTCGAGCTGGTCGCTCGTCCACTGCGGCCGTGGCGCAGCGCGCTCGAAGAAGCCGAGCCGCCGCGCTTCCTCGGCCAGGTAGCGCACCGACGTCGACCGCTGCAGCGCGACGACCTCGT
>DASPXI010000085.1:0-14388 GCA_035637335.1 Acidimicrobiia bacterium
CCATCAACAGCGCCGAACTCCAGATGAACGGCAGCTGCCCGATAATCGGGGCGATGACGAGAGCCGGGTTCACGAGCGCCGTCGCCGCCCACCAGCCCCGGCGGATCTCCGGGAACGCCCAGAACATCGCGACCACGAGGCCCACGAAGCCGAGGACGAGCCAGAGCGTGACCACCCAGTCGCCGAACAACGGGTACAGCAACGACGCGGTGAACCATGGGAGGAACCCGTACGGGAAGGCGAAGGCCTGGCCGTGCCCGATGACCGGCATCCGGAACGGGAGCCCATCCCCGCTCCAAAGCTGGTCGCTCACCCACCAGACATGGCCGTAGTTGCTGATCGAGTCGTGCGACACGAACACCCGGTGGCGCAGGATCAGCACCAGGACGATCGCCCAGAGAACGCCGACGATCGCCGCCACGGTCTTCGCCGGCGGCGTGACTCCCCAGGTTGCCGCGTCCGCGGAGGACCCGGCCGACCGGAGCCGCAGACGCCCTGCGAAAGGCCCTTGCAACGCCGAATCTCCCTTCCGACCCCGTCCGATCCTGCCCAGCCTGCCCGCAAGACCAGGATGAGGAACGATAGCCGTGACGAACCCCGAGTCGCTGGCGTCTGACTCGCCGGCGTCCCGTGCCGTAACAGGGTTTGCCACTGCGGCCCTGGTCCTGCCGGCCGTCCTGCCGGTGGCGGACACTCGCGCCTGGTCCTGGTTCGTGCTGGCCTTCCTGGCCGTGGTGATCGCTGCCGCCACGGCGTGGTGGTTCGCCGCTCGGGCCCCTCGCCCGGGAGTTGCCCTCGCCGCCGTGGGCGGGCTGCTGGTGGCGCTGGCGGGCTGGGTGCTGCCGCAAGGCGCGATCTCGCTCACGACCCTGCTGTTCGGCTTGGGCCTCGGCGCCGGCGTGGGGATCGCGGGCGGGGGGCTTCAGGCGCTGCGCGAGCGCGCCGTGGCCGCCGGGGCGGCGGCTGGGATCGGTGTCCTGGCCGTGCTCGTCGCGATCGACGGGACGCACGGGACCGCCTGGGCGGGATTGCTCTACGGCGTCGCGGTCGTGATCGCCGCGGCGCGGGCGCGCACCCACCGGGAGCACGCGCGGAGGTCCGTGCGTTGGGTGACGGCTGCAGCCGTGGTGCTGATGATCGCGGCGACGCTGTGGGTAGGTGCGAACTCGCCCACCGAGACATGGTTCGGCTCGCAGGTCTCGCATGGGCCGCGGGACAAGCGCGAAGTCGCGATCACCTTCGACGACGGTCCCAATGATCCGTACACGCTCGAGATTGCCCGGATCCTCTCTGCCCACGACGCCAAGGGGACATTCTTCGTGGTCGGCAAGGCCGTCGACGCGCGGCCCGACATCGTCCGCGCGCTCGAGGATGACGGTCACCTCATCGGGAACCACTCGTACCATCACGACTCCTGGCGTTGGCTCGATCCCCGTTATCCGGAGCTCGAACGGACGCAGCGCTCGGTGCGGCGTCGTGCCGGCGTCTGTCCGACCTTCTTCCGGCCGCCGCACGGCCAGCACACGCCGTTCATGACCCGGGTGGTGGATGACCACGGAATGACGATGGTCGGTTGGGACGTCTCAGCCGGCGACTGGAAAGCGCACGATGCACGCAAGGTTGCGCGCACGGTGGTGGGCGATGCGCGGGACGGGTCGATCATCGTCCTGCACGACGGCCTCGACGGTGACGTCACCGCGGATCGGACGGTGGTCGTGCGTGCGTTGCCGGCGATCCTCGATGGGCTGCAACGCAAAGGATTGAAGGCCGTGCGACTCGACGCGCTCCTCAACGAACGCGGCTACGGCGACCACTGCTGAAGCAGACGCGAACGAGAGTGCGCTACCGGCGCGCGCGCCGACGACGGCGACGCGCGGCGCGATACGCCGCCAGCGGAATCATGGCGAGGTCGATGACGGCGTCGACGAGGCGCGTGCGGGAGCGGAACACCGGCACCGGGACCTTCACGTCGTTGCGCACGCGGTACCCGAGGCGGCACAGCACGACCGCGACCTCGACCGTCTCGCTGTACTTGTAGCCCTTGTAGTAGTCGAGCGCGTCGGCGAGCGCGCCGGCCCGGAAGATCCGGTATCCGGACTCGACGTCGCGGAGCCTATGGCCTGCCCACAGCGACGCCCAGGCGCTCATCACCCAGTTCCCGAGGCGCTTGTACGGCGGGTAGGTCGACAGGTCACGCTGGACGATCAGGGCGTCGAGCCCTTCTGCGACGACGATGTCGCGCAGCTCGTCCAGGACGCCCAGCTCGTGCTGCCCGTCCGCGTCCACGGTGTAGACCAGGTCATCAGCACCGACTTCGCCGGTGGCAAGGCGCTGTCGAAGGTCCGAGAAGGCGAGGTAGTAGGCCGCAGACATGCCCTGGTTGTCCTCGAACGACAGCATCCAGGCGTCGTCGTGTTCCGGAAGCCACTTCTCGACGACCTCGCGGGTGTTGTCGGTCGACCCGTCGTCGACGACGAGGAGCTCGTCCACCAGCGGGTACAACCGCTCGAGCACGCCCTTGACGGTCGGCTCTTCGTTGTAGGCGGGAACGACAGCGATTCGTCGTGGCGCGATCGGAGGCCGTCCTGCGTCGTTACCTGATTGCTCGGTCACCTGCCCTCCAGAGTTACCCGGATGAGATGGACTCTAGGCGAGGCAGGATGGTTTCACAGGGTCTTTCGGCATGGCCCTTTGTCCCTAACAGCGCCCACCCCAGGGACCCTTGCCCTTCCACTGATAGAGCGTCCAAGCCATGTCGTCCTGGTCGTACTCGGAGGCGTCCCGGGGGTCCATCCCCACGAGCTCGCCCCGCCCGGCGTGGTTGGCGGTTGAGTTCCACGTGCTCTGGGTGAACTGGTACGCGCCGTAGTAGGGCCCCGAAGCGTTGTACGCCCGGTAGTTGCCACCGCTCTCGATGCCGCGTGTGCACACCATCCACGGGTCGTTGTGCTGCGGATGCTCGCCGTCGCGTGGCACATAGTTCGTCAGCGGCGTGAGCGCGGCATCAGCGGGTTGACCTCCCGCCGCTCGCCGCTGCGCCTGTGCCGCTCCGAGGTCGGCGTTGAGCCGCTGCTCCCGGTCCCGCAGGCGGTTCACGATGTCGGCCTGTTGCTGCTGGGCGACCTTCAGCTGCTGCCGGCGCGCGTCGAGGTGATCGCGCGCGTCGCGAAGTTTGGAAGCGGTGCTGATGTCGCGCGAGTTCAGCGTGTCGAGCAGCACCGTTCGCCGCGTGTCGTCCATCGCGGTCACTCCTCCGCCAACTTGGACCACGAGTGGCGTCGACGAGCGCTTGTATGCCTCGACCGCACGCCCGCGGGTGAGGTCTCGCAGCTCGGCAACGCGCTGCTCGAACCCGGCGATGCTCTGCTCGATCTGAGCGACCTCCATGTCGATCTGCTGTGCTCGCGTCAGCGCGTCGAGGTAGGAGCTGGCGGACTGATCGGCGCGGGTCACCGCCCCGGCGACTGGATCGGTTCCCGGGTCGCTCTGTTGCGCGTGCGCCGGCCCTGCGGCGACCGCGGCGAGCGCTGCGAGAACGCCGGCGAGCGCGCCGGTGCGCAACCAGGTGACAGCTCTCCCTGCACGGTGCTCACGGCCGCATCGGGGCAGAGGAACCGCTCCTTCCTCTATGCCCTGGGCGCGGTGACGACCTCCGCCTAGTCGGCCGCGCGACGACGCTCAGGGTGTGACCGGGTCGCCGGGCACGCTAGTCAGGTGGGACCGTCCGCGGCAATGGGGCCGAATGTCCGTTCGCTGCCCGGTGTCCTAGGGATCCAGGTCGACCCGGATGGTGAGGAGATCCGTGCCCACCGCCCGCACCATGAGGCCGTTGACCCGCCTGCCGATGCGGTCGAGCCGAGCCCGAGGATCGTCGTCCGGGAGCACGGTGGCGGTGCCGGTCCGCCACCGGCGGCCGATCTTGACCCGCACGTGGGGATCGGCCTCGAGGTTCCGTACGTAGCTGGCGCTGCGGCCGTGCTCGGCGACGATCCAGAGGGTGTCGCCGTCGAGGCCGTTGCCGACGGGGTTGTGGCGCGGCTGGCCGGTTCGCCGGCCCGTCGTCTCGAGCAGCACGTGCGTGGGTGGGACGAGCCCGAGCGCGAAGAGCGCGCGGACGGGCGGGTTCAAGACGTACTTCTGGAATTTGCGCACCGCGCGTGCTTTGGCTGATGGCACGCACACATCGAATCGCCGCCGTCCATTGCGTGCAAGAGGTGCGACGGCATCAATCTAGGGTGATGGGAGCATGTCGCTTGGCCGATCTCGGACGCACGATCCCGGAGCCGAAGAGACCACCGAAGCGATCATCGAGGGTGACGTCCCGTATCGGCGGGGCACCGCCCAAGCGGCGCTGCGAAACCGCGATTTCCGGATCTTCTGGGGCGGGACGTTCGCCTCGAACATCGGCACGTGGATGCAGAACGTGTTGCTCGGCGCGTTCGGATACGAGCTCACCGGGTCGGCGACGTTCGTCGGCATCCTGTTCTTCGCCCAGCTCGGGCCCCTGCTGTTCATGGCGAACCTCGGCGGTGTGCTCGCCGACGTCGTGGACCGCCGCAAGCTGCTGATCATCACGCAGGTCGAGCAGCTTGTGCTCTCGGGCGTGCTTGCAGGGCTCGCGGCCACAGAAAATCCGTCGCGCGTCGCGATCGTCGGGTGCGTCTTCGCGATCGGAGTCGGCAACTCGCTCAGCGCCCCGGCGATCGCCGCGATCCTGCCAACACTCGTTCCCAAGGCGGATCTCCCCGGCGCCGTGTCGCTGCAGTCGGTGCAGATGAACCTCTCGCGCGTGATCGGTCCGGCCATCGGCGCCGTCATCTACTCACGGACCAGCGCCGCTCCGGTCTTTGCCCTGAACGCTGCGACCTACTTGTTCGCCGTCGCGGGCGTCGTGCTGGCGCGCTACCGCCAGTACGCCCCGGGCGAGGTCGCAGAGACCGGGTTGGCGCGCCTGCTGTCCGGGTTCCGGTTGGCGTGGCAGGACCCGCTCATCCGCAAGATCCTCACGATCCTCGTGATCTTCTCGTTCTTCTCACTGAGCTTCGTCGGTCTCATGCCCGCCGTCGCGGCAGAGAACCTCGGGGTCCGCCCGCGCAGCATCCAGTACGGGTTGCTGTACGCGGCGTTCGGGCTCGGCGCCGCGACGGGCGCCATCAGCGTCGGCACGCTGCTCGCGGGACGGTCCAAGGCACCCGTCCCTCGCCTCGGGCTGATCGCGTTCGCTGCCCTCCTCACCGGCTTCGCGTTCTTGCGAACGGATGCGCCGGCGTACCCACTCGCGTTCGTGCTCGGGGTCGCCTACTTTCTTGTCATCACGTCGCTGGCGACTGTGCTCCAGGAGAACCTCGACGACGGGATCCGCGGCCGCATCATGGCGCTGTGGATCATGGGCTTCGGCGGCATCGTGCCCGTCGGGGTGCTGGTCGGCGGTTTCGTGGCGAGCTACACGAATGTCACGCTGGTGTTGCTGATCGGCGCCGCGACCGCTCTGTTGTTGGCGCCGTACGCCAAGCTCGAGCCTGCCATGGCGGCGAGGAGGGGGAGCGATGTTCGAGTGGAGTGAGGAACACGCGATGGTGCGCGACGCCGTGCGCCAGTTCGTCGACAACGAGCTCCGTCCGCATCGCGAGGAGCTCGAATTCGGCGATGTCCCGCCCTACGACGTCCTCCGCAAGATGTTCCGCACCTTCGGGCTCGACGCGCTCGCCCGTGAGCAGTTCAAGAAGCGCATCGAGCGCGCCGCCGGCGAGGGCCGGCCGGCGTCCACCGACGACGACGAGGAGCGGTCCTCCGGAGGCGGTGGCGCGCTGTTCATGATCCCGATCATCGAGGTGTGCCGGTGCTCGCCCGGCATGGTCACCGCCATGGGCGTCAGCGTCGGGCTGACCCCGGCCTCGATCATGAGTAAGGGGACGATCGAGCAGAAGGAGCGGTGGGCGCTCGACCTCCTGACGATGGACAAGATCGGCGCGTGGGCGATCACCGAGCCGAATTCAGGGTCCGACGCCTTCGGCGGGATGCAGTCGACGGCGCGACGCGACGGCGAGGAGTACGTGCTCAACGGCTCGAAGACATTCATCACGAACGGCCCGCACGCCGACACCACCGTGTTCATCTGCAAGCTCGACGACGGCAGCCCGCCGGAGGACCGCAAGGTCCTGCACTTCGTGCTCGACAAGGGCATGCCGGGCTTCGAGCAGAGCAAGCCGCTCCGCAAGATGGGCCTTCACTCGTCGCCGACGGGACAGCTGTTCCTCTCTGACGTGCGGGTGGGGCGCGACCGGCTGCTCGGCGAGACCGAGGACCTGCCGGCGGGCGGGCGTGACGCGGCTAAGGCGACGTTCACGATGGAGCGCACGGGCGTGGCAGCCATGGCGCTCGGCATCGTCGACCGTTGCCTCGAGCTGTGCCTCGACTACGCGAAGGAGCGCGTGCAGTTCGGCAAGCCGATCGCCGAGTACCAGCTCATTCAGCTGAAGCTGGCGCGCATGGAGGTTGCGCGCGTGAACCTCCAGAACCTCGTGTTCCGGCAGATCGAGATGGCATCGGCCGGCCGGCACATGACGCTGGCCGAGGCGTCGGCGTGCAAGCTCTACGGCGCGCAAGCGGCCGTCGAGGTCGCGCTCGAGGCGGTGCAGCTCTTCGGCGGCAACGGCTACATGGCCGAATACGAGGTCGAACAGCTTGCACGCGACGCCAAGGTGCTCCAGATCTACGCCGGCACCGACGAGATCCAGGTCGGCCAGATCGCGCGCAGCTTGCTCGGCTGAACGACGGCAGTTGGGACACGATGCGGTCCTATACACCCACATCGTGTCCCAACGGGATCGAGAGGGCGCGCGACGCTGGTGACGTGCCCATCGAGCCGCCGCCGACGTCCTGGCTGCTTCCACCGGCCGGCGCGGACGAGACCGAGATCGTCGGGGTGGGTGCCGACCTCGAGCCGGGCACGCTGCTGGCCGCGTACCGCGGTGGTCTGTTTCCGATGCGCGTGGGCCGAGGCGGCCCGATCGCATGGTGGTCGCCCGACCCGCGTGGGGTCGTGCCGCTGGACGCGTTCCTCGAAAGCCGCTCGCTGCGTCGGTCGCGCCGCAAGCTCTCGATCTCGATCGACACCGCGTTCGAGGAAGTGATGCGGGCATGCGCCGATCCCAGCCGCCCCCACGGCTGGATCGACGACGACTTCGTCGACGCCTACACGACCTTGCATCGCCTCGGGTGGACACACAGCGTCGAGGCGTGGGCAGCGGACGGCGCGCTTGTCGGCGGCGCGTACGGCGTTGCCATCGGTGGCCTGTTCGCCGCGGAGTCGATGTTCCACCGGGTAACGGACGCCGGAAAGGTCGCGCTCGCCGCGCTGATCGACCTGCTCCGCGCCGGCGGCGCGACGCTGCTCGACGTGCAGTGGACGACACCGCACCTCGCGTCGCTCGGTGCCGTCGACGTCCCGCGCGCCAAGTACCTCGAGTTGCTCGCCGAAGCACTGACTCTGCCCGGCCCGGCGTGGTAGCGGTGCCTGGAGTCGTCGAGGGGTACCTCGAAGCCATCATCGGCCACGACTGGGAGACGCTCGCCGCCTGCCTCGCCGATGACGGGTTCGTTCGCGTCGGACCGTGGGGCGACGAGTACGCCGACAAGGCCGAGTACGTGGCGTTCATCGCCGACCTCATGCCAAAGCTCCCCGGCTACGAGATGCGCGTCGACCGCGTGACGTACTCGGGCGACCAGAGACTCGCGGTAGTGGAGCTCAGCGAGACGGTCGAAGTCGACGGCCGTCCGCATCGCACCCCCGAGGCGCTCGTGTTCGACCTCGACGGCGACCGCATCCGCCGCATCCAGGTCTTCATCCAGACCCTCGGCGTCGAACCGAGGAATCTGCCCTAGCGGCGTCCGGCCTCAGCCGGTGAACTGCGCCGCGGCCGCGACCGGCTCCGGTGGCGCTGCCGCTTCAGGCCCGGCTGGCGCGGGGGGCGCTGGTGGTGCGGGTGGCGCATAGGTATTTGTGACCGTGACGGTCGCCTCGGGGAAGCCGGAGGTGACGAACGTGTACGTGACCTCGTTGTCACTGGTGCACATCGCATGGTCGGGGTTGACGTTGACCTCACACGCGTAGGTCACTGTCGCCCCCGCGGTGCTGCTCTCGACGACCGTGCAGGATTGTTCTCCGACGATCGTCACGCTCTGCGATCCCGGACCGGTGAAGGTCAATTGCGCAGGCTGGGCCGCCTGTGGATCGGTGCACGTGATGTCGACCACCCACTCAGCCCCGGGTGGTGGCGTACCTTCGACGACTTTGGTCACCGTGAGCTTTGGCGTAAAACCCGCGGATGCCGGGCTTGCGGTCAGCACCAGCGCCATCGGGCCAGTCGCCAGCGCCAACACAGCTAGGAACGCGCGTCCACCCCGTCGCATCGGGCGCGGACCCTATCCGGCGGCGCGGTCCTTGGCCACCTCGTCGAAGGTCTCGTACTCCTCGCCCGTGTCGGCGGCGTCCTCGAACTGGATCACGCCGATCTCGGTGAAGCGGTCGCGCAGCCAGCCGTCACCGGCGTCGAGAAGACCGAGCTTCTTGCAGTTGGGCACGATCTTCGAGAACAGCGCGGCCTGGAACGGGTTGTTGCGCATCTTGCGCATGCCGAACAGGAACTCGGTCACTGTCCGACGGTCGACGCCCATCTTCTCCCACACCCTGTGCATCATGAGCCGGTCGCGCATGCGCAGCGCGGCCTCGAACGCGAACTCCTGCCGCTCGCGCAGCTCGGCCGCACTCAGCCCCGCGTAGTGCTCCTGGAGTGACAGCACTCCGAACGCGACGTGGCGCGCCTCGTCGGCCATCACGTATCGCAGCAGTTTCTTCAGCAACGGCTCCTCGGTGACCTGGTGCATGAACCCGAACGCCGCGAGCGCAAGTCCCTCGACCATGATCTGCATGCCCATGTAGGTCATGTCCCAGCGCGAGTCGCCGATGATGTCGTCGATCAGCAGCTGCAGCGCGGGGTTGACGGGGTAGTGGCCGTCGAGCTTCGTGTCGAGGTACCGCGAGAACACCTCGACGTGCCGCGCCTCATCCATCACTTGTGACGCGGCGTAGTACTTCGCGTCGATCCACGGCGTCGTCGCGACGATCTTGGCGGTGCAGATCAGCGCGCCCTGCTCGCCGTGCAGGAACTGGCTCATCCGCCAGTTGAGCGCCTCGACCTGGAACTGTGTCCACTCTTTCTGGGTCCAGTTCGCGACCGGCGAGCCCGGCAGCTCGGCCATGCGCTGCTGGAACATCGCCGCCGCCGGCGCCATCTCCAGCGCCACCTGCTCGGGGTCAACGGGTGTCGACCAGTCGAGGTCGGTCGAGCCGTTCCATTGCGAGGTCTTCGCCTTCTCGTAGAGTTTGCCCAGGCCGGCGCGGGTGCGCTCGTAGTCCCAGGTGAAGATGGCGTCGCCGCGGGCGGGCGTCGGGTGCACGAGGTCGCCGAAGTCGATGCTGTCATCCGCGAGGATCGATTCGATGCTGTCGACGTCGTTGCGGCCGAGGAACTGCCGCTCGGGCTCGGCCATTGCCACCTCCGGAGTAACTGCTGCGAAGTCGAGGGTACCCTTCGGGCGTGGAGCCAATGCTCGTGTATCACAACCCGAGCTGCAGCAATTCCCGCGGGGCGCTGGAGATCCTCGTCGACAAGGGTGTCGAGCACGACGTCGTCGAGTATCTGAAGGCGCCGCCCGATCGCGCCGGTCTGGAGCGGATCGTCGACGCCGTTGCCGACGCGCCGGAGGAGCTCGTGCGCAAGGACGCCCGCTTCGAGGAGCTCGGTCTGTCGGCGTCCGACTACAGGACGCGGGAGGCGGTGATCGAGCTCCTGCTCGAACACCCAGAGCTCATGCAGCGGCCGGTGATCTTCCGGGGCGAGCGTGCCGTCATCGCGCGCCCGTCGGAGAAGGTGCTCGAGCTACTCGACTGAAAGGGGGACGCACCGTGGCCGTGATGACCGAGGACCTCGTTCGCGACGAGGTGCGCAGTTGGCTCGCGAACAACTGGGACCCGGATCTCACGGTGGCGGAGTGGTGGGACCGGCTCTGCGACTCGGGCTGGGCCATGCCGACGTGGCCCCAGGAGTGGTTCGGGAAGGGGCTGCCGCGCGAGCTCGCCGGTGTGGTGAGCGCCGAGCTCCGCGCCGCCGGCGCGATCGGGCCGCCGTCGGGCCTCGGGACACTGCTTGCTGGGCCCACGATCCTGGTGCACGGCACCGACGAGCAGCGGGCGCGCTACCTGCGCCCGATCCTCAACGGTCAAGAAGCCTGGTGTCAGCTGTTCAGCGAGCCGGGCGCCGGGTCCGACCTCGCGAGCCTCCAGTGTCGGGCCGAGCGCGACGGCGACGAGTGGATCATCAACGGCCAGAAGGTCTGGACGTCGGGCGGGCAGACCGCCGACCTCGGGATGCTCGTCGCCCGCACCAACCCTGACGCGCCCAAGCACAAGGGCATCACGTACTTCGCCATCAACATGAATCAGCCCGGTGTCGAGGTGCGTCCGCTGCGCGAGATGACGGGGCGGTCACTGTTCAGCGAGGTGTTTTTCTCGGATTCGCGCGCGCACCAGTCGGAGATCATCGGCGACCTCAACGGCGGATGGGCTGTCGCCAACACGACGCTCGCCAACGAGCGTGCCGGTCTCGGGAGTGGGGGCACTGGCGCGGTCGGCGGCGCGATGCCAGGCAAGAAGGCTCGGCAGCTCGAACGGCGCGTCGGTGATCTCGTCGCCGGACGCGGGCGCGACCGCGCTGAGCGAGCCGTTGCCGGCCGGCAGTCGAGCATCCTCGAGAAGCTGGCCAAGGACGTCGGGCGCGATCAGGACCCGAACATCCGCCAGCGCCTCGCCGAGATCCACATCCTCAACGAGATCGGTCGCATCACGGCGCTGCGCGTGAAGGCGGCGAAGGCTTCGGGACGCGGGCCGGGACCCGAGGCGAACACCGCGAAGCTACTCATGAGCCGGATCACTCGACTGTCACGCGACCTCGGTCTCGAGATCCTCGGCGCGAACGGGATGATCATGGGACCGGAGACGCCCGGCGGGGGAGTGGCGCAGGAGCTCGCGCTGTTCGCGCCCGCAGTATCCATCTACGGAGGTAGCGACGAGGTGCAGAAGAACATCATCGGCGAGCGCGTCCTCGGGCTGCCGAAGGAGCCCGACGCCGACCGCGTGAAGACAATGCCTTTCCGCGAGCTCAAGGTAGGTACGCAGCGCGCCGCGAGCTAGCGCGGCTCCCGGCGCGGGCCGGTCACGATGATGCGCCGGTCGGGACCGGCACCGGCTTCGGAAGCTCGCCCTCCTCGATGCGGATTCGGGGCAGCGCCCGGTCCAGCCAGCGAGGCAGCCACCAGTTGGCCCCGCCGAGCAGCTCCATGGTCGCCGGCACGAGCACGAGCCGCACGATGGTGGCGTCGACGAACACCGCGACGGCGAGCCCGACGCCGAACATCTTGACCGTGGGATCGGGGTCGCCCACGAAGCTCAAGAACACGCTGATCATGATGAGCGTCGCGGATGTGATCACGCGAGCCGTCGCGCCGAGTCCGTCGCTCACGCTGCGCAGGTTGTCCTTGCTCTCGTAGTACTCCTCGCGGATCCGCGACAGCAGGAAAACCTCCTAGTCCATCGACAGGCCGAAGAGGATGGCGAACATGATCGTCGGCACGAAGGAGACGATCGGGACGGTCTCGTCGAGACCCAGGCGAACAGGAGGAGTGCAAGCAGCACCCGACGCCGATCGTGAGCCACTTCCGCCGCGCGGCCGACCGCCCGAGCCGGTCGAGGAAACGTGTCATGTGCCTTCCCCTGCCCGTTCCGCGCGGCTTCCGGACGGCGGGCTCACCGTACGCGTGCGCGAGAGTGTCTGCTCGGATTCTTCGGCACGCGGAGGGGCGCGGTGAAGCCCGAATTCCTTCCGCCGCCCGAGCGGGGCCGGCGGTTCACGCATCATCGCCGCGTGCGCCTCGGCGACGTGAACGCCGCCAACAGGCTCCGGCTCGACGCAGTCGCGTGTTACCTCCAGGACGTCGCCGGCGACGACGTCGCCGACCTTGGAATCGAGGGGGCGTGGGTGCTGCGTCGAACCGCGCTGACGATCACGCGCTTTCCCCGCTACGGCGAGGAGGTGGAGCTCACCACGTTCTGCAGCGGCACCGGCAGCCGGTGGGCCGAGCGGCGCACGACGTTGGCCGTCGATGGCGCACCCGTCGTCGACACAGTCGCGATCTGGGTGTACGTCGACCGCGCCGGGCGTCCGGCCCGCCTCGGGGACTGGTTCTTCGACCACTACGGCGAGGCCGCGGGCGGCCGTCGGGTCAGCGGCCGCTTACGACTCCCACCGCCGACGGACGGTCTCATTACCCGGCCGTGGCCGGTGCGAGCGACCGACTTCGATCTGCTCGGTCACATGAACAACGCCGCGTACTGGGAAGCGGTGGAGGACGAGCTGATAAGTGCCGTACCGGACGAGGTCCCGATACGCGCCGAGCTCGAGCACCGAGCTGCGATCGAGCCCGACGAGCCGGTCGAGGTTCGCTCGTCGACCAATGATGAGAACTTCTCATTGTGGCTCACGGTGCAGGATGCTGTGCGCGCTGCTGCACATGTGAGTGTGCGACCGAGCCCGCGACGGACCGGACAGTAAGCTGGGCTGGCTCTGGACGGATCCCTGCTCTCCTCGTTCGCCGACCGTCGTTGCCTCGTCACCGGCGGGTTGGGCTTCGTGGGCTCGAACCTCGCGCTGGCGCTCGCCGAGGCAGACGCCGAAGTCACGGTGGTGGACGCGCGAGTGCCGACGCACGGAGCCAATCCGCACAACCTCGAGGGCGCGGCGCGACACATTGACGTGCTCGAAGCCGATCTCGGCGCCGCCGACGCGGTCGGCGACGCCGTCGCCGGCGCTGACGTGATCTTCAACCTCGCCGGACAGGTCAGCCACGTCGAATCGATGGCGCGGCCGCTCTTCGACCTCGATGTCAACACCCGCAGCCAGCTCGCCTTCCTCGAGATTCTCCGGTCTGCCGGCTCGCAGGCCGTCGTGATCTATACCTCGACGCGCCAGATCTTCGGGCATCCCCGTTACCTGCCCGTGGACGAGGACCATCCGGTCTCGCCGGTCGATGTCAACGGCATTACCAAGTGGGCGGCCGAGCAGTTGCACCTTCTCTACACCGAGCTGTACGGGATTCGCGCCTGTGCCGTGCGCCTCACCAATGTCTATGGACCGCGCCAGCGCCTCAAAGGCGACTTGCAGGGTTTCTTACCGATCTTCGTGCGCCGGGCGCTGGCGGGGGAGCCGATCACGGTCTTCGGGGACGGCGCGCAAGAACGCGACTGCCTGTACGTCGACGACGTCGTGGAATGCTTATTGCTTGCCGGCCGATCGGCTGACGCGACAGGCGAGGTCTTCAACGTGGGGAACGACGAGCGGTTGTCGTTGCGCCAGATCGCCGAAGCGGTGGTGGCAGCCGCGGGCTCGGGATCGGTGGAGTCGGTGCCGTGGCCACCCGATCGCGACGCAATCGACATCGGCTCGTATTACGGCGACTCCTCCAAGGCGAAGCGGGTGCTGGGCTGGGAACCGCGTACTGCGTTCACCGACGGCATTCGCAGGACGATCGACTTCTACCGGTCCCGCCGTTCTCACTACCTGTGACGACGAAGACGTCCGGGCCGCCGGTGGTCGACCTGGCCCGCCGGACCGCCTCGCTCCAGCCCGCGCTCGGGGACGCGATCGACCGCGTGCTGCGCTCAGGCTTGTATCTGCTCGGACCGGAGACGGAAGCGTTCGAATCGGAGTTCGCAGCTTTCTGCGGACGCCGCCACGCGGTCGCGGTCGCATCCGGGACCGAGGCCTTGAGGCTCGCATTGCGCGCGCTGGGCGTTGGCGCCGGGGACGAGGTGATCGTTCCGGCGTTCACGGCCGTGCCGACGGCAGCGGCAGTGTGCGCGACCGGCGCCGTCCCCGTCTTCGTCGACGTCGACGAGGACACCGCCACCTTGGATGTGGGCGCGGCGGCTGCGGCGGTCGGCGAGCGCACGCGCGCCGTCATTCCTGTGCACCTCTACGGCCGGCCGGCGGAGTTGCCCGATGTCGGAGTGCCGGTGCTTGAGGACGCCGCCCAGGCGCATGGCGCGCTCGATCCGGGCGCGGCGTCCGCGGCGGCGGCGTACAGCTTCTATCCCACGAAGAACCTCGGTGGCATCGGCGACGGCGGCGCGGTCGTCACCGACGACGATGATGTCGCAGCGCAAGTCCGCCTGCTGCGAAGGCACGGCCTCACGGACGGGTACCAGCACACGGCGGTGAGCGGGAACTCCCGCCTCTCCGAGATCGAGGCCGCCGCATTGCGGGTCGGCCTGCG
>DASPXI010000086.1:0-24869 GCA_035637335.1 Acidimicrobiia bacterium
GTCCGTCGAAAGACCCGATCGCTCGATACGCGCGTAGAAGGGTGTCTTGCACCAGGTCCTCGGCGTCCACGGCCGACCCCGAGATGGAAAGCGCGACCCGGAACAGCACGTCGACCTCGGGCAGGACGAACTCGCGGAACGCAGCGTCCGGGTCCAACGGCCCGGTGGGGGCGGGCACCCTCACGAGAACGGGAACCCGCCTGGGCCGGCGGACCATCCCTGACGGGTCTGGGCGTCCTGCCCGTCCGGATGGGCCATGCCCCTCGACGGGTTCCCCATGTGATGCGGTTCGTCCGTCACGGTCGCATGCGCATGGCGGTGGAGCGCTTCGTCGACGGTGAGGTGTCGGCGCTTGAGCGTTCGCGGGTGGTTGCCCATCTCCGCGAGTGCGGCGGCTGTCGCGCCGCCGCGCTGTTCCTGGTCGAGCTGCGCTTTGCTCTGCGCCGACGAGAGCACGGACATCCCGTGATCCTGGCCGGCGCTCGAGTGCGGCGCTGGGCGCAGCGAGGGGAACTCGAGCGGTGGCCTACGAGCACCTGAGTCCGCTCACGTATCTGGCGGCCTTCGGGGGCGGTCTCGTCTCTTTTCTCTCGCCGTGCGTGCTCCCCATCGTGCCCGGTTACCTCTCGATCGTCACCGGGTTGGAGATCAGCGAGCTGCAGCGCAGTCGTAAACGTCATCTCGTCGGAATCACCCGCGACACCGGTCTGTTCGTCGCAGGGTTCGCGACTGTGTTCGTTCTCCTCGGCCTCTCTGCCACCTCAATCGGACAGCTCCTCGTTCGCAATCAGCTGCTGCTCACGCGGGTCTCCGGAGTGGTCTTGCTGAGCATGGCGCTGTTCCTGATCGGCTCGATGGTGCTACAGGCACCGTGGCTGTATCAGGAAGCTCGCTTCCATCCCGACACCGGTCGGTTCGGTCCGTTCGCCCCGGCGATCGTCGGCGTCGCGTTCGGCTTCGGTTGGACGCCGTGCATCGGTCCGGTGCTCGGCTCGATCCTCGCCGTTGCCGCGACGCAGCAACGCGTGTGGGCGGGCGCGACGCTGCTCGGCGTCTACTCGCTCGGGCTCGGCGTGCCGTTCCTCGCCACCGGGCTCGCGCTGGGGCGGCTCGCCGGCGCCTTTGCGTGGGTCAAACGCCACTCCATGGGACTCGTACTTGTGGCGTCAGTGTCACTCGCCTTCTTCGGCGTGCTGCTCGCCTTCAACCAGCTCACCTGGGTGACCAGCCGTCTCCAGGACGCGCTGCGAACCGTCGGTCTGGAGCGCCTCGTGAATCTCGGCTGACGAAAGGACCGTTATGGCCTCCAAGCGAACTCCACCCAAACGCCGTGCCCAGCGGCCGGGAACACGGCGTCGCCGGTCTTCGGCGCGCATGACGAGGGGCCGGCAGGTGCGCGTCGTCGCGGTGATCGTTGTCGGGCTTGCGATCGTGGTCGGGGTGGTTGCCCTCGCCGTGCGCAGTAGCTCTAACGAGGCCCAGTCCGGAGACGTGTCTGCGAGCGCGTTCAACCTGCCCCGTCTCGACGAACACGGCCGCGTCCGTCTTGCCCGCTTCGCCGGACGGCCAACGGTCGTGAACTTCTTCGCGTCGTGGTGCACCGCCTGCAACGCCGAACTGCCCGACTTTCGTCAAGCGGCCGGCGCACTCCAAGGCAGGGTGAACTTCCTCTTCGTGAACTCCAACGAATCGGGAGACTGGCGACCCATGGCCGAGCGGAACGGCATCCTCCGCTTCCCGCTCGCCAAGGACATCAACGGCACCGGCGGCAACGGCCTGTACCGATCGCTCGGCGGCACCGGCGGCATGCCGATCACGGCGTTCTACGACAGCCGAGGAAAAGTCATCGACGTCTCATACGGTGCGCTGACTGGAGGTCTGCTCGACCAGAAGCTGCAACGGCTCTACGGCGTGCCGGCGGCCTGATGCGCGGCCGTCACGGCGCCGGGCTACTGGTGGCCCTGGCCGTGTTCGGCGCGGCGTGCGCTTCGGACGGCGGCTCGACCGCTGATAATCACGCAAGGCTCGTTCCCGTGGCCCAAGTCGCGTCGTCGGCGCGGGAGGAAACGACCTCGGCGCTGGATGATCCGACGGCCAGACTGCCGAAGCCGCTGGTTGACCCGGCGGCCATCATCTCGGGCGGCCCTCCGCCGGATGGAATCCCGCCCATCGACCACCCGAAGTTCGAGCGCGCCCGCGACGTCCGGTTCCTTCGCGACCGGGAACCCGTTCTCGCAATCAGGGTCGGCACGGACGCGCGTGCGTATCCGGTGCAGATCATGACTTGGCACGAGATCGTCAACGACACGATCGCCGGCACCCCGGTCACGGTGTCGTATTGCCCCTTGTGCAACTCGGCCATTGCCTACGACCGCCGCCTCGATGCCAGAGTCCTCGACTTCGGAACCTCAGGGAAGCTCTACGACTCCGCGCTGGTGATGTACGACCGCCAGACCCAGTCCCTGTGGAGCCACTTCATTGGCCAAGCCGTCGCCGGGGTCCTCACCGGGCAAACACTCCACACGATCCCGATGGCCACGGTGGCCTGGGGGGACTGGCGCCGTGCACATCCCCAGGGCCTCGTGCTCAGCCGCCGCACCGGCTTCGATCGTCAGTACGGCCAGAATCCCTACCCGGGCTACGACGACGTCCACAGCCCACCGTTTCTGTTCCAGGGCAAGACGGATGGCCGTCTCGCCGCCAAGGAGCGAGTGGTCGGCGTTCGCAACGGTGACGACGCGGTGGCGATCCGCGTCAGCGACCTCAAGCAGCGGCACGTCGTAGAGACCACTGTCGGCGGGCTCGAGGTCGTGGCCTGGCTCAAACCAGGCACGGCGTCCGGTCTCGACGCTGAATCGGTCGCCGACGGCCGCGACGTGGGCGCCACCGGCGTGTTCCAGCCCGTCGTCGACGGCCAGCACCTCACCTTCGAGGGTTTCCCCGGCGGTTTTCGCGACCGCGAGACCGCCACCACGTGGGATGTGCTCGGCAACGCCACCGCCGGACACCTCGCCGGCAAGTCACTGACCCCGGTGGAGCATGTCGACACGTTCTGGTTCGCCTGGGCCGCGTTCCTCCCCGCCACCCACCTCGCGCCGTCGGCATGACGGGCACCGAACCGGGCCCGCCCCGGGGCCACCACACGCGGCATCGCGCGCCGACGCGCCGACCGCCGAGCAGCGCGGCGCCGAGTCTTCGTGGCATCCCGGTACGCGTGGTTTCGCCGCGCCGTGGCCCTCGGGATGGCCACCGGGTTCGCAGTCGTGGCATGCAGCGGAGGAGGGGGAACCTCGGGCCGGCACACCATGGTCCCCGGGAGGTCCACCCCGGGAAGCTCGGTGGTGTCCGCGGCGCCGTCCGGGTCCGCGGCGGGCGGACCGGCGGTCCAAACCGTGCCCGGGATGCCACCGGTCGTCGACGCACGCAACCTCTACAGCGAAGCCGGGAGAGACAAGCTCAGCCCAGTCGTTCCGGGAGCGTTGGTGCGGGTGTACGTCCCGGACCGGCGATCCAACGACGTCTCGGTGATCGATCCCGCGACCATGCGGGTCGTCGACCGGTTCAAAGTCGGTGTCAACCCACAGCATGTCGTTCCCTCCTATGACCTGGCAACGCTGTGGGTTACCAACAACGCCGAGGGGCGAACGGACGGGACACTCACTCCCATCGACCCCACAACCGCCAGACCCGGCGCGCCGGTGCCCGTCGACGACCCCTACAACATGTACTTCACCCCCGACGGCCAATCCGCGATCGTCGTGGCCGAACAGCGAAAGCGCCTCGACTTTCGGGACCCGCACACGATGGCGTTGCAGACGGCGTTGCCCGTGCCCGACTGCAAGGGCATCAACCACGCCGACTTCTCCATCGACGGCCGCTACGCCATCTTCACGTGCGAATTCGACGGCGGTCTCGAAAAGATCGACCTCGCCAACCGCCGAACGGTCGGCCACCTGGCGCTCACGGGCGGAGGAATGCCCCAAGACATCCGCATCTCACCCGACGGCGCCACCTTCTATGTCGCCGAGATGATGCGCGGCGGCCTCTACACCGTCGATGCCGCGACCTTCCGCGAGACCGGCTTCATCCCGACCGGCCGCGGTGCCCACGGCCTGTATCCCAGCCGCGACGCAACCCGGCTCTATGTCGCCAACCGCGGCTCGGACCGTGTCGGTGGGCCCCCGCACGGCCCCGGCAGTATCTCGGTCATCGACTTCGCCTCCCGCCACGTCCAGGTCACTTGGCCCATCCCCGGGGGCGGAAGTCCCGACATGGGAAACGTCAGCGCCGACGGACGCGTCCTATGGCTCTCGGGCCGCTACGACAATGTCGTCTACGCGATCGACACGATGAGCGGCGGCGTCACCTCCATCCCAGTCGGGAAGGAGCCTCACGGCCTCGCCGTGTGGCCAGAACCCGGCCGTTACTCGCTCGGCCACACGGGAAACATGCGCTAGCCCGCGCCAACGTGGGCGCGGGTCGGACCCCCGTGATTGCGGCTTGATTACCGGCGAGCGTCAGCGTTGCTCGCGGTGGCGGCTCGCGACGTCCGTGCCAGGTGGTGGGCAGGCCGTGCCGCGGCGACGCAGGTACAACACGTAGAACACGGCGCCGGTAACGAGCACAGCGGCCGCGGCAATGACGATTGCGTTTCGCAGCCACGCCCCCACAGCAGCGAGGATGCCCGCCGAGATGAGCGCCGGTGCTGCACAACACACCACCAACGCGACGACAGCGAGCAAGCCGAGACCAGCGCCCGAACGAGTGGAGTCGCTCATAGGCGTCCCTTCCTCGGTCACACGTTCAGACTGCGCGACGTCGTGTGCTTACCCGCAAGCATCAGACCCACTCTGGGCCGATCCGGCCACACGTCGCCAGATGCTCGCAGTGCTGCTCGGCGAGATGGCGGCCGAGCTCCAAGACGCGCCGCACCCGTCGGTCCGCAACCCGGTACGTCACATGACGGCCTTCACGCTCGGATTCGACGAAACGGCACCACCGTAGACACGCCATGTGATTCGACACCCTGCTCTGACTGACCCCCAGCGCGTCGACCAGCTCCGAGACCGTCCGCGGCCGCTCGAGCAGCAGCTCGAGGACCGCGAGCCGCGTCGGGTCACCCAGCACCCGAAAGAACCGAGCGGACGCCGCCCCCAAATCGGTGTCCAGCGCCGCCACAACCTCACCCACGCCGCGGAGCATACAACAGGAAAACCAGATAAGTTCTTCACGGGCGAGAAGGACGCCGATGGAGATCTCCGAGCCGGAACTCGACCTAGTCGTCAACCTCGTACGAAGGGAGGCGTTCGCGGGCCTGCTCCGTGGGGCGCCGGTGAACGTTTCGCACGTCGCGGCCCGGCGGCGAGTGCCACTCGAGCGGCTGCGAGCGGCGCTCGATCAGCTCGTGGCCGCCGGCGCGGCCGAGGTGGCTGGCGACGGGGAGATAAACGGGGCGCACGGTCTGACGACGCGCACGACGCGCCACGCGATCGTGCTGGGGCCACGTGTCCTACATACGTGGTGTGCCTTGGACGCGGTCGGGATTCCGGTCGCGCTCGCACTCGACGCCATCGCCATCACCACATGCCCGACGTGCGGTGCTCGGCTGAGCGTGCCCGTCCGGGCGGGCCGCGCGGCAGGTCTTCCGTTCGTGCTGTGGCTGCCGACCGGTCCGTATGCACATCTGACCCGAGACTTCTGCTCCTCGGCCAACTTGTTCTGTGACGTGGCGCACGCCGGGACATGGAGGCGTCAGGCCGGGGATCCGCAAGGCCGCCTCGTCGCTGTCGCCGAGGTGGAAGACATCGCGCGAATGGCGTGGGCCGATGTTGCGCGCGAAGGCCGCAAGGAGCTTGGCGTCGACGTCGTGCACGACGACAACGGACCTGACCCGGCCTCGAACTGAAGCGAGCCAGGAGGACGCCAATGCCGACCGTGATCAACCGAGACGAGGTGCGCCGACTCGTCGCCGAAGAAAATGCCCAGTTCGTCGAGGTGCTCCCGCGTCACGAATACGAGGAGGAGCACCCGGTGGGCGCCATCAACATTCCGCTCAAGGAGCTGAACGCGGCGACGGCCGCCCGATTGGACCGTCGCCGCCCGGTCATCACCTACTGCCACGACTACGTCTGAGACATGAACGCCCGAGCCGCGTGGCGGCTCGAACGACTCGGTTTCGAACGTGTCTACCGATACGCGCCCGGCAAGACCGACTGGCTCGCCGCGGGACTACCGACCGAAGGCCCCGGCGCCCGAACCCTCCGGGCAGGCGCGGTGGCTCGCCGCGACGTGCCCACGTGCAAACCCGATGATCGGGTCGCGCAGGCCGCCGCCAGCGCACAAGCCGCCGGCGCCGACGTCTGCATGGTCGTCAACGACGAACGGGTCGTGCTCGGTCGCATCCGTGGAGACGCCCTTCTCGGAGACCAGGCCGCAACCGTCGAGGACGTCATGGAGGAGGGACCAACCACGACCCGTGCCGACGACAACCTCGAAGACCTCACGTCTCGGATGCGCGACCGATCGGTAGCGTCGATCGTGGTCACCGACCCTGACGGGCGGCTCATCGGTGTGCTCTACCGCGAGGACGCCGAGGCCGCTTTAGGCTCAGCTGGATGATGCGCGGCCCCAGAGGCGACTCTTGCTGACCATCCGCACCGACGACCCGCTCGCCGTCGCAGTTGTCGACGCGATTCACACCGGCGACGTCGAGGCGCTGAAGCGGATGCTGCGCGAGCACCCCGATCTCGCCACCGGGAGGCTCGGCGCCGACGACACCGACATGACGCGCACGCTGCTGCACGTGGCCACGGACTGGCCGGGTCACTTCCCGAATGGCCCGGCGACGGTTGCCGCGTTGGTCGAGGCCGGTGCCGACGTCAACGCTCGCTTCACCGGGCCACACAGCGAGACGCCCCTGCATTGGGCTGCGAGCAGCGACGACGTCGGCGTGCTCGACGCGCTCCTCGACGCCGGGGCTGACATAGAAGCCCCCGGCGCGGTCATCGCTGACGGCACCCCGTTAGCCGACGCGACCGCGTTCGGGCAATGGACTGTGGCCCGGCGATTGGTCGCGCGCGGCGCGCACACCCCTCTCCGGGAGGCCGCGGCGCTTGGATTGATGGATCGAGTCGAGCGGTACTGCGCTGACGACCCGCCGCCAACGCCCGACGACATCACGCAAGCGCTGTGGTACGCGAGCCATGGCGGACAGCAGCTCGCAGCGGAGTATCTAGTCGAGCGCGGCGCCGACCTGAATTGGATCTCAACCTGGGACGAACTGACGCCGCTCGACGCAGCACGCCGCAGCGGCGCCGACCAACTCGTCCAGTGGCTGCGCAGCCGAGGGGCAAAATCAGCCGCCGAGCTCAACTAATCAAGAGCCTCCTCCGTCGCGCACGGCCCGCCCCCATTTCGCTGCGCGCTCGACGATTTGGCAGTAGGAATGAAAGGGCAAAAGCGCGTTTGGTAATAGAATTGGTAATGAACGCGCTGTCAGCAGCCGCACGTGCTCGCATCGATTGGACACCGTCGGCGACGTGACCAGCCCAAAGCGCGACCACCTGACACCCCTTGGAGAGCCGCGAACGCTTTCACACGACAGAGGTCACTGGTTCGAAACCAGTAGCGCCCACGGCAAAAGGCCAGTTCAGATGCAGAGAGGTTCGAGTCTGGCGCCGGCGCTGCGGCTGGCTACTTCTGCGGGCAGCGGATCACACCCTTATAGCGCGACCCTTCGGCCACGGAGCCGGCGCCGGTGCCGTTGCCTGTGACGTCAGCGAGGTCACCGGTGCCGAAGCCCTCCATGATCCGCCAGGTGCCTTTCCCGCTCATCGCGGCGAGGTCTCCCGTCTCCAACACGGCGTAGACAAGGGTTCCTGTGCCGCAGTTCCTGATGGTGCCGACGAAGAGCCATAACGGCGCGCCTGCGAAGTGCGCATTCTCGCCGATCGCGACACCACCAGCGGCGATTCCGGTCCCGACCCAGTCGCCCTCATAGGTCGCGGTGCGGGTGCCCGGGAACACGCAATGTTGTTCGGCGTCGCAGAAGGGCGTCCCGGGCGTGGGGGCTGGGCCTCGCGAGACGAAACTCGTGCGGTGACTTGCGCGGCGGGCTTCACGGGCGCCGGCGCTCGCCGTTGTGAGCAGCCCCGTGAGCAGACCGGCGAGCAGCCCCGTGAGCAGGATGATGCCGTTCATTCGGGAACGCATATATGGATGATGAGCGCCTGCGGTCGCGGACAGGTCGCGAACCGGTCGCGCATCTAACCTGTCGCCGTGGAGCTCTGCCTGTTTGGCCCGGTCTCGGTGCAACTCGAGGATCGCGCCGTCCCGATCACCGGCCGCCAACCGACGCGTGTGCTACGCGCACTGGCCATAACCCCGAGAGATCCGGTGCGAAGCGACGCGCTCATCGAGGCGGTGTGGCCGGCTGACCCGCCTGCGAATCCCGGCAAGGCTCTTCAGACAGCGATCATGCGACTGCGCCGGTCCGTTGACGACGCGCTGGTCGCGACCGCCGAGGGTGGCTACGCGCTCGGTCGCTGCGTGATGACCGACTCGAGTCCGTCGATGCTCTGATCACGCGTGGTCTGAACCTCACGCTCGACGCCCGTGAGCGGGTGGCAGCGCTCGCCCGTGCGCTCGACGCGTGGATCGGCGACCCTCTCGTCGGGCTCGAAGACTGGGGACCGGCACGGGTCGAGTCGGCACGCCTTGCCGAGCGGCGCACCTGTGCCGAGGAGGAGTGGCTCGCGCTGCGTTTCGAGGTCGCCGGACCCCAAGCGATCGTGGCCGAACTGGAGGCCGCGGTCGCGACCGAGCCACTCCGCGAGCGACGTTGGGCGCTCCTCGTGAAGGCGCTCCGCGACACGGACCGCACCGCCGACGCGCTCGAGGCCTTGGATCGCGCCCGGAGGATCCTCGCGCTCGAACTGGGGGTTCGACCGGGCGCCGCGCTGCAGGCGCTCGAGGACGAGCTCCTCACCGTAACCGCGCGCCGGGTCGATGACCCGGCGCTTCGACTGGAGCGCCATCTGGAGGCAGCCAGTGCCGCCCAGGCAGAGGATGATCCGCGACGCGCCGCCAAGGAGCTGGCCGCTGCGGTCGAGCTCGCCCGTGAGACTGGTCGGTCGGCGGCTGCACGTGCGGACCTCCTCATCGCGCTCGGGCGGGCACAGCGAAGCGCCGGGGAGCCCGCGGCGGCCCAGGAGGCGTTCGGCGAGGGCGCAACCCTCGCTCGGCACGCGACCGACCCCGGCCGACTCGCCGAGGCGGCATTGGCGGCGTCGGGTGAAACGTGGCAGGCGAGCCTCGACGCATCCTCATTCGCTATCGAGCTCTTGGAGGAGGCGCTCGCAGTTTTGCCTCCAGCGCCGTCCCCCGTGCGCGCTCGCCTGCTCGCTCGTTACGCGGTGGTAGCGAGTCACTTGCATGCTTCGGACGAACTCCTTGACACGGTCTCTCAAGCTGACGTGATCGCCCGCATCGTCGACGATCCGCAGACAACCGCGACCGTGATCCTGGCTCGAAGCGTCGTCGACCAAGATCCGTTCCGCGTCGCCGCACGCCGATCCGACCTCCAAAAGCTCTTCGAGCTTGCCTCGACGAACGCGCGTCCTGAATGGCGGACATGGGGGGTGCCGCATCTGGCTCGCATCACGGCTCAGGAGGGGGACGTCGACGGCGCGCTCGCGCTGCTTGACAACCTTGAAGTCGGCGCGACGAGTGAACAACTCGCCACCGTGGCCGGAGGATCGGCGCGGGTCCTGCGCGCGACCGTGCGTGGCAGCTTCGACGACGCGCTCGCGGCTATCGACGCGGCCACCCGCGCGCTCGAGCCGACGATGATCGATGCTTCCGGCGCCGCGGTCATGCGGTGGGCGCAGACAACCGTGGTCCAGCTCGCGTACGACCAGCTCGAAGGCGCTCCGGACGCGACGATGCCGTTCCCCCTGGCGACGATGAACGCAATGACGATTGCATACGTGGCGGCAGTGCTGGGAGCCACTGGTCGTGCCGCTGAGGGCCACGCCGTCCTCGATCGCATCGATCCGGATCGCCTCTCCGACCTGCCGCGTGACCTCTACTGGTTGTCGTTCGTCTGGGCCCTCGGCCGAGCGGTGTGGGAGTTGGACGCCGCGGAGCACGCTGTGGCGCTGCATCAGCTCGCCGGTCCCGTCACAGATCTCCTCGTGGTCGACGGAGCGTTCGAATTTCTCGGGGCAGTTGCCCATCACTCCGGGCTTGCGGCGGCCGTAGCAGGCCGGCGGAGCGAGGCGCGCGACCTGCTGTTATCCGGGCTCGCGACGCACGAGCGCCTGCGTTCGCCCCACTGGACGGAGGCAAGCAGACTCGCGCTCGAGAGCCTTCCGGACCGTGGCGGACAGAGCAGATAACTCGGGCACACACGCTCGTGCGCGAAGTGCGGGGCTTCCGCTACCACCGCGCTCAGTGCCGGCCACCTCATGGGTCGAGCCTCGGTAGCCCGGCAGGAACGTCGTTGTAGCCCCCACGATCTATCCAAATTGCGGTAGGCCGCTCGTTCATCTGAGGAAGACTCCCTGCGCCGTCACCGCGGCGGTTCAAGGAGCGATCCCATGGACTACAGCCGGCTGTCGATGCCCCTCGGCGAGGCGATCTTCACCCAGCGCTCGATCCGGCGGTTCAAGCCCGACCCGATTCCGCTGCCGGACGTCCAGCTCATCCTCGAAGCCGCGGTGAAGGCGCCCAACGGCGGGAACCAACAGGTTGCGCGGTTTCTCGTCGTGAACGGTCGGGAGACCATTCGGGAGTTCGGCGCGCTCTACCACGAGGCCTGGTGGGCGAAGCGCCATGACGAAGGATTCCAGCAGTGGGAAGATCTCCCTCGCCGCTTCCATCCCGCGGCCGGACTGGCCGACGCGATGAAAGAAGTGCCCTGCGTCGTGTTCGCGCTGGCCCTGCACAATGGGCCCGCCGACTCCGTCATTCCGGCCGTGCAGAACCTGATGCTCGCGGCGCGGGCGATCGGGATCGGCTCGGTGCCGACGACGCTCCACCCGTCCGTCATGGCTCGCTTCCGCCGGATGTTCGAGATCCCGAACGACGTCGGCTTTCATTTCTGCGTGCCGCTCGGCTATCCGCAGGGCAGCTTCGGCCCGAACGTCCGCAAGCCGACGTCGGAGACGACCTTCCTAGACCGCTGGGGTGCCCCGGTTCCCTGGAACTGACCAGCAGCGCCCGCGGTAGGCGGGGGCGCGGCCCGGATCGGCCGCGCTCCCGCGTTACGACCGAGCCGCTACGCCAGACGGCGGTAGACG
Organism: Acidimicrobiia bacterium; assembly: GCA_035637335.1. GTDB lineage: Bacteria > Actinomycetota > Acidimicrobiia > IMCC26256 > JACDBD01 > JALZAA01. Next base: position 11,301 of record DASPXI010000086.1, read on the forward strand.
ATCTGCGTCGTCAGGGACGGCTCTTCGACGTAGACGCCCTTCGTCTCTTTGTCGACGAACTTCGCCCAGTCCTGGTCACCCGCTAGCGCCTGTTGGGCTGCTTCCAGCGCTTGCGCGTTCTCGTAACCGCTCGCCCACGCGACGCCGCCGTACATCCCGGTCACGTCGGCGAGGAACAGCGCGGGCGTGCCCATGATCTTCTCGGCGCGTTGTGCGAGCTCGACGCCTGTCTCCATTCCTTTCGCGACGTTGCCGGTTGCGCACACGGTGCGTACAACGGTGACGTACTCGATCTGGCGGTTCGGGTCCGGCTCTCCGTAGATGACCTGCGCCAGGCTGTCGGTAGCCCCGCCGACCGTCATCGCCGAGCCCTTGTCGACTGCGGCGACGAATGAGTCGTCGGCCTGCAACTTGTCAGCGGCGGCCTCCAACGTCGGGAGATCGGGGACGAAAGTGCTCCACCCGACCGCGCCCACTTCCGGCGAGTACACCTGCATGAAGAGGTTCACCTGCAGACCGGTGATCTGGTTTACCTTCTCGGTCTGCTGGAGCGCCCACTCCATTTGCTCACGCGTGTTGCCCGGCCCGAAACGGATCTGACGACTGAACAAGTACATGGCTGCCCCAATCCGCCCCGGACTCTCGTGTCCGATCAGAGACCGCTCCCGTCCGGGGACGAGGGAGAAGAAACGGTCTCGTCGCGCAGGCTGTCAGGCCGCGACCTCGCGCACAAGCGCGCGCCGGTGCGGCAGCACCTGCTCGGCCCTTTCGTCCCGGTACGAGCGGCACATCTCGGGCCCACGGCGAAATTTCTCTTCCCGGAAGCGGGTGACGCGCAGCCACGCAGGTACAGTCGCCAGCCGTGTCACGGCTGGAGCGCCGTCGGCGGGGCGCTCGTCATCGGCGGCTGATCGCGGCCGGGGTAGCGGTAGTCCTGTCCACCGCGGTTGGAGTCGTTGTCACGACGTCGTGGTTGAGTGCGTCTAGTAGTCACGCCGGGCGGCGGGTGGCGAGATCCCGGTCCGCACGCACCCTGACAGCCGGCGGCGCCGTGACCACGACGACTGCGGTGCCGACGACTGCGGTGCCGACCACCACGACACTCCCACCGCCTCCCGGGGTCGCTCCGCGCGTCGACCACATCGCGACCACCGATCCAGTCGTCTTCATCACGATCGATGATGGCTGGCACCCCCTCCCCGACGTGCTCGCGTTCCTCCGAGCCCACCATGCTCCGGTCACGGCGTTCTTGATCGCACCCATTGCCCGGCGCGACGCCGACTTCTATCGGCAGGTCCTGACGCTTGGCGGCACGGTCGAGAACCACACGATGCATCACCCCGAACTCGGTCGGCTGCCCCTCGCGCAACAAATGGCTGAGTTCTGTCAGGCTGCCGACCTCATTGGCGCGACCTTCGGTCGCCGGTCCCTCCTAGCCCGCCCTCCTGAGGGAAGCGAAAACCAGTTCACCGACCAGGCCGTCGGCTCCTGTGGCATGTATGCGACCGTGCTTTGGAGCGCCAGGTACAGCAATCACCAGTTCAGCCTCGCCCACCCCGGAGGGCTGCGGCCGGGCGACATCATCTTGATGCACTGGGGCCCGGGGCTGCTCCAAGATCTCCAAGACTTCTTCCCGAAGCTGAATGCCGCCGGGCTGCGGCCCGCGCCGCTCCAGGACTATCTCGGGCCCACCGCTACGCACACCGCCACTGCGCCCTAGCCCGGACTGAGCAGAACCTTCACCGCGCCGGTGCGCTTCACGCCTGCGATCGTCGAGATCGCGCGCCTCCATTCGGAGAGCGGGAAGCGGTGAGTGATGATCGCTGTGAGGTCGAGTCCTTCGGCGGCAAAATCGAAGTAGTGCTCGAACGCGTGCTTGCGCACCCCGCGCACCTCTTCGATTCCAAACGCGTTCGAGCCGATGACGTGCAGTTCCTTGAAGTACAAAGGCGTCCACTCGAAGCGCTTCGGTGTCTCCACGCCGCTGATGACGAGAGTGCCACCTGTGTTGAGGAGTCGCATCGAAGTCTCGATGGTCTTCGGGCTGCCGACGGTGTCGTACACGACGCCCGGTCCGTCTTGCAGCCACGATCGCTTGTTCCAAGGAACGAGCGGACGCGCGCCCATGCGGCGCGCAACTTCCTGCACGAGATCCTTCGGCTTGGACGGAAGGATGGCGTGTGCGCCCATTTTCTCGGCGATCTCCGCACGCCGGCCCGGGCGGCTCGCCACCCACACCTCGACGCTGGGGTAGAGGTGGCGCAGAAGTCCCACGGCCGCGTCCGCCAGCGTTCCGCAGCCGTACACAAGCGTAGGTTTCGACGGCTCAGGAGGATGCAACAGGATGGTGCGCAGCGAGACGCTGGCCGGATCGGCGAGGACGGCCGCGTCGTCGCTCATGCCCTCGGGCACTCGAAAGAGCTGACCCTCGTGCGCGCTGAACCGCTCGGCGTGGGCGCCGGGCGCGGACGCGCAGTTCCCCAGATGCAAGGCAGCGGAGACCACGCCGCGGTCGAAATTGCGGCACCACGGATAGCGCCCCTCTGCGCACGCCACGCACGGTGGGTCGATTCCGCGGGGAATGCACGACAACCAGGGGTTGATCACCACCCGTTCGCCTGTGTCGTCCCGCCGGGCGACGGCCTCGTGGCCGAGTACGTGCGGGAACGACAGCAGGGCGGTCAGTGGGTTATCGAGGGCGCCGTGCAAGAAGATCTCTTTGGCGTCCGAGCCGCAGATGCCGCTCACGGTCGTGTTGCACAGCACCCAGTCATCGGACGGCGCGGTCGGCTCGGGCACGTCGCGCAGGCTGGTCGGCGCGCCGGGAGCGGTGTAGGCGCGCCTCGTCACCCTGCCTCCGATGAACGCCAAGACCTCGCGAGGGAGACTGTGGCGGAACACGACCGCCTTCATGGGCCCCTCCGACTCATGGCGCGCATGGTCAAGATTGTGTCAGTACCGTGCCGCCTCGCGTGACCCATCCGGTGAGCGAGCGACGACTAGAACAGGCCCGTGGCCAGACGAATGCGACGTCAAGCCTCCCGGAGACGGCAGCTCTGGCTCATGGCGGGCGTGCTCGCCTTGGTTGCCGTCGGCGCGGCAGGCGGCTGGGTGGGTGTGCGCACGTTTGCCTCGGGTGGGCACTCCGCGCATGCCGCGAACGCCGTGCGAGGGCGACGGCGCAGCTCGTCCTCGACGACGACTTCGACGTCGGCCGCGACCACGACCACGTCGACGACGCTGCCGGCGACACCCTTGGCGATCCAAGGCGGTCCCACGGCGCCGGTGATCTCTCGGGTACCCACGCCGAACCCCGTCGTCTTCTTCACCATCGACGACGGGCAGGTGCGCGATCCCGCCGCCGTCGACTTCCTGCGCGACCACCAGATCCCGGTCACCATCTTTCCGATCCCGGCGTACGTGCACCAAGACCCCGGCTACTTCGACGCCATCCACGCGCTCGGGGCGTCAGTGCAGGACCACACTCTCACCCATCCCGACCTGCGCCGGCTCGCGCCCGGGGAGCAACAGCGCCAGATCTGCGGGCCGCTGGACGACTACGCAGCCCGCTTCGGGGCACGCCCCTGGCTGTTCCGGCCTCCATTTGGCGACCTCTCGCCGTCCGTGCCGGGTATCGCGCGACGCTGCGGCATCCATGCCGTCGTGCTGTGGCGCGCCACCATGAACGATGGGCGCATCGACATCCAGGGTGGCCGGCTGCAACCGGGCGACATCATCCTGATGCACTTCCGGCGTGACCTTCGGCAGAATCTCGAGGTCGCGCTCAACGCGGCCCAGTCCGCCGGACTTCATCCCGCCCCACTCGAGCAGTACCTCACCCCCTAGGCGTGCACGCCCCAGTCGAGCCGGTTGCGCCGAAAGACTTGTGTCAGGCGTTCGTCGCGGGCGTCTGCACCGTGACGACCACCTTGCCCTTCGCCTTCCGGTCGGCGAGCTCCCGGATCGCTTCCGCAGCGCGCTCCAGCGGATACGTGGACGACACATGCGGTCGTAGCCGGCCGTCGCGCCACCAGCCCATCAGTTCCTCGACGTTGCGGCGATGACCCTCGGGATCTCGGCCGACGAACGCGCCCCAGAAGACGCCGACGATCTGGCAGCCCTTGAGCAGCGTGAGGTTTAGCGGGACCACGGGAATGTCTCCGGCGGCAAAGCCGATCACCAGGAAGCGGCCGTCCCACGCGGTGGAACGAAGCGCGGGTTCGCTGTACGGACCGCCCACCGGGTCGTACACGACGTCGGCGCCGGCGCCGCTGGTGAGCTCCCGGATCCGTGTCTTGAGGTCCTCGCTTGCGTAGTTGATCGTCTCGGCGGCGCCGTGCTCACGACACAGCTCCAACTTGTCGTCGCTCGACGCGGCCGCGACGACCTTCGCACCCATGAGCGCGCCGATCTCGACCGCGGCAAGGCCCACACCACCTGCCGCCCCGAGCACGACCAGCGTCTCCCCGGGCTGGAGACGCCCTCGGTCTTTCAGCGCGTAATGGGAGGTGCCGTACGCGTAGAGAAACGCCGATGCGTGTACGAAGTCGATACTGTCGGGGATCGGGATCGCGGCACCCGCGTCGACCGCGATCTTCTCGGCCAGTCCTCCCCAGCCCGTCGATGCGAAGATGCGATCGCCGACGCTGATGCCGTTGACCGCGGTACCCACGGAGTTCACGACGCCCGCGATCTCGGCGCCGGGCGAGAACGGGAGCGGCGGCTTGAACTGGTACAGGTCTTGGATGATGAGCACGTCCGGGAAGTTGACCGCGCACGCCTTGACGTCCACGACGACCTGACCATCGCCGACGCTCGGCTCGTCGACGTCCTCGACGACGAGTAGTTCAGGCGGGCCGAACTCCCGGCAGAGCACGGCTCTCAAGCATTCACCTCGCTGCCCGTCAGCGGATCTGGTCGAGCTCGAGCACGTCGAGCCGGACGTGGTCGATGACCCAGTCCTCCATGCAGCCCCGGAACTGTCGCTGGTTCGAGTCGTCCAGCGCAGGCACCAGCACGGCCCGGTATCGACCGTCGCCGAGCCGCTCGACCGGACCGGAGAGATCGGACTCGACTTCGAGGCGGCACGTCAGCAGCTGCGCCTCGACCATCTCCGAGAGCGTCTGGTGCTCCTCGCCGCCCTTGGTCTTCCCTGACAGCAGCACCCGCGTCTCGCGAGCGCTCACCGGCTCGTGGGTGGAGAGCGTGGCTTCGCGCAGCGCCAGTACCCCGACGACGCCGATCGCCAGGCCGACAGCCCCGAGGGCGATACGGCCCGGCCGCAACTTCCTCACTGACGTACGCCGCGGCGCAGCAGCCAGCGGATTTGCTCGTCGTTGGCGCCCGGCACTTCTTGGGCGAGAACCGTGACGTCGTCGAGGAGCAGCCCCCCGGATGGATAGGTGATCCGGCTGAGCTGACGAGCGAGCTTCTGCTCGCCGGCCGGCGAGGAGGTGTTCTGAGCGATGCGATCGACCATCCAGGCCGCGGCGGAGAGGATGACGCCGCCCCCGACCAGGAACGTGATGAACACGTTCGTCTGTTGCGTGGAATCGCGCAGCCATGCAAAGCGATCGGGGGAAGGTGGCCGCGTCTCACGAAGGATTTTGGCAACCGCGGGGTCGACGCGGGTGCGGTACTCGAGCCGGGCGAGTCGACGGAGCACCAGCCCCGTCGCGAGCGCGACCTCGGCGATGAGAACGATCAAGCCGAAGAACAGCGCCCGGTTCCACTCCCAGCGGTTGAGCGAGACGATCATGTAGAACCCGCCGCCGATGAGCGTGCCGATGCCGGCCAGCCACGCGATGACCTTCATGAAATCGTCTCCTCCTCCTGGATGGTGACTCGTCCGGCGTCGCCGTCGACGAGCACGACCGCGCCTTCGGGAAGATCCCGGGTCGCACCCGCGTAGCCGACGACCGTCGGAACGCCGGCTTCTCTCGCCAGGATCGCGAGGTGCGACAGCACCGAGCCGGTCTCGGACACGATCCCCTTGAGCCGCGGCAGCAAGGGACCGAGCCCCGGCGACAGCGTCGTGGTGACGAGGACGGAGCCCGTCGGGGGGTCGTCGGCGTCGTAGGTGACGGGTCCGGCGCCGCCGCCGCCGCCGGCGCCGGTCCCACCGCCGACCTCGGGCGCGACCTGCGCCGCAATCGGCTTCCCCAGGTCGGACAGCTGGAAGCGCGCCGGCAGCGGCGCGCCGAAGACGTGCTCGTGGATCGCCACCAGCTTGGGCACGACCACGGCTCGTTTGGTGGCCACAGATTCGACGTGCTCGAGGTTCATGTGGCGGATGAGCTCCGGTTCCGTGAGATCGTCCGTGGCTGCGAGCCGCACGCCGAGCTCCCAGGCGGCGCGGCCCGAGATCTCCTGCACCCAGCGCACGCGGAGCCGCAGCGCCTCGCGGACGATGCCCTCGTCGCTGCAGGCCTGGCAGCCCGTCGTCACGTGCAGCGCCGTCGCCTCGGCCGGCAGCTCGGGCTCGGGGGCTACACGCGGCGGGGTGAGCGCGAGCACCGTGGGACTGCGGGCGAGGATCTCCTTGTCGGTGAGGCCGTCCTGTCGAGCCTCGGCGAGCACTCGGAGCGCCACGGACGCGCCGGTCATCCGGTTGTCACCCTTGTCGGCGAGCATGCCGATGAGGATCTCGTGCGCGTGCAGGGCCCGCAGGATGACTCGGCTGCGGTGCAGCAACGCGATCAGCTGCCTGCTTGTCAGGTCGGTCAAGGCCGGAACGGCTTCGAGATCGGCGTCGGTCCGGTCGAGAAGGTTCTCCGCGAGGCGAGGCAGCGCCGACCGGAGTCGCCCCACCGTCCATGCCCCTCGCAAGCTTCGGAAGCCGGCGATCGGGTTCAGCTTGTGAGCGATCGGGTGCTTCGGCTTGATCTCACCCGCGAGCCGGAGATCGATCGCGACGTGGCCGTCGACGCAGACCACGACTTCGCTCGCCTCGACCTCCGCCTTCGTCGCCGCCCCTGCGAGCAGCACCGCTTCGCGCACGGCTTCGCGCAACGGCGGGATCCAGAGGTCGTCCTCCAGTTCGGTGAGCGGCGACGGGAAGGTCTCGGCGACCGGGCCGGGACCGTAAATGGGCCCCCGGGGTACACCGCGGATCTCGGTCGTGACGGGTCGTGACTGGAGCAACCACAGCTGGCCGTCCGGATTGATGGCCCACTCCACGTCCTGAGGCCCGCGGAAGACCGAGGCGACTGTGTCCGAGAGCGAGACGAGCCGGCGGAGATCGGAACGGTCGAGCTGGGGGCCGTCGTTGGCGTCGAACTCGAGAACCTTGATGTTCGACGCCTCGAGCAGATACCTCGAGCCGTCGACTTCACCGCTTACCAGGTGCTCGGGTCCGCCGCGCACCGCGGTGATGACCCTGCGGTCGCTTCGACCCGACACGGGGTCGATACCGAACATCACGCCGCCGAACGTCGGGTCGATCAGCGGCTGGACGAGTACGGCGATCGGGAAGTCGGCAGCGCCGGCGCGCTCGCGCGAATCGAGTACCACGCTGACGGCGGTGACGAACGCGTCGAAGCCGCTGATCCCGACGACCGACTCGAACTGCCCCGCCATGGACGACCCCACCGTGTCCTCCACCACCGACGAGCTGCGGGCAACGAGCGCCTTCTCGTCACCTCCGGCACGCTCGAACGCCTCTTTCACCGCCGGGTGGTGTGTGACCCCCGCGCCCTCGTCGATAGCGTCGCAGAACGCCGTCGTGAGCACCACGCCGGGAAGGATGTCGAGGCCGGCCTTCCCCGCCCGAGCCAGCGCCGCCGCTTTCCCTCCGGTGAGTGCGGAGTCGAGCCCGGCGTCGTCGCCCAGCTCGACGATGAAGGGCCGCTCCGCTTCCATGGTGTTCGGGGCGGCCCCGACGTGCGCTTCCGTCATTCCGAAGCTCCTCGACCCGTTCACGAACTGTTTGCCGGCTCTTTAGGGTAAGCCTCGGCGGCCTCCCCTCGCGCCCTCCCGACCGTCACCTCGCCCGCGCGTCCGCTTGCTCGGATTGTTGTATGGGAAGGACGACCTCGAACCGGGTATTCCCGGGCGCCGACTCGAGACGGATCTCACCGCTGTGGCGTCCCACGACGATCCGCCATGCGATGTCGAGGCCGAGACCCGTCCCCTTCCCGACCTCCTTGGTGGTGAAGAAAGGCTCGAAAACTCGGGTGCGGGCATCCTCCGGAATGCCGGGCCCCGTGTCGCCGATCTCGACCACCACGCGGTCGTTGCCCTCGGGCCGGGTGCGTACCGTGAGCTTGCCTTCCCGTTCCATCGCGTCGACCGCGTTGTCGATGAGATTGGTCCATACCTGATTCAGCTCGCCCGGAAAAGCGGAGATCTTGGGGAGGCTCGGGTCGTAGTCGCGAACGACCTCGATGTCGTCACCGAGCTTGTGACCCAGCATCGTCAATGTCGCGTCGAGGCCCTCGTGGATGTCGAACGACTGGAGCGGCGCGCGGTCCATCTGGGTGTACTGCTTGGCCGACGCGAGCAACCCCGAGATGCGCCCGGCGGCGTCGGCGATCTCGTCGAGCAGGCTGTCCGACTCCAGGGCACGGACGGGATACGACAGACCGACCTCCAAGTTCGGCGGCGGCACTGCTTCGGCGAGCTTCTCAAGCCACGCGAGGTCGACACCGGCCGCGACCAACGTCGGAGCGAGATCCCACGCGCTGCCGACGCCGTGGTCCTCGAGCCAATCGGCGAGCTCCTCCTCGCGATCGGACGTCTCGAGCGGCGACAGGCTCGGCGCGCTCCTGCGACGCGCGAGCGCTTGCCCGGCCAGGTCGGCGATCGCCTCGAGCTGTCCGGCGGGAAGGTCGGTGCGAACCATCTCACCGATTTTCTCCCGCATCCCGGCGAGCATCTCCTGCAGCCGCGCTGTCGCACGCGCGATCGCGGTCACTGGATTGTTGAGCTCGTGAGTGAGACCGGCGGTCACCGAGCCGAGGGCGACCAGCCGTTCGTGCCGGGCGACGGTGTCCCGCGCCGCGTAGCCCTGCGTCGAGGCTCCGACGAGCAGGTGGGCCGCGATGGGAAACCACTCCCGAAAGGCTCGGCCGAACTCCGCGGCGGGCAGCTCGAACAGGCGGCAGTCGGTGATGGCCCGCGCCGTGCCCGGGTACAGCTGCGGAACTCCGTGCTCAGCGAGGTAGAAGTCGAACGCGCCGGTGTACGCGCCGTAGTAGTCGGTACGGAACAGCTCGAGCTCGCCGCCCTGCACCCGGTTCGACATCGCGAGCGTCCCCCACAGCAGCACGAAGAAGCACGAAGCCGGTGAGCCCTCGGCATGGATCGTCGCACCCGCGTCGTACTCGACGACGCGGCCGCGTTCGGCGAGCCACGCGATCTGCTCGTCGTTCAGGTCCTCGAAGAGGAAGAGGGTCCGCAGCTGTTCGGCTGTCAGCCGTTCGGGCTCGGTCATTGGTGCTCCAGGTAGGTATGGAGGAGCTGGATCGCCATGGCGCCCTCACCGACGGCGGACGCGACCCGCTTGATGGAGTTGGCGCGGACGTCGCCGGCGGCGAAGACGCCGGGCGCGCTCGCCTCGAGGTAGTAGGGGTCGCGGTCGAGGTCCCAACCCCGCGGTCGGCGCCCGTCGACGAGCAGGTCCGGCCCTGTCAGCACGAATCCCTTCGGGTCACGGGCGACGACGCCCTCGAGCCATTCGGTCCGGGGCTCGGCGCCGATGAACACGAAGAGGTAGCCGGCACCTACCGTCTCCTCGGTCCGGGTGCGGGTGTCGCACAGCTTCAGTTGCTCGAGGTGGTCGTCGCCGTGCACCGCGAGCACCTCGGTGGTGAGGCGCACGTGGATGTTCGGGATCTCGTCGATCTGGCGGATGAGGTAGTACGACATCGAATGCTCCAGGGTGTCCGCCCGGACCAGCAACGTCACCCGTTGTGCATGCTGGGCCAGGAACACGGCTGCCTGGCCCGCCGAATTGGCCGCGCCGACGATGTAGATGTCCTCGCCGGCGCAAGCGGGGCCCTCGGTCGCCGCCGATCCGTAGAAGACGCCGCGGCCGGTCAACGCGTCCGCGCCCGCGACTCCGAGCCTTCGGTAGGAGATGCCCGAAGCGAGCAGCGCCGCGTGCGCGAGCACTTCACCGCCGTCGGCGAACCGAACCGCCCGCGAGGATGCGCGCACGTCGAGCCCGACGACGTCACGGGCCGTCAGGATCTCAGCGCCGAACTTGTGGGCCTGGCGTCGCGCCCGGTCGGTGAGCTGCGTGCCGGTGACACCGTCCGGGAACCCGAGGTAGTTCTCGATGCGAGCGCTCTGGCCCGCTTGTCCCCCTGTGGCCCGACGTTCGACGAGCACGGTGCGCAGGCCTTCCGACGCTGCGTAAACGGCGGCACCAAGACCCGCCGGCCCGCCACCGACGATCACGACGTCGTAGAAGTCGGTCGTCGGCGTGGTCGACAGCCCCACTCGCGCCGCCAGCTCGCCGATGCCGGGATCGACCAGGGAGTCGCCGTCGGAGGTCACGACCAGCGGGACGCTGGTGGCATCCACGCCGGCGGCGTCCAGGAGCCTTTGGCCCTCGGGTTCCTCGCTCGAGAGCCAGCGATAAGGCACTGAATTGCGAGCAAGAAAGTCGCGCACCTCGAACGAACGAGCCGACCAGCGGTGCCCCACGACCTGGGTGCGCTGGACGGGCTGGTCGTCACTCCCGAGCCACATCTCGATCAGGGAGTCGATGACGGGGTAGAGCTTCTCCTCCGGTGGATCCCACGGCTTCAGCAGGTAGTGGTCGAGGTCGACGACATTGATCGCTTCGATCGCGGCGTCGGTGTCGGCGTACGCGGTGAGGAGCGCCCTGCGAGCATGGGGGAACAGGTCCATCGCCTCCTCGAGGAACTCGAGGCCGCTCATCTCGGGCATGCGATGGTCGGCGAGCAGCACCGCGACCGGGTCACCGCGCAGTTTCAACTCGCGCAGCGTCTCCAGGGCTTGCGAGCCGGATTCGGTCCGTACCACGCGATAGTCCTCGCCGTATTGACGGCGGAGGTCCCGGGCCACCGCGCGCGAAACCCCGGGGTCGTCGTCGACGGTGAGCAGGATCGGCTTGCGGTCGGTGTCGGTGGCCATGCTGCCCTTGACGGTATCCGCCTCGGACGGGGGTCCCCGCCCGTGGCTCGCGCTGCCGAGCCTCAGACGAACCTGTTGAACAGCTGGCGCGGACCGTCGAGGAACCGGCTGATCGCGGCAACGGGGGCAGGCGGTTCGTGCGCTCCGTCCCGGTCGAGCGAGTTGATGAACGCAACCTGCTCGAGGGTCAGCACGCCCACGGCGAGGCTCTGGCGGACGGCGTGGGACGAGTTGGTCTTGCCCGTTGTGACCCGGTACGCCGCCGCCATCGTCCCGGCCCGTCCGACGCCCTCGCCGCAGTGCACGAACACGAGTCCACGGCTCTCGCGGGCGATGGCGACGAACCGCCGAACCTGGCCGGGCGACGGCGGGCGGCCGTCGGTGATCGGCAGGTGCACGACGTCCATGCCGAGCGCGTTCAGGGCCGCATCGTCCTTGCGAGTGTCCGACCCCGGCCGCAGGTCGACGACGGTGGTCACACCGCGTGCGGCCAGGGATCGAAATCCGCCCGGACCGGGTTGCGCGCCGCGCAGAACGCGGTCATCGAGGGCGTAGACCTTTCTGACACCCTCGACGTCGACTGCGCCCTCGAGATCGGTGGTGCTTCGCGCCAGCCAGCTCATGCCGATCAGGGCGAGGTTGCCTTGGATCAACGAGCCCGCGATCAGTGCCAGCAATACAAGCACGGCAATCCGGATGCGACGGGGCCAATTGGCCCGCCGCGGGCGCGGGGCAGCTACGTGTTCGACGGATGCTGGTTTGGTCCCGGTCGACGCCATCAGGTTCGACGGGGCGTCGGCGATTCGAAGAACACGGAGCACGGGTTCCGGCGGTGGCTGTAGTCGCCCAACTTCTCGATCACGAGAAGGAACACGGTGCCGAACAGGAAGGCGCCGATCACGTCCGAGAACCAGTGCACACCCATGTAAACGCGGCTCGCGCCGACGAGCAGGATGATCACGCCGGAGAGAACCGTTGCCACCCACCAGATTGCACGCCGATGGGTGACAAGCGCGACGACTGGCGGCACCAGCCCCCAAAGGGCGATCGCTGCCATCGGGTGACCGCTGGGGAACGACGGGCCGTGGGCGTCGACGAGCGCTCCTACCGACGGCCGCTCGCGACCGATGGACGCCTTCATGAGCCATTCGCACGCAGGGCGCGCCAGCGTGGCCGCGACGAGCAGCCCCGCAAGCGGCGCGCAGGTTCGCCAAGCGATCGCGAGCAGCACGGCCAAGCCGATGGCCACGACCTGCCAGCTTCCAAGGACTGTGACGTTCGTGAAGAACGTGTTCAGGGCGTCGGTGCGATGGTCGGTGACCCAGCTTCGGATGGGCTCGTCCCAGACACGGAGCAGGGCGCCATTCGCGACAGAGGCCGCTACCGCCATACCGGCAAACAGGAGAACGATGGCAGCAAGAGTCCAGGGGTACCGCAGGAGCACACCCGCGGGTGTGAGCGGTGGGTCGTGGTGGAGATTCGTCGGCCTGAGGTCGGCCGGTCGGAGGGTCGTCATGGCTGCGGACCGATTGTACGGATCGGTGCCAGCTTTCTCTTCACGCCCTCGTAGCGTGACGTTTCGAGGCCGAACGTCCCGCGAGATGGGGGAGGGGGCGGCCCCGGCGGCGGAAGCGCGGGGTCTCAGAGGATGACGATGAGGAGGATGACGAAGCCCACGAAGCTGAAGAAGGATCCCTTCTGCGCCTGAGCCTCCTTCTTGGTGAGGCGCTCGTGCACGAACGGGATGTCGGCTCGTGTCGGCTCGATCCCGACGCTTGGCCGCCCGGCGTGCGTGAAGAGCGAGGCGGCGAGGAAGGCGAGGCCGACGAACGCGAACAGCATTGCGACAAACGAGACGACGGCCTCGGGGCCGCCGTCCTTTGCGAGGATGCCCGCGCCCGTCACGACGATGCCGGAGGCGGGCACGAGCGGCGTCGTGCGAGCGTTCACGGTTGCCGCCGAACGTTCGAAGTCCTCGATGACGGCGAGCGTTGCGGACCGCTCGCTCTCGCCCGCCGCGACCCGCTTGTCGATGGCCTTCTCGAGCGAGTCGAGCGGCGGGATGTGTTGTCCGCGGCGACGCTCGTGGGAACGCTTGATTCGCTCCCATATTCCAAGGGGCCCGCGCTTGGCGCGGGACGGTGGTCCCGTCTCGCGCACGCTGCCCACAGCCGGAATTCTATTGAACGAACTGACAGAGGGCCGTGAGGCGGGGTTTGAGCGGGCTCCGAATCGAGCAGGTAACGACGGTCCCATTCCCGTCGATGCTGGAGGACGTCTCGAGGTCGGTACGTGTAGGCGGGCTGCTCGTCATGACCGGAGTGACGATTGCCCTCCTCTTCGGGTCGCTCGTTGTCGTCGTCGGGGCCTTCGTGAGCGTGTGCGGCGCCATCGTGGCTGCGGTCGGGATGGAATCTGCGTTGCTGGAACAAGGCGCGAAGTCTGATGGCGCCCCGAATTCGGTCG
>DASPXI010000087.1:0-2197 GCA_035637335.1 Acidimicrobiia bacterium
GAAGGCTGCTTAGCGGTAGTTCCCGGTGTGGCCCATGCTGTAGCGGCCGGGTTGGGGGAACAGCGCCAGGCCGTGGGGCCCGTTGCCGACCGGGATCTTCTTGATCAGCTGTCCCGTCGTCGTGTCGATGACGTAGACCTCGGAGTTGTAGCGGCCACTGAGCCAGAGCTGCTTGCCGTCGGTGCTGACGCCGCCCATGTCGGGGCTGCCGCCGAAGTGCCAGTTCCCCATCACGTTCCGGGTCGCGAAGTCGATCACGGTGACCGACCCGGCACCACGGTTCGTCACGTAGAGCTGCGTGCCGTCGCGGCTGGGGTAGAGGCCGTGGGCGCCCTTGCCGGTCGGGATGAACCCGAGGTCGCGCATGTTCGCCCAGTCGACCACGGAGACGCCGTCCCTGGTCTCGTTGGCGTTGAACATGACGCTGCCGTCGGGCGAGAGCTTGACGTCGACGGGCTTCCCGCCCACGTTCAGCTCCCCGGTGATCTCCATCCGGTCGAGGTCGATGCGGACGAGGAAGCCCGAGAACTCGCAGCTTGCGACCATGGTCTTGCCGTCGGCCGTGAAGTCGGCGTGGTTCACACCCCGATGCGGGATCGGCAGCTTCTTGATGAGTGTCCAGCTCTTCGGGTCGTAGAAGTCGACCGCGTTGTTGCGCTCGGCCATGACGATGGCCTTCGTCCCATCGGGGGAGAAGTAGAGGTTGTAGGGGTCGTCGATCGGGATGTCGGCGCCAGGCTTGCCGCTGCGAGGATCGATGGGCGTCAGTGTGTTCCCGTTGTTGTTGTTGACGTAGAGCGTCTGCATGTCCCATGAGGGCACGACGTGCTGCGGGAGCGCCTCGACCGGGAACTGGTCGATCACGGCCAGGGTGCTCGGGTCGATGACACTGACGCTGTTGGACATCCCGTTCGGCACGTAGACGCGCGTGGGGATGTCGCGCACCGACGGGGCGAGCTGGTTCGCCTGGGTGTACTGGTAGACGTTCTCCGGCTGCTGTTGGGGTGAGGGCTGCGCGGCGGTGGGCGGGGCAGTGGTCGCAGACGTGGATGGGGCGGTGCTCTGTACCTTCTTCTCACTCTTCGCGTTGGTACCGCCACTCGAGCACGCGGCCGCGACGAGGCAGAGCACGCCTAGGAGCGTAAGGACACGCAGGGACCGGCCGCGCATGGAGCGGCAGCATCGCACAGGCGCGGCGTCCAGGCATGTCACCCGCGGTGACGGCGTCAGTCAGGTACCGAGCAGCTGCCGGACGGGATCGAGGTCGTACGGCGGGCCCAACATGACGATCACGTGTTGGGCGCCGGCGTCGAGGTAGGTGTCGACGGCGCCGACCTCGTCGTGCCGGATCGACACGGTGCGTTCGATCTCGGCCGGATCGCGCCCGACGTTCGCGCACCATTCATCAAGGACCTCGTTCTTGTGCCGGAAGCTCGCCGGCGGACCGAAGCCGTTCCACGCGTCGGCGTGCTCGGCGACCAGGCGCAGCGTGACCCGCTCGCCGCCGCCTCCGATGAGGATCGGCATGTTCTCGGCGGGCGGTCGCAGACTCGCGAGGCGAGCCTTGATCACCGGGAGACCATTCGCGAGGGCGCGCAAGCGGCTCGCGGCGGTACCGAACTCGTAGCCGTATTCGCGGAAGTCGCGTTCGAACCAGCCCGATCCGAGACCGAGGATGAAACGCTCGCCGCTCACGACGTGGATGGTGCGCGCCATGTCGGCCAGCAGGTTCGGGTTCCGGTACGCGTAGCACGTCACCAACGCGCCGAACCGGGCGCGACGCGTGTCGACGGCCATCGCGCCGAGAAGCGCGTATGCCTCGAAGTGGTTGCCGTTCGGATCGCCGTAGAGCGGGAAGAAGTGGTCCCACAGCCAGATGGTGTCGACACCGAGGTCGTCGGCGGCCTGCCACGCGGCGCGCAGCTCGTCGATGGTCGTGTGCTGCTGAGCGAAGTTGACGCCGACATTGGGGCGGGCCATCGCGCGGCACAGTACCGTCGGCCTCGTGGGTTCGGACACGACCGCGATCACCGAATTCATGACCGCGAAGGGTCATGAGCAGGTCGTGTTCGTGACCGATCCGCCCTCCGGCTTGCGGGCGATCATCGCCGTGCACTCCACGGCACTCGGGCCGTCGCTCGGGGGCATCCGCTTCTGGCGGTACCCGTCGGAGCACGACGCCGTGCTCGACGTGCTT
>DASPXI010000088.1:0-19980 GCA_035637335.1 Acidimicrobiia bacterium
CGACGACTTTCCGGCCACGGTCGCCGGCTACCTCCGATACGACGCCCTGCTGGTGAACCCGATCAAGGACGGGCTCAACCTCGTGGCCAAGGAAGGACCGCTCGTCAACCAACGTGGCGGCATCGTGTGCCTGTCGACCGAGGCGGGCGCGTATGACGAACTGCATTCCGCGGTGCTCCCCGTGCACCCGTACGACCTCGACCAGACCGCCGCGACCTTGCACACGGCGCTCACGATGCCGGACGACGCTCGGCGCGAGCAGCGTTCGCGGTTGCGCGACCTCGCCGCCGCGACAACGCCGGCGAGCTGGCTCCAGGAGCAGATCAACGTCGCGTGCCGGTAAGGGCCGCCGCGAGCTCGTCGAGCAACGTCACCAATCCGCCCGGCCCGTCGACGACGACGTCCGCCTCGGCGATCAGCTCCGGCGGCGCCTCCTTCGAGCCGACGGCGATGCGGACGGCGTGACGGAGGCGGTGCTCCGCGACGGCGCGCTCGAGGGCGGCGAACGCAGGCAGATCCCCGCGGTCATCGCCGGCGAAGCAGGCGGCCGCGATGCCGTCGAGCAACGTCTCCACCGCGGTGCCCTTGTCGACCGGTATCGGAGGGCGCAGCTCGCGCGCCATGCGAGTGGCGTACACCGACAAGCCGCGCCGGCGCGCGATGCGGTCCACCGCTGCGATCGCGTCGGCCTCGCGGTCGGGCGCAGTGCGCCAGTGGACCGTGACCGCGATGCCGGCCTTGCGCTCGACGAACAGTCCGGGCAGCTCCCGTTCGGCGTCGTCGGCCGCGGCCGCGACCGCCGGGAGATAGGGCTCGACGCGGGGATCGATGACCACACGCCCGTCGACGAGGCGTTCGAGCCCGTATTGGCCGACGAGCGTGACGTCCGGCAGGTCGATGGCGCGCGCGAGCACCTCGACCGGACGTCCGCTCACGACGCCCACCCTCGCCACCTTGCCGACGAGCGCCGCGAGCGCGGCGCGGGCCGCGGGGAGCACGCGTGCGGCACCCGGATCGTCGACGATCTCGGAGATCGACCCGTCGAAGTCGACGAGGACCGCGGCCTCTTGCGGTCGGGCCACCAACGGGAGCAGCGCCTCGGGGAGGCCCACGCGATTCCCGGTCGCCGCCGCGGCTATTGGCCGAGCAGCACGATGCAGTTCACGTTCTCGCTGCCCGGCGGGGCCTGGGCCGGGAACGGCTCGACGGTCGTCCCGGCCCCGACGTCGCCTTGGAGCTGCGCCGCCTCCTTCTCGAAGCCCTGCTTGCAAGCCACGGCCTTCCCACTGCGAGGTGCCGTGTTCGATGCCTGGCCGAGCTGATAGCCGAGTGTGCGCAGGTTGTTGGTCATGTTGGCGGCCGCTCCGGAGGCAGAACCGGCGTTGTACACGACCACGCGCACCTCGCCCCGCGGCTTGGCGGCCGCGCCCGCCTTGGTGCTCGCCGGCTGCGACGTCGCCGTAGTGCCGCCCGCCGTCGTCGCCGTGGTGACCCGCCGGTCGGACGCCGAGGTGCCGCTGCCGGACGGCCCCTTGTCGATCACTTGCAGCAGGACGATGCCCAGGATCACCGCGAGGCCGATCAGTCCGGCACCGCGGACAGCCGAGTTCACCCGGCCCTCCTGCCGCACACCACCGCGCCGGCCGACGCCGCCTCCCGTCGACATCGCGGTCACCGCGAGCCTGGGGCGCGGCGGCCCTCGATGCGGACCCGGCGGCGGTCGTTGCGCACGTGCTGGGCGCGTTTGACCGTGAGCGGGTCGTAGGAGAGCGCCTCGGGGTCGTCGAGCAACGCGCTCAACAATTCGTAGTAGCGCGACGTGGACATGTGGAGGTGCTCACGGATGGCAAGCTCCTTCGGACCGGGGAGCTGACGCCACCTCCGCTCGAAGTCGAGGATCGCACGATCGCGCGCCGACAGGCCCATTAACTCTCGATCCTGGTCGCTGATGACAGTAAGAGCAAGCATTTCGAGATTTGGGCCGTCCCGAGCCGGAGGTCGGATTCGAACCGACGGCCTGCTGATTACAAATCAGCTGCTCTGCCGACTGAGCTACTCCGGCAACGAAAATGTCAAGCGTAGTGGCGAAGACGCGCGATTGTGGCGCATGCGATCGCGGCCGCGGCCGCGACGTTGAGTGACGCCACGTGCCCGCGCATCGGAATGCGGGCGAGGACATCGCAGCGCTCGCGGGTGAGGCGCGACAGGCCCGGTCCCTCCGCGCCGAGTACGACCATGAGCGAACGGTCGGCGACCGGGAGGTCCTCGATCGTCACGTCACCGCCGGCATCGAGCCCTACCGTCCATACGTCCGCGCGCGCGGCTTGGGCGATGGCGGCAGGGATACCGGCGACGGAAGCCACGGGCAGATACTCGATCGCGCCGGCTGCGGCCTTGGTGACCGCCGGTGTGACGCGGGCGGCGCGGTGGCGCGGGAGCACCACACCGGACGCGCCGGCGACCTCCGCGGTCCGCAAAATCGCACCGAGGTTCTGCGGATCCGTGACGCCGTCGATACCCACGAGGAACGCCGACGGCGCCGACAGCAGCGCGTCGAGGCGCGCCGGCTCGAGGGAATCGGTGTGCGCCACGACGCCCTGCGGTGACTCGGTCCGGGCGATCTCGGCGAGCTGGTCACGATCGATGTGGCGCACCGTGGCGCCGCGGGCGCCGGCGAGCGTGGCGATCTCGGCGAGGTCCTTCGCACTGTCACCCGCAACCCAGACGGTCCGCACTCGGCGGCGTCCTGCCGTGAGCAGCTCGCGCACGGCGCGTCGCCCCTCGACCTGCTCACCGCCCAGGTCGGAGACAGCCCGCCGCCGCGTCACCGGTGCCAGATCGTGCCGGTCGGCGTGTCCTCGAGTGTGATGCCGCGCGCGGCCAGCTCGGCGCGGATGCGGTCGGCTTCGTCGAAGTTGCCCGCTTTGCGCGCCTCGTCGCGAAGTTGCACGAGCGTGTTGACCTCGGCGTCGTCGTCGCCCGCGCCGTCGTCGAGCTCGAGACCCACCGCGCCGACGAGCTCCCGTACGGTCGCGAGCCCCGACGCGGCGCGTTCCGTGTCGCCCTCGTCGATCGCCGTATTCGTGTCACGGGCGAGCGTGAACACCACCGACATCGCGTCCGGCGTGCCGAAGTCGTCGTCCATCGCGTCTCGGAACGCGGCCACGGCCGATTCGTCGAGCGCCCCGTCGGCGGCAATCCCGGCGACGCGGGCGCGGCGGGCGAGGGCGTCGAGGCGGGCGACCGCTTCGCCCGCGGCGCGGAGCTGGCGGTCCCCGATCTCGACCGGGCTGCGGTAATGGCTCTGGAGCACGGCCATGCGCATGGCCCGGGGGCCGTGGGCATCGAGCGCGTCCTTCAACGTCGTGAAGTTGTGGAGCGACTTCGCCATCTTCTGGTCGCCGACCATCACCATCCCGTTGTGGACCCAGTACCGGGCGAAGCGATGGCCGGCGCCCTGGGCCTGGGCCCGCTCGTTCTCGTGGTGAGGAAAGATCAGGTCGTCGCCCCCGCCGTGGATGTCGAAACCCTCGCCGAGCAGGTCGAGCGACATCGCCGAGCACTCGATGTGCCAGCCCGGACGGCCCTTCCCCCACGGCGAGTCCCACGCCGGCTCGCCCGGCTTGGCTGCTTTCCACAACGCGAAGTCGACGGAGTTGCGTTTGCGCTCGTCGACGTCGACGCGCGCGCCGGCGGAAGAGAGGAGGTCGTCGAGCCGCCGGTGCGCGAGCTCGCCGTACTCCGGGAACGCCGTGACGTCGAAGTAGACCCCTTCGCCCTCGATGACGTAGGCGCGGCCGGAGTCGACGAGCTCGGCGATGAGCTTCACCATGCGTGCGATGTATGCGGTAGCGCGGGGAAGGGAGTCGGGACGACGGACACCGAGGCGATCCATCTCGGCCCAGTACGCCGCTTCGTATCGCTGGGCGACCTCGGGCTCGGTGCTGCCCTCCTCGGCGGCGCGGGCGATGATCTTGTCCTCTACGTCGGTGATGTTCGTCACATGCGTCACGTTGAACCCGCGCCATTCGAGATACCGGCTGATGATGTCGAAGACGAGCGCAGCGCGACCGTGTCCGACATGGGGCACCTCGTAGACCGTCGGCCCGCACACGTAGATCGAGACCTTGCCTCGCTCGCGCGGGACGAACTCGACCTTCTCGCGTGAAAGCGTGTCGTGCAGGCAAATCATTCGGTCTCGACGGTATCGAGGAGTGCGACCGCCCATACCGCAATTCCCTCGCCCCGCCCGATCGCGCCGAAGCCCTCGCCCCGCTTCGGCTTCACGGACACGAGCCGCTGCGCCCCGGGCTCGGGGAACAGCGCGACGAGCGCGCCCGCGAGGTTGTTCGTCATCGTGCGCACGTGGCCGGCGAGCGGCGGGCGCTCGGCCGCGACGACGACGTCGACATTGGCGAGTTGCCAGCCCGCAGCCGACACTCGTCCGGCGACGTCTCGCAGCAGCCGGATCGACGAGGCGTCGCGGTAGCGATCGTCGTCGGCGGGAAACAGCGTCCCGAGATCGGGCAGACCGGCTGCGCCGAGCAGCGCGTCCGCGACCGCATGCGCGACCGCGTCCGCGTCCGAGTGCCCGGCCAGCGCCGGCCCCTCGAGCTCGACCCCACCGAGCACGAGGGTGCCCCCGTCCGCGAACGGGTGGACGTCGAAGCCGAGACCCACCCGGGACGCGCTCACGAGCGCTCCCAGGACGCGCCGGCGACCAGCGCGGTGGCGGCGGCGAGATCCGCCGGTGTCGTGACCTTCAGGTTGGCCGCCTCCCCGGGAACGATGACGACCTGTCCGCCGCCCGCTTCGATCAGCGCGGCGTCGTCGCTGGCGTCGGCGCCGGTTGCGTGCGCGGCGCGCAGCCGGTCGGCGCGGAATGCCTGCGGGGTCTGCACCGCGACGAGCCCGTCGCGGGCCACGGTCTCGACGACACGGTCGCCGTCCACGCGCTTCACCGTGTCGGACACCGGTAATGCCGGCACGGCGGCGTCCGCGCCACTGCGCACGGCGCGGATCACGGCGTCGAACAACGCGGGCGTCGCCAGTGGCCGGGCGGCGTCGTGCACGACGAGGATGCTCGCCGAGGTGGGCACCTCGGCGAGGCCGGCGCGCACGGACGCCGAACGGCTGGCGCCACCGACGACCGCGGCGGAAACCGGCGCGCCGTCCCATGCGAATCCCTCGGGCACCACGACGACGACCTCGTCACACGCGCCGGTTGCGGTTTCGACCGCCCGGTCGACGAGGCGCGCGCCGGCGATCGACTCGAACTGCTTGGCGGTGCCGAACCGGCTCCCGGCGCCGCCGGCGACGACGATGCCCCAGGTGCTCACGCCGACAGGTTGGCACCGACAAGCAGACGGCGGAGCAAAGCGAAGCGCCGCTTTTCCGGGTGCGCTACTTGCCGAGGGCCTTGTCGAGGCGCCCTTCGGCCGCCTCCTCGTCGACGTTGAGGGCAAAGGTGAGCTCGGACACGAGGATCTGGCGCGCCTTGGCGAGCATCCGCTTCTCCCCCGCCGACAGGCCCTTGTCCTTCTCACGGATGGACAGGTTCCGGACCACCTCGGCGACCTGGTAGATGTCGCCGCTCTTGAGCTTCTCGACGTGGTTCTTGAACCGGCGGGACCAGTTCGTGGGCATCCGCGCCTCCTTCTTGCGGAGGACGGCGAACACCTCCTCGACCTCCTCGTCGTTGATGACGTCGCGCAGGCCGATCTCCTCGGCGTTGTCGGCCGGGACCATCAGCGTGAGGTCGCCGTACGCGAGGCGAAGGATCAGGTAGTCCTTCTTCTCTCCGAAGGCGTTCTTCTTCTCCTTCTTCTCGATGACCGCAGCCCCATGGTGCGGGTATACGACTTTGTCACCGACGCGAAAGGACATGACACTCCTCGGAGGGACTTGCGGGAGGACAAGAATACCAGACGCGGGGCGGAGTCTTTTCTCGCGGGTAGCCTCGTTCCGCCGCGAACGTGAGCGCGAGATGAGCGCGATATGGGAGGTGCAGGCGTCGTGCCCGAGCGCCAGCTGCTCGATACCACCGAGCTCTTCAGTTCGCTACCCGACGACGTGCTCGGCGACCTGCGCCAACGCGCCACCGTGCGCGCGTACGAACGCAACGAGCTGCTGTTCAGCCAGGGCGACACGGCGGCCGAGCTGTTCGTCATCGAGCATGGGCGCGTCGCGATAGCAACGAAGGCCCCGGACGGCCGCGAGTCCGTGCTGGCGGTGCTCGAGAACGGCGCACTCTTCGGCGAGCTTCCGCTGTTCGACGGCTCTCCGCGGTCGGCTGACGCGCGTGCGCTCACCGAATCCCGGGTCATCGTGGTCTCGTACGAGCCCGTGCGCGACGTCCTCCGGGCCCGGCCCGAGCTGCTGTGGACCGTCACCCGCCTCCTGGCGCGCTGGCTGCGCGCCACCGACGAGGCCTTGGCCGACGCCGTGTTCCTCGACGTCCCCGGCCGCACGGCGAAACGCCTGCTCGAACTGGCGGGCGACGGCGACGAGTTCAAGCTGCCGGTCACGCAAGAGGAGCTCGCCGGTATGGTCGGCGCCTCCCGAGAGCGTGTCAACAAGGCGCTCGCACTGTTCGCGCGCCTGGGCTGGCTCGAGGTGAAGGGCCGCGGCCGCTACAAGTTCCTCGACCGCCCCGCGTTGGAGGATCGCGCAACCGTTTAGGTCCGCACCGGCACACGCCGATGGGGTGGCGCCGAGCCGGCGCGCATCACGCGGGATGCGTTCGAGCGCGTGGCGGTCGGGCTGCTTGATCGCCCTACCGGCGCAGAAAAGCAAGGGTGCGCTGCCACGCGTCGCGCGCGTCGTCGGGCCGGTGCGCCGGACGCTCGGGGGCGTGCACGAAGCCGTGGTCGGCGTCGGGATACACGACGATCTCGCAGTCGTCACGGTGAAGCCACGCGAAGCGCAGCGCTTCGACGTCGTCGGGTGGGGTCCAGGGATCCTTGCCCCCGAAGATCGCGAGCGTCGGGCAGACGTCGGCGGCGGTCGCGAGCGGATCGCGGTGGCCCGGGCCGCGCCAGTCGTCCGGGACGCGGATCATCCCGTAGAACGGCACCGCGCGCACGAACGTGCCCGTCGCCGCGGCCTTCAGCGTGTACATGCCGCCCATGCAGAACCCGATGATCGAAACTCGCTGGACGCCGTCGGTCTCCACGAGGAACTCAGCGGCTTGCGCGAGGTCGCCGAGCTGGAGCTCGTCGTGCATGTCCTTCATGTGCGACATGCGCACCGAGATGTCGGACGCCTCGCGCACCTCACGGGGGAAGCGCGCGAACGGCTCTGTGCACGCGACGGCGAATCCGTGGGTGGCAAGGCGCCGGCAGTGCTCGTCGAACAGGGGGCGGAGGCCTCCCACGTCCGGGTGTACGACGAGACCTGCCTCCGCCTGGCCGTCGGGTCGGGCGTGAATGGCGTCCACGGAGGTGCCGTCACGCGCGTCGAGCACGAACCGCTCGGCGGTCGCATCCTGCGGTCCCTCGTCGAGCAGCGCCACGCGGTCAGACGTAGCGCTCGAGGATCGACGTCTCCGCCAGGCGCGACAACCCTTCCTTGATGGAGCGGGCGCGGGCTTCGCCCACCCCTTCCACCTCGACCAGGTCGGACACGCCGGCCCGCATGATCTTCTGGAGGTTCGAGAACCGGTCGACGACGTGGTCGGCGACGATCTCAGGGATACGCGGGATCTTGTGCAGCAGCCGGAAGCCGCGGGGCTGGAGGGGGCTGTCGAGCGTCATGTCGGCGGGCAGGTGCAGCAAGGACGCCACCTCGCGCAGGTCGACGAGCTGCTCGGTGTCGAGGTCGGCCAGCTTCACCAGCACGTCGAGCAGCTCCCAGTCGGGACCCTCGACGAAATAGTCCTTGGCGACGAGGCGACGGTCGTCCTCGACGCCGCCCATGGCCTCCTCGAGCTGGAGCAGCACGAGCCGGCCGTCGGCGCCGAGCTCGATCACGTAGCCCTCGATCTCCTCGGCGATGCGGCGGACCATCTCGGCCCGCTGGAGCACCGTGGCGACGTCGCGCACCGTGACGAGGTCCTCCACCTCGAGGGCCGACAGCGAGTTGCTCACCGCGTCGAGGCGCACCTTGTATCGCTCGAGGATCTGGACGGCGCGGTCGGCGCTGGCCAGGACCCGCGGGATCGGCTCGAGCGTGCGCTTCAGGCCGCGGCGGTGGATGGCGATCACTGACATGTCCTCGGACACCGTGATGACCGGGACGTCGATCGAGCGGGCGACCCGCTCGGCGGTGCGGTGACGGGTGCCCGTCTCCGACGTCGGAAGGTTCGGATCGGGCACCAGGTGGACGTTGGCGCGCGCGACGCGAGACGTGTCCGACGCCAGGATGATGGCGCCGTCCATCTTGGCCAGCTCGGAGAGTCGCTGCGGCGTGTACTCGGCGTCGAGCAAGAATCCGCCCGAGCAGATGCGCAGGACGTCGGGGCCGTCGCCGACGACGATGAGCGCGCCCATCCGGGCTTGGAGGATGCGGTCCAGTCCCTCTCGCAGGGGGGTGCCCGGCGCCACCAGGCGCAAGGCCGCGAGCATCGCTTCGGAACGTGGCTGGGCAGGCACTGCAGGGATCCTTCCGGGTCTCGAACGGTTCGAGCCCTCCCGTTCGAGAACTCCAAACGATACCAACAACGACAGGTGTCCGGCTCGGGAGGATCCGGCGAGTCGCGCACGGCCCTCTGACGGTCGGTCAGGCGGCCGCGATCGACGCTGCCAAGCCGATTCGGACGGCTTCGGCGACATCGCCTACCGGCACCACGTCGACGCCGGCGACGGCGGGCGTCGACAGCGGCGCCAGCGCGGCCGTGAACCCGAGCCGAGCCGCTTCCCGGAGACGGCGATGCGCCTGCGGCACCTGGCGTAGCTCGCCGCCGAGCCCGATCTCGCCGATCGCGACGGTGCCGGCCGGCACCGGTCGTCCGACCACCGCGCTCGCGACCGCCAGCGTCACCGCGAGGTCGGCCCCGGCACCGGGCACGCGCACGCCCCCGGCGACACTGGCGAAAACGTCGGCGCCCGCGAGCTCGACGCCGCCGTGGCGCTCGAGCACTGCGAGCAACAGCGGCAGGCGGGCGCTATCCAGACCTTGGGCCGACCGGCGCGGCGCGGGGCTGGGCACGACGAGCGCTTGCACCTCGACGAGCAGCGGGCGCATCCCGTCGAGCGTCGCGGTGACGACGGAGCCCGGCGCGCCCGCTCGGCGATCGGCAAGGAAGAGCGCCGACGCGTCGGGCAGGGCGGCAAGGCCGCGCTCGCCCATCTCGAACAGCCCAAGCTCGTCGGTGCGACCGAAGCGGTGCTTGAGCGCGCGGAGCATCCGCAACGCGTGGTGGCGCTCGCCGTCGAACGACAGCACGGTGTCGACGACGTGCTCGAGGGCGCGCGGCCCGGCGAGCGTCCCGTCTTTCGTCACGTGCCCGACGAGCAGCGTGGTCAACGTGCGCGCCTTTGCGAGCTGCGCGAGCTTGTGCGCGCACTCGCGCACCTGGGTCACCGAACCGGGAACGCCACCGAGATCGGGATCGGCCACGGCCTGGATCGAGTCGACGGCGAGCACGTCGGGCGTCACCGCGGCGACGTGGGCGAGGATCCGAGGAAAGGACGTCTCGGAGACAAGGAGTAGATCGTCGGGCAAACGGCCGAGCCGCTCGGCTCGCAGCCGAACCTGCTCGCGTGACTCCTCAGCCGTGACGAGCAGGCAGCGCGCCCCGGCCTGCGCGAGGTGCGCGAGGACCTGGAGGAGCAGCGTGCTCTTGCCCATCCCGGGCTCGCCGCCGAGCAGCGTCACCGAACCGGCGACGAGGCCGCCGCCGAGCACCCCGTCGAGCTCGTCGATTCCCGTAGCGCGGCGCGCCGCGCCAATCGGGTCGACCTCGGCGATGGGCACCGGTGCATCGGCAGCCGACGGCAGCTCCACGGCGCCACTGGCACGCCCGGCAGCGAGCTCCTCCTCGACGAGCGTGCCCCACGCGCCGCACTCGGGGCACCGACCGAGCCAGCGGGTGGCGACACCCCCGCAATCGGTGCAGCGGTGGACGGTCCGAACCTTGGCCATGCGCGCAGGATCGCACGGGGGTGTGACAACTACGGCTGGTAGCGGCGGCGTCGCCTCCGTAGCTCGCCCCGTACGAACACCACAATCCCCAGGATGCCGAGCACGACGGCGGCGAGCAGCAGGAGTGCGCGTGTCGTATCGACCTGCGTCGTCGACGTCGACAGGCTCACCTGCTTCCCGGGCTCGGGGGTCAGCGTCTTGGCGCCGCCGGGGAGGTCGATCCGGATTCGCACGTGGAACGCGTCGTGGATCTCCTGCGTCAGCTGCTGGTCGATCTTCGTGAGGTCGACGCGCTGACCCGACAGTTGCGCGGCCAGCTCCGGATCGGCCGCGATGCCCGCCGTGACCTGCGACAGGTCGGCGACGCCGGTCAGCTTGTAGCGCGTGAAGACGACGCTGTGGTCACGCTCCAGCGTGACGCCGCGCAAGGGGCCATTCTTGCCGTTGAGCTCCTGGAAGATCGGCTTCACGTCGCCGGTGTCGGCGAAGTTCTTTCGCAGCGACAACGCCTCGCTCCCGTCCGGCGCCCGCTTCCACGGTGACACCTTCCACCCCGCGGTCTGCAGATCGCCAAGCCGCACGCGGTCCTCAAGCTTGCCTCCCCCGGCCTCCGCGTTCTGCACCGCCTCGGCGTCGAGCGCGACGTTGATGCGTACGAACCCACTGCCGTTGTCGCGCACGGCGATCGTCACCGTCGTGTCGACCTTGCAGCCCGCGACCAGCAGGCACAGAACGAGTACGACGAGGACGACAACGCGGCGCATCGGCCGCCGAGTCTCGCATCAGCGCGGCCCGACGGCCGCGCGGTGGTCAGCTCTCGGAGGGACCGCTGCCGGCCAGCTCGACCGGCGGGGGCTCGATGCCCTCGACGGCCCGGAACACGATCTCGGCGGCGTCGCCCTCGCCCTCGACGTCGACCACGACCGTCTCGCCGGCGTGGAACTCCTTCCACAGGATCTTCTCCGACAGCGGGTCCTCGACCTGCCGCTGGATGGCGCGGCGCAGCGGCCGCGCGCCCAGCTGCGGGTCGTAGCCCTTCTTGGCCAGGACCAGCTTCGCCTCCGGCGTGAGCTCCAAGCCGAGGCCCTGACCCTCGAGCTGCGACTGCACCCGCTTGATCATCAGATCGACGATCTCGACGACCTCCTGCTGGCTCAGCTCGTTGAAGACGATCACCTCGTCGATGCGGTTCAGGAACTCGGGACGGAAGCTGCGCTTGAGCTCCTCCATCACGCGTTCCTTCATCTTCTCGTAGGTGATCGCCTCGCTCGTCGGGCCGAACCCGATCGCCGCCTTGCGCAGGTCGGCGGTGCCGAGGTTCGACGTCATGATGATCACGGTGTTCTTGAAGTCGACCGTGCGACCCTGGGCGTCGGTCAACCGCCCGTCCTCCAGGATCTGGAGCAGGGTGTTGAAGACGTCCGAGTGGGCCTTCTCGATCTCGTCGAAAAGCACCACCGAGAACGGCTTGCGCCGCACCGCTTCGGTGAGCTGGCCGCCCTCGTCGTAGCCGACGTAGCCGGGTGGCGAGCCGACGAGCCGCGACACGGTGTGCTTCTCCATGTACTCGCTCATGTCGAGCTGGATGAGCGCGTTCTCGTCGCCGAAGAGGAACTCGGCGAGCGTCTTGGCCGTCTCGGTCTTCCCGACGCCCGACGGGCCCAGGAAGATGAACGACCCCGACGGCCGCTTCGGGTCCTTGAGGCCGGCGCGCGTCCGACGAATCGACTGCGACACGGCCTTGATCGCGTCGTTCTGGCCGACGACCCGCTTGTGCAGCTCGTCCTCCATGCGGAGCAGCTTGGCCGTCTCCTCCTCGGTGAGCTTGTAGACGGGGATCCCCGTCCACATCGCGAGCACCTCGGCGATCGACTCCTCGGTGACCTCGTTGAAGAGGTCGACGCCCTCGGCGCGCAGCTCGCTCTCCTTGGCCGAACGCTGGTCGAGCAGCTCCTTCTCGCGGTCGCGCAGGCTGGCCGCCTGCTCGAACTGCTGGCCCTCGATCGCGCCTTCCTTGTCCTTGCGGACCTGGGCAATCTCCTCCTCGAACTCGCGGTAGTCGGCCGGCGCTCCCATGCGGCGGATGCGCAGGCGCGAGCCGGCCTCGTCGATCAAGTCGATCGCCTTGTCGGGCAGGTAGCGGTCGGAGATGTAACGGTCGGCGAGGTTGGCCGCGGCCACGACCGCTTGGTCGCTGATCGTGACGCGGTGGTGACCCTCGTAGCGGTCGCGCAGTCCCTTCAGGATCTCGATGGTGTGCGCGACGGTGGGCTCGTCGACCTTGATCGGCTGGAACCGGCGCTCGAGCGCGGCGTCCTTCTCGAGGTGCTTGCGGTACTCGTCGAGCGTCGTCGCGCCGATCGTCTGGAGCTCGCCGCGGGCCAGCATCGGCTTCAAGATGCTGGCAGCGTCGATCGCGCCCTCGGCGGCGCCGGCGCCGACGAGCGTGTGCAGCTCGTCGATGAACAGGATGATGTCGCCGCGCGTGCGGATCTCCTTGAGCACCTTCTTGAGGCGCTCCTCGAAGTCGCCGCGGTAGCGGGAACCGGCGACGAGCGCGCCGAGGTCGAGCGTGTATAGCTGCTTGGCGACGAGCGTCTCGGGCACGTCACCCTCGACGATGTCGGACGCCAGGCCTTCGACGATCGCGGTCTTGCCGACGCCCGGCTCACCGATGAGCACGGGGTTGTTCTTGGTGCGCCGCGACAGCACCTGCATCACCCGCTCGATCTCTTTCTCGCGGCCGATCACCGGATCGAGCTTCTTGTCGCGCGCGAGCTGGGTGAGGTTGCGGCCGAACTGGTCGAGCACCAACGACCCGCTGGGCTGCGCCTCGCCCGAGCCGGCGCCCTGGGTCGCGCCTTCCTTGCCGCCGGCGTAGCCGGACAGCAGCTGGATGACCTGCTGGCGCACGCGCGACAGGTCGGCGCCGAGCTTCACGAGCACCTGCGCGGCGACGCCCTCACCTTCGCGGATCAGCCCGAGGAGGATGTGCTCGGTGCCGATGTAGTTGTGACCGAGCTGGAGCGCCTCGCGGAGGCTCAGCTCCAGGACCTTCTTGGCCCGAGGCGTGAAGGGGATGTGCCCCGACGGGGCGGAGCCGCCGTGGCCGATGATCTCCTCGACCTGGGCCCGTACGGCCTCCAGCGAGATGCCGAGCGACTCGAGCGCCTTGGCCGCGACACCCTCACCCTCGTGGATGAGGCCGAGCAGGATGTGCTCGGTGCCGATGTAGTTGTGGTTGAGCAGGCGCGCTTCCTCCTGCGCCAGCACGACCACCCGGCGGGCTCGGTCGGTAAATCGCTCGAACACTACGCAACCGCCTCTCGAAAGCAGTTCAGCGTCCCCGTTCCCGCGTACCCCATTCGGTACCGGAAACGTCTCCGGACGCTGACTCCTTCCTCAGTGTATCGGCCGGATCTCGGATTTCCCGGCGGATCGGCCGGCCCCGGGGACCCGGTTTTCCCCTGCATTTGCCCAGAATCGACTAGGACACCTCCAGCTTGGAGTTTGTTCCCGCATCCCCGTAACGTTCGGAGCGTATGGACCCGGTCCGGACGCTGGGGCTGCCGTCGCTGGCCGGCGACCTGGCCCGGGTCGAAGAGTCGCTGCACGAGGCCGTCAGCACCCCCGACCGATTCCTGGCCGAGGTCGCGTCGCACCTGATCGGAGCGGGTGGCAAGCGCATCCGCCCCACCCTCACGCTCTGTGCCGCCTACGCCGTCACGGACAGCGGGGGTCCAGTCTCGGCGAACGCCGTCACGGGAGCGGTGGCGATCGAGCTCGTCCACCAAGGCTCCCTCTACCACGACGACGTGATCGACGAGGCCGAGACGCGCCGGGGCGTGCCGAGTGTCAACGCCCGGTGGAGCAACATCGTCGCCATCCTGGCCGGGGACTTCCTGCTGGCGCGGGCGTCGGCGCTGGCGGCCCACCTGGGCGGCGACGTCGCCGAGGTGCTGGCGAGCACCATCGCGGAGCTGTGCCGCGGGCAGGTGCTCGAGCTCCAGCATCTCTTCGACGTCGACCGCAGCGAGGAGGGGTACTGCTCGGCGATCGAGGGCAAGACGGCCTCGCTGTTCGGCACGTCGTGCCGGGTCGGCGGCATGGTGTGCGGCGTCGCCGAGCCGACGCTCGACGCGCTGACGCGCTACGGCTTCCACGTCGGCATGTGCTTCCAGATCGTCGACGACGTGCTCGACATCACCGGCACCGACGCCTCGCTCGGGAAACCGGCGGGCCAGGATCTTGTGGAGGGCGTCTACACGCTTCCCGTCATCCATGCGATCGCAGCGCGCCCGGAGCTTCGCGACCGGCTCGGCCACCCGCTCGACGCCGAGCAGCTCTCCACGGTACGGCGTCTCGCGACGAGTGACGGCGCGATCGAGGCCGCGCTCGGCAAGGCGCGCGACCACGCGACGAAGGCGGTAGAGGCGCTCGACGGCGCCGAGGAGCTCGCGCCCGACGTGTGCGCAGGGCTGACGCGCCTCGTAGAGGGGCTCGTCGACCGCGACAGCTAGGGCTAATTCACGCGCTCGCCGCCGCGTCGACGACTTCCTCACCGAGGCCGCTGACGCGGTCGAGGAAGTCGAGGACGGCGTCGTTGAACGCGTTCGGCGCCTCGACCATCAGACCGTGGGCGGCGCCGCGCAGCTCGACCAGCTGCGCGAACGGGATCATCTCCGCCAGCTCTTCGGCGTCGCCGATCGGCGTGAGCGCGTCCTGCGAGCCCGTGATCACGAGCGCGGGGACGCGCACGTGTCGCAGCTCGAAGCGGAGCGCGTCGGGGGCGTCGAGGATCGCCTGCACCTGCCGGGCGAATCCTTTCGGGTCGGCGTGCAGCAGGATGCGGGCGAGGATGTTGAGCCACATCCCGAACCGCTTTCGCAACCGTGGCCCGACGAGCCAGCGCAATCCGTCGTCGCCGAGTGCGGCGGTGCTGCCGCGCTCCAGCACCGCGTCGGCCCATTCCTGAAGCAGCTCGCGCCGCCATTGGTGGTGACGGCACGACGTGCACGCGAGCACGAGCGAACGCGTGCGCTCCGGATGCAGCACGCCGATGATCTGCGCGATCACCCCGCCCATCGACGCGCCGATGATGTGCGCCCGGGAGACGCCTTCGGCGTCGAGGACCGCGACGGCGTCGCGGGCCATCCGGTCGAGCGAATACGGGCCCGGCACCGCGCCGGTCTGGCCGACGCCACGGTTGTCGGGAGCGAAGCACCGGTAGCGGCGTCCGAGCGCCATCCGTTGGAGTGCCCAGCCACGCGAATCCATGCCGAGGCCCTGGATCAGGAGGACGGCCGGCCCATCGCGGCGGCCCCACCTGTCGTAGGCGACCTCGACCCCGTCGTCGCCGATGAGCTCCGGCATGCTCCTCCTCCATGCCGTCCGAGCCGGACGCTTGCCATCGCGAACGAATGTTCGCGTTCGCAAGAAATGTACCCCCGGCTCAAACCCGGGGGATGGACATCTCGGGACGGCCGCCTAGTCCGGCCTAGCCAGGGTGGCCGGCGGCGCTCGGATGCCGGAGCAGGTGGTTGACGGCGCCCCGGGTGCGCTCGGCGAGCTCGCTGGCGGCGAGAGTGTCGCCGGGCACGGCATCGGTCCCGGTCTCGACGACGGAGCCGACCACGACCCGCCAGGGGCGGATCGGGAGGCGGCCCGGCCCGCCCGGCAGCACCGCCACCGGGACGACCGGGAACCCCAGGATCGCGGCGAGCAACTCGCGAGGCGGAGCGCCGGCGCCGGTCTGGAGCCATGTCGGCGCCAGCGGCGCGGCCGCGAGATGTCCGGCTCGCAGCAGCGCGGCGACGTCGTCGGGCCGGTAGCCGAGCGCGCCGAGCTTTCGGAGCAGGTCCCCCACGACCGGTACGTCCGGCGCGCCGATGACGCGCAGCCGCCGCCCGAGGGCTTGCCGCACGCCGACCGCGAGCGCGGCGGGCTCGATGATCCCGAGTCCGCGGTTGGCGACGACGAGCGCCCCGCCGATGCGAGGCAGTCGCTCCCCGTGCTCGACGTGGACGCGCACGCCCAGCGCGAGCAGGCGACCGGCGAGGTCCATGAGTTGCGCGTCGGCGCCGAAGGCGTCGACGGGGTACCGGCCGCCGACCCTGCGGCGTACGAAACCGACCGGCGAGTCGACGGCGTGGACGCGGTCGTCATCCAGAGCGAGGTTGTGAGCTTCGGCGCTCATGCCGCGTCCTCCGTCCGGCGCAGCAGGCTCACCGTGCCCCATTCGTAGAGCTCGGTGCAGACCTCGAGCGTCGAGCGCAGCCGATCGAGCGCCAGGACATCTCGGGCACGGGAACCGTCGCCGGCGCGCCCTTTGGACATGAGCTCGAGCACCTGCGGCGGTACCGGCGCACCGGCCAGCTCGGCAACGGCACTCGCGGCACGCCAACCTGGCCCCAGCACGGGGACGGGAACCCGATTGCCGAGCCGCACCGCCTGCCAGGGGCTGGCCGCGCCCTGACCGACCACGTTGACGGGGCCGTCGACGTCGCGTCGCAGCGCTTCGACCATGGCGCGCGCCGCGTCGTCCTGGTGCAGCAGCACGAAGGCGGGATCTGCCAGCGCCGGCACCGGCACGAGCGGAAGCCGGAGCAGCCGACCGAGCGGGCTGGGGACGTGCGAGCCGACCACGGGCGCGAGCCGCATCGCCGCGACGGGAATACCCAGCCGGCGGACGAGCGTGGCGCCCATCGTCTCCACCTCCAGGCAGGTGCGCCCGTACGGCGTGGTGGGCGAGAGCAACGCGTCCTCGGCCGGCACGACTGCGCGTCCCCGGCCGCGTCCGTACACCTCCAGCCCGCTGCGGAGCGCGACCCGCTCGAGCTTGCCGGCCTTGGCCGCCGCCGTGAGCACGTGCACCGTGCATGCTTCGCTGACTTCGGCGGCCTCGGCGGGAGCCAGACGCGAGTCGGGCTCGTACACCCCGTAGTGGACGAGGGCGTCGGGCGCGAACTCGTTCACGAACTCGGTCATCTTGTCCCGGTCGCGCGGGTCGATCCGGCGGAACACGCTGCGGCGAAGCCGCCGGCGCGGCGGCCAGAGGTCGCAGCCCGCGATCTCGGTGACGTCGTCGTGCTCCTCGAGCAGCTGGGCGACCCGGGTGCCCAGCTCGCCCCCCATGCCGGTGACCAGGACCCGCATCGCTACGGCGCCCCCTCTCCCGGCTCCGCCTCCGGTCGAAGCAGCGGGAACAGGATCACCTCACGGATCGTCGTCGCCGCGGCCAGGAGCATCACCAGGCGGTCGATTCCGATGCCGAGCCCGCCGCACGGTGGCAGCCCGTACTCGAGGGCGCGGATGTAGTCCTCGTCGAGCTCGTTGGCTTCCTCGTCACCCTGCGCGCGCAGCTCCGCCTGCGCCTCGAAGCGCCGGCGCTGGTCCACCGGGTCGGTGAGCTCGCTGAACGCGTTGCCGAGCTCCCGGCCGAGCACAACCGGTTCGAATCGCTCCACGAGCGCGGGGTCGTCCCGATGCGTACGGGCTAAGGGTGAGACCTCGCGCGGGTAATCCATCACGAACACCGGACCGACGAGGTTGGGTTCGACGGTCTTCTCGTAGATCTCCAACACCAGCTTCCCGGGCCCCCAGCCCTTCTCCCGGGGAGCGCCGAGGTCGTCGCAGATCCGCTCGAGCTTCTCGACCGGCAGCGACGGGTGGACGTCGACGCCGGCGTGCTCGTGGATGAGGTCGATCATCGTGCGGCGCTCCCACGGCGGGGAGAGGTCGATCGTGCGGCCGTCGATCTCGACGCTCGTGGACCCGATCGCGCGATGGGCGGCGTGGTTCACGAGCTCCTCGGTGAGCGTCATCATGTCGCGGTAGTCGACGAACGCCTGGTACGCCTCGAGCATCGTGAACTCGGGGTTGTAACGAGTGCCCAGTCCCTCGTTGCGGAACACACGACCGATCTCGAACACCTTCTCGTAGCCGGCGACGAGCAGGCGCTTGAGGTGCAGCTCGAGCGCGACTCGTAATGAGAGATCCAGGTCGAGCGCGTTGTGATGCGTGAAGAACGGCCTCGCCGTGGCTCCGCCGACAACCGTCTGGAGCACGGGCGTCTCGACCTCCACGAACCGGCGCGCCTTCAGGAACTCCCGGATGGCGTCGATGGTGGCGATCCGGATCTCGAAGACGCGCCGGGCCTCGTCGTTGGCGATGAGGTCGACGTACCGCTGCCTGAACCGCGTGTCGATGTCGGCGAGGCCGTGCCACTTGTCGGGCAGCGGTCGCAGCGCCTTGGCGAGGAGTTCGAAGCCCGTGATCTTCACGGACAACTCGCCCCTCTTGGTCTTCATGACGGTGCCCTCGGCCCCGACCCAGTCACCGAGGTCGAGGTCGTCGAAGGCGGCGTGCTGCTCGTCACCGATGACCGCCCGCGACACGAAGAGCTGCACCGTGCCGGTTCCGTCGCGCACGGTCGCGAACGTGAGCTTGCCCTGGCGGCGGATCAGGAGCAGCCGACCCGCCACGCCGACCACATCGTCGACCTCCGCGCCGGCCTCGATGCCGTTGTACCGGTCGTGTAACTCGGCGGCGGTGTGGGTGCGCTCGAAGCGAACGGGATACGGGTCGATGCCGTCAGCGCGTAATGACTCGAGCTTGGCCAGGCGGCGCGCTCGCTCGTCCTGTGGTTCCGTCAATGGTTCCTCTCGAACACGATCCGGAGGCCGTGGAGGGTGAGCCACGGCTCATTGTGCTGGATCGTGCGGGAGAACGGCATGATCAACTCCACGAGCCCGCCGGTGGCCACGACCGTGCAGTCGCCCAGCTCGGCCTGGAAGCGCTCGACCACGGTGTCGACCTGCCCGGTGAAGCCGTAGATCGCACCCGACTGCACGGACTCCGCCGTCGACTTGCCGATCACGTTCTTCGGTGGCACGAGCTCGACGCGCCGCAGCGCGGCGGCGCGCGCGAACAACGCATCCATCGAGATCTCGATCCCGGGGAAGATCGCGCCACCGAGGTATTCGCCCTTCTCGCTGATCGCTTCGATGGTGTTGGCGGTGCCGAAGTCGACCACGATCGAGGGTCCGCCGTAGAGGTCGTAGGCGGCGACGGCGTTGGCGATGCGGTCGGGGCCGACCTCCTTCGGGTTGTCGTACAGGATCGGCATCCCCGTGCGGACGCCCGGCTCCACCACGAGGGCCTCGAACCCGAAGTACCGCTGCGTCATGAGCCGTAGCGCCGCGGTCACGCGCGGCACGCCTCCGGCGATCACGACGCCGGTCACCTGGGCGTCGAACGAGAATCCGTGGAAGCCGA
Organism: Acidimicrobiia bacterium; assembly: GCA_035637335.1. Classification (GTDB taxonomy): domain Bacteria; phylum Actinomycetota; class Acidimicrobiia; order IMCC26256; family JACDBD01; genus JALZAA01. The sequence continues at coordinate 19,360 of DASPXI010000088.1, forward strand.
GGAACTGCTGGATCATCAGCGCGAGCTCGTCCTCGGTGCGTTCGGCGACGGTCGCGATGCGCCAGTGGTCGGCCAGCTCCTTGCCGTTGAACAGGCCGATGACCGTTTGCGTGTTGCCGGCGTCGATCGCGAGCAGCATCAGGCGGTCAGAGCTCCCGTTCCACGTCGAGGCCGAGGTCGAGCGCGGGCGCCGACTGGGTGATCGCGCTCGTGGAGATGAGGTCGGGGCCGGCGGCCGCGTACTTGGCCACGTTGTCGAGCGTGACGCGGCCCGAGACCTCGACGAGCACGCCGGGACGGCTGCTCCGGCGAACGAGCTCGACGCACTTCTTCACCTGCGCGGGGCTCATGTTGTCGAGCATCACGATGCCGGCGCCGGCTTCGACCGCCTCCGCGACCTGCTCGATCCGCTCGCACTCGACCTCGACGGTGCGGCCGGGCCAGCGGTCGCTCGCTGCCTGCACCGCCTTGTCGATGCCCAGCCCGACCAGGTGGTTGTCCTTGACGAGGAGGGCGTCGGACAGGGACGCGCGGTGGTTGTGCCCGCCCCCGGCGCGGACGGCGGCCTTCTCGAGCGCCCGCAGCCCGGGGAGCGTCTTGCGGGTGTCGAGCACCCGCACG
>DASPXI010000089.1:0-10325 GCA_035637335.1 Acidimicrobiia bacterium
GCGATGTCGAACGTCCCGGCAGCGAAGAACAAGATGATGATCCCGATCAGGAGGCCGACGTCTCCGACCCGGGTCGTGAGGAACGCCTTGACCGCGGCGTCGGCGTTCGGCTTCTCCTCCCACCAGTGGCCGATGAGCGCGAACGAGCAGAAGCCGACGAGCTCCCAGCCCACGAGCAGCTGGAGGGTGTTGTCGGCCACGACGAGCAGCAGCATCGAGGCGGTGAAGAGATTGAGGAGGGCGAAGTAATGCGTGAACCGGCGGTCGCCCTCCATGTACTTCGTGGAGTACACGTGCACGAGGAACGAGACGAGCGTGACCATGAACAGCATCATCACGGCGAGCCCGTCGATGTGGATCCCGACGCCGAACTTCACGCTGCCGTTCTGCCACCAGGTGACGCCGCGCTCGACGGCGGCGACCCCGCTCTCCTGGGCCGGGAGCAGCGCCCGCCCGAACCCGCGCACCGCGCCGTGAGCCGGCGCGTCGTCGACGCGCTGGATCCACTGCACCAACGCGATGCAGGCGAGCACGAACGATGCCCCGACCGAGCTGACGGCGAGCTCCGCCCCTTTTCGGGGAAGGCGCTTCCCGAAAAAGAGGACAGCCACGAATCCCAGCGCAGGGAGCAGCGGGATGATCCATGCGTTCTGCAGCATCTGTCCGTCAGCCCTTCAGCTGGTCCACGCGGTCGAGGTCGGGGCTGTGCAAGTTCCGGTAGATGAGCAGCACGATGGCGAGGCCGACGCCCACCTCGGCGGCAGCGATGGTGATCACGAAGAGCGCGAACACCTGGCCGGCGACGTTACTGGTGAAGGCGGCGAACGCGACCAGGTTGATGTTGACGGCGTTGAGCATGAGCTCGACCGAGAGCAGCACGAGGACGCCGTTGCGGCGCGCGAGCACGCCGTAGACGCCGCAGCAGAAGAGGAATGCGCTCAGGATCAGGTACTGGTTGAGCGCCATCAGTCTCTCCGCGCGATCACGACGGCGCCGACGAGCGCGGCGAGCAGGAGCATCGACACGACCTCGAAGGGGACGACGAAGTTGCGGAAGATGGAATCGGCCACCGGTCCGGTCCGGCTCGCCTCGAGCAGCTTGTCGGTGAGGTTGATCTCGTCGTGGCCGAAGGCGTTGACGAGGAGAGCGACGAGCGTCCCGAACAAGAAGACAGACACGATTGCGGCCGGCAAGCGCTGGTCGTTGTCGAAGTCGCCGGCCCGCATCGGCGCCCGCGTCAGCATGATGCCGAACAGGAACAACACCGCAATGGCACCGATGTAGATGAAGAACTGCGTGATCCCCACGAACTCGGCGAGAAGCACGATGTACTGGGCGGCTGCTCCGACGAGCACGACGATGAGGAACAGCGCCGCGTGGACGATGTTGCGCGACCGGACGACCCCGACCGCGCCGACACCCATCGCGATCGCGAGAATCCAGAATGCGACGTTCTGGCTCGTCATGCGGGTGGCCTACTCCGCTACTTCTTGGCGTCGGCGCCGACTTCGAGCGGCTCCGGCTCGGGAACGGTCTCCATCCACTCGCCGAGCTTCTCCTTGTCGTGCAGGAGGTCGGCGATGTTCGACTCCGAATACTCGTACTCGGGGCTCCAGAACAAGGCGTCGAATGGGCACACCTCGACGCAGATGCCGCAGTACATGCACAGCGCGTAGTCGATGTCGAACCGGTCGAGGAGGCTCACGGTGCGTTCGCGACCACCTTCGCGCCGGGGCGGCCGCTTCTCTTTGTGGCCCTCGATGTAGATGCACCAGTCCGGGCACTGGCGCGCGCAGAGCATGCACACGGTGCAGTTCTCCTCCTTGAGCGCGATGACCCCGCGTGCTCGCGTGGGCGGGTCTTCTCGCTCGTGGGGGTACTGCACCGTGACGGCGCCCTTGAGCATCGTCTTGAACGTGACGCCGAGGCCGCCGATCAGCCCCGGGGCCTTCGGTTTCTTGGGGAGCTTCGGGAGCTTGGGCATCTAGAACGCCACCTTCAATGCGCCGGTGATCAGGATGTTGGCCAGGCCGATCGGGATGAGGTACTTCCACGCCACCGCCTGGAGCTGGTCCTCCCGCAGGCGCGGGTACGTGAACCGCACCCAGAACATCAGGAACGCCACGATCATGACCTTGGTGAGCAGCACGATAGGCCCGAGCACGTTCGCCAGGCCGGTGTCTGTGACGTGCGGGATCGCCCAACCGCCCAGGAACAGGGTGGCGGCGAGGGCGGCGAACGCGAACGCGGTGCCGAACTCGCCGATGAAGAAGAAGAGGAACCGGAAGCCGGTGTACTCGACCATGTACCCGGAAACGAGCTCGCTCTCGGCCACGGGCATGTCGAACGGGGCCTGGGTGAGCTCGGCCTGGGCGGCGACCAGGAACAGCACGAAGCCGACGATCTGCGTGAGGATGAACGGGTTTCCGATGCCGTCCCACCCGAAGATGGCCCCGTTCTGCTGCGCGCCCACGATGCCCTGGAGGCTCATGGTCCCGGCGGTCACGACGACGCCGACCACCGCCAGCAGCAGCGGCAGCTCGTAGGCGATGAGCTGGGCACCGGCGCGCAGCGCACCGAGCAGGGCGAACTTGTTGGCGCTCGCCCACCCCGCCATGAGCACGCCGACGACCGACAGGCTGGAGACGGCAAGGGCGTAGAACACGCCGACGTCGAGGTCGCTGACGATGAGATCCGGGCCTGTCGGCAGCACGAGGAACACGAGGAACGTCGAGATCACGACGACCGCGGGCGCGAAGGCGAACACGCGCCGGTCGGACTGCGCCGGCATCACGTCCTCTTTCTGGATGAACTTGATGCCGTCGCCGAAGAGCTGGAACCAGCCGTGGAACCCGCCCGGGTCCATCGGCCCGAGCCGGCTCTGCATGTGCGCCATCATCTTCAGCAGGAACACGTAGCCGAGGATGATGGCGCCGAGCGGGATGACGGCGAGCACGACGACCGTCTTGATCGCCAGGATCGTCGCCTGGCCGCCCGGGACGTCGAGCGCGAGCAGGCTCACCGGTCGATGTCCCCCAGGATGAAGTAGAGCGACGCGAGCACGGTGATGATGTCGGGCACGTACACGCCCCGCAGCAGCCAGGGCAGGATCGACACGTTGCTGAACGACGCCGACCGGATCTTGACCCGGAACGGTCCCGTCGCGCCCTTCGAGATCACGTAGTAGCCCATCTGGCCGAGCGGGTTCTCGGTCTCCACCCAGAGCTCGCCTTCGGGGACCTTGATGATGCGCGGGACCTTGGCCATGATCGGACCGCTCGGGATCTGGTCGAGCATCTGCACGACCATGCGGGCGGCCTCGCGCGTCTCCTGGAGCCGCACCCAGTACCGCGAGTACGAGTCGCCGTCGGGGTGCGTCCAGACCTTGAACTCGAGGTCTGGGTAGACGAGGTACGGCTTGCTGTCGCGCCGCAGGTCCCAATCGACGCCCGAGGCCCGTAGGTTCGAGCCCGACACGCCGTAGCCGGCGCCGATCTCGGGCGGGATGATCCCGATCGAGCGGGTGCGAGCTTGGAAGATCTCGTTCTCGGCGACGAGCGCCTCCAGCGTGTTGCAGGCGTCGAACACGATCTTCATCGTGTTGCGGCACTCGTTGACCCAGCCCCACGGCAGATCGTCCTTCAGCCCGCCGATGCGGTTGAAGTTGGGATGGAAGCGGCCGCCGGTCGCGGCCTCGATGAGGTTGAGGACGTGCTCGCGGTCACGGAACCCGTAGAACGGCGGTGTCAGCGCGCCGACCTGGAGGCCCATCTCGCCGAGGAACAGCATGAACGTCGCGATACGCGAGAGCTCGGTGAGGATCGTCCGGATGTACTGCGCCCGTGGCGGCGCCTCGATGTCCATGAGCAGCTCGGCGGCGTGCATGAACGGGACTTCGTTGGCGAAGCTCGACAGCCAGTCGATCCGGTTGATGAGCGTGGTGACCTGGGGATAGGTGCGGAACTCGGTGAGCTTCTCGTAGCCGCGGTGCATGTAGCCGATGACCGGGTCGGCCGAGATGACGCGCTCGCCGTCGAGCCGCACGACGAGCCGCAGCGTGCCGTGTGTCGCCGGGTGCTGCGGGCCGAGGTTCAGGATCATGTCGCCCGTATCGAGCTCCACGTTCACCTGCGCGTCGGCCAGGTGACGCCACGCCTGCCGGTCGACGGCGAAGTCGGTGCTCACGACGCGTCTCCCTCGGCCGGCTGCTCCCCTTCCTCTTTCGCTTCTTCCTTCGTCTCCTCCCCCGGCATGGGCTCGACGTCGACGAGACCGGGCCACGGCTTCACGACCCGGGCGAGGAGCGGGTAGTCCTTCCGCAGCGGATGACCCTCGAACTCCGACGGCAGGTAGAGGTGACGGAGGCTGGGGTGGCCGTCGAACGTCACCCCGAACATCTCCCACGCCTCCCGCTCGTGCCAGTCGGCGCCGGGGTAGTGCGGTACCCACGATTCGGCGTGCGGATCGCTCTCGTCGACGTCCGTCTTGAGCGTGACGCCCCACTTCTGCGTCGTCGACTCGACGTGCGCGAACACCTGCATGCGGCCCGTCGAGCCCGCAACGCCGAAGGTCATCTCGGTCGGCTGCGCCGGCGACGACGTGTCGCCACCGGCCTCCTCGCCTTCGCGCGGCGCGGGCTGCCAGTCGATGCCGGAGATGAACGACAGGAAGTCGCACTCGAGCTCGATCTTCGACACCTCGGCTGCCTTGCGCCACGCATCTGGCTTCACGCGGACGACGAGCGAGCCGTAGGCGTCGGCGGATTCGACGATGCCGTCGCCCAGGCCGCGTTCCAGGCGCGCCAGCAGCTCCTGCTCGGTCTCGTCGAGCGGCCGCGGCTCGGCCTCGTCCTCGGTCTTGGCATCTGTCGGCGGCGCGTCGGCCTCGTCGGCGTCGGCCCGCGCCTCGGCGGCTGCGGCCGGCTCGTCGGTCTTCGCTAGCTCGCGCTGGGCTTCGATCTCCGCGCCGGCGCCGCTCTGCTCTCTTTCGAGATCATCCGCCAACGACGATCGGCTCCCCCGTCCACCTGGCTTTCAGGTCGTCGTTCCCGATGCCTTCTTTCTGGATGCGCTCCTGGAGCAGCACGATGCCCTGCAGGAGCGCCTCGGGACGCGGCGGGCATCCCGGCACGTAGACGTCGACGGGAATGATCTGGTCGACGCCCTTGGTGACCGAGTAGGAGTCCCAGTACGGGCCGCCGCAGTTGGCGCACGCGCCCATCGAGATGACGTACTTCGGGTCGGGCATCTGCTCGTAGAGGCGCTTGATCGCGGGCGCCATCTTGTCGGTGACCGTGCCCGAGATGACCACCAGGTCAGCCTGACGGGGGCTGGCCGGGAACGGGATGACGCCCAGACGCATCATGTCGTAGCGAGGGCTGGCGAGCGCAGCGCCCATCTCGATCGCACAGCACGCGAGCCCCCATTGGAACATCCACAGCGAATACTTGCGGCTGTAGTTCAGCAGCCAGGTGAGCGGCTTCGGGACCTTGCCCCGCTCGACTAGGCCCATCGCAGGACCCCCTTGCGCCACGCGTACACCAGGCCGAGCGCGAGGATGACGATGAAGATGACCATTTCGACGAGGGCGAACGCGCCGAGGCTGTCGAGCCGGACCGCCCACGGGAAGATGAACACGGCCTCGACGTCGAACATCACGAACAGCAGGGCGTAGACGTAGTAGCGGATGTTCGACTGGCCGAAGCCGGTCACGGGGTCGGAGCCGGCCTCGTAGGTGACGTACTTCTCGGGCTGGGCCCGGTTCGGGCGCAGCAGCCGACCGACCCCGAGCATGGCGCCGAACATCGCGACGGCGGCGAAGGCCAGCACCGCGACCGCGAGATACGTCCGGTAGTAGGCGTCCACTCGTTCTCCCGTCCGGGGAAAAGGACCTGAATCGGAGGTTACACCGGGCGAATTCAAGGCCTACAAACGGCGCGACCGGCGCGAATCGCAAGCTCACGAGGAATCGCGGGTGTGGACTGAACGTTTTGGAGAGTGGATGGTCCCTACCGTGGGCTTCGATTGCGAACAAGATGTGACGAGGGATGTGACGTGAGCGCTTTCTCGCCGCCGCCGAGACCGCCTCGACTGCGCCCACCCGAACGCCCGCGGACTGCCTTCGTGCTGTCGGGCGGCGGGAACCAGGGCGTGAGCCAGGTCGGGATGCTGCGGGCGCTGCTCGAGCGGGGCATCGAGCCCGACGTGGTCATCGGCACGTCGGCCGGGGCCCTGAACGGGGCGGCGCTCGCAACCCATCCGACGCTGGCCGGTGTCGAGCAGCTCGCCGACGTGTGGTTGTCGATCCGGTCCGGCGAGGTGTTCCCGGGCAGCAAGCTGGCGCGGGCGTGGAACGTGCTGCGACGCGACGACCACCTGTTCACCAACGACGGACTTCGCGCCGTCATCGAGCGCGCGCGTGCGGCGCCGACGTTCGCGGAGCTCGCCGTTCCGCTGCGGGTGATCGCCACCGACCTCGATACCGGCGACGAGGTCGTGCTCGCCTGCGGACCCGTCGAGCCGGCGCTGCTCGCGAGCACGGCACTGCCGGGGCTGTTTCCGCCGATCGAACACGATGGTCGCCTGCTCGTCGACGGCGCCATCGTGAACAGCGTCCCCTTGTGGCACGCGCTCTCTGGTCCGGTCGACCGGATCTACGTGTGCAACGTGACCGGCGCCCTCGCTGATCGCAAGCTGCGCTCGCCGCTCGACGTCGCGGTGCGGGCGTTCGCGATCTCCCGGAACCAGCGCTTCGAGCTGGAGCTCCGGTACGCGCCGGCGGACGTCGACGTCGTGGTGTTGCCGGCACCGGCCGATCAGCGTGAGCTCTTCGACTTCTCCGACTCGCTCATGCTCATCGAGGAGGCCCACCACCTCGCAGCGCGCGCGCTCGACGAGCACGAAGCCGCGCGCGCCCGCCCGCGTGAGCGCGCCCGTCGCCGCTGGTTCCGCCGCCGTAGCGAAGTTGCTTGATGCGTGCGTAGGGGGACTATTTGGGTCCCAGCGCACGCATAGTCACCGGAGCAGGAACGTGGCGTCCTTGGCGACGTCGAGGAAGGCGCCAGGGAGGATGCCGATGACGAGGGTGAGCGCGGCGGTGACGCCGAGCACGACGGCCGCCGGTGCGTCGACCCGTCGTGCTAAGCGCGGTGCGCGCTCCTCCTCCTCGCCGCCCGTGTACATCGTGGCGACGATGCGCAGGTAGAAGAACGCGCTCACGACGGATGCGAGCACGCCGGCGATCGCCAAGTAATACTGCCGCGCGTCCACCGCCGCCGCGAACACCTGCAGCTTCGCGACGAACCCCCCGGTCGCGGGCACGCCCGCCTGAGCGAGCAGGAAGAGCGTGAGGAGGGCGGCGAGCACCGGCCGTCTCGCCGCGAGCCCCCGGTACTCGGACAACGTGTGGCGGGCGTCGTGCGACGAGCGCCCGATGACCGTGACGACGGCGAATGCGCCGATCGTCATGAACGCGTACACGAGGAGGTAGAGCACCGCCGATTGCCGGCCCCGCGTGGCGGCTTCGCCATTCGACACCGCCATCGCTGCGAATCCGATGAGCACGTAGCCGGCGTGCGCGATCGACGAATAGGCCAGCACGCGTTTGACGTCGTTCTGCACGACGGCGACCACGCTCCCGACCGCGAGCGACAGCACGGCCAGGGCGCCGATCGCCGGGCGCCAGTCGTCCCTGAACAACGGGAACGCGACCGTGAACACACGCAACAGCGCGGCGAAGCCGGCGACCTTGGTCGCCGACGACATGAACGCGGTCACGGGCGTCGGCGCACCCTGGTACACGTCGGGCGTCCACATGTGGAACGGCACCGCCGCCACCTTGAACCCGAGGCCCACCAGCAGCAGCCCGAGACCGATGAGCAGCACGCCCTCGTCGAGCAGGGTGTTGTCGGCAAGGAAGCGGGCAATGCCGGTGAGTGAGGTCGTGCCGGTGGCGCCGTACACGAGCGCGATGCCGTAGAGGAACACCGCCGACGAGAACGCGCCCAGCACGAAGTACTTGATGCCGGCCTCCTGCGACGCGAGCCGGCGGCGGTCGAAGGCGGCCAGCACGTAGAGCGGGATCGACAGGATCTCGAGGGCGAGGAACACGACGACGAGGTCGTTGGCCGTCGTCATGACGACCATGCCGGTGGCAGAGAGCAGCAACAGCGCCACGAACTCGGGGCCCTCCAGGCGCTCGCGCTCGACGTAGTTGCTCGCCAGCAGCAGCGCCAGGACAGCCGCGATGACGACCACGCCGCCGAGGAACACTCCGAAGCCGTCGACGCGCACCATGCCGGCGACCGTCGTGATCGCGCCGTGGTCCTGTACCTCGCGCCACTGCCGCACCAGCAGGGCACCGGCGGCCGTCGCGCCACTGAACGCGATCGCGAGCGACGCCGGGTACACCCACGCGGCGCGCCGCACGACCGAACGCAGCAGCACGATCGCGATAGCCGCGCTGGTGAGCGCGATCTCGGGCGACACCGCGAGCCAATCAACCGTTGGCGTGCGGGTCGGCGGGACGCTCGCCTGAGCGAGCACGGACCAGATCACCGGCCCGCCAGCTCCGCAGTGCCCATCTTTCCGCAGTCGGCGCCTTTGACGCCGCGCTTCGCGACCGCCGGCTCCTTGTAGCTGCTGCCGCGTTCGACGCTGCAGATCACCCGGCGCACCGTCGGCTCGACCCGGTCGAGCACCGGCTTCGGGTACACGCCGAGGAAGAAGCTGAGCCCGAGCAAGGGAACGACGGCCGTGAGCTCACGCACCTTGAGGTCGCGCAGCTTGGCGTTCTCGCCGCTCGGGGCGCCGGTGAAGGCACGTTGATACGCCCACAACAGGTACACGGCGGCGAGGATCACGCCCACCGCAGAGATCACGGCGTACGGCCGGTGCACGAGGAACGTCCCGATGAGCGACAGGAACTCGCCGACGAAGCCCGAGAACCCGGGCAGTCCGATCGACGCGAACGAGATGGCGAGGAAGATCCCGCCGAAGACCGGGGCCGCCTTCCAGAGCCCGCCGAAGTCGGAGATGTTGAACGTGTGCCGCCGGTCGTAGAGAAAGCCGACGAGGAGGAACAGCGCGCCCGTCGTCAGGCCGTGGCTGATCATCGTGAACAAGCCACCCTCGAGTCCTTGGGTCGTGAGTGCGAAGGTCCCCAGCACGACGAACCCGAGGTGCGCGACCGACGAGTACGCGATCAGTCGTTTGAGGTTCGGCTGCATGGCGGCGACGATCGCCCCGTAGATGATCCCGATCGTCGACAGCACGAGGAGCATCGGCGCGAAGTACACGGTGGCGTCCGGGAACAGCGGCAGCGAGAAGCGCAGGAACCCGTACGTCCCCATCTTCAGCAGGACGCCGGCCAGGATGACCGACCCCGCCGTCGGCGCCTCCGTGTGGGCGTCCGGCAGCCACGTGTGCAGCGGGAACAGCGGCACCTTGACCGCGAACGCGACGAAGAACGCAAGGAACAGCAGTTTGGCGGTGCCGTCGCTCAGCCCGCCGGGCGCCCAGGCCGTCAGCGTGCGTAGGTCGAACGTGAGCGCGTGGTCCTGCGCGTGCAGGAACGCCAGTGTGAGCAACCCGACGAGCAGGAACGCCGAGCCCGTCATCGTGTACAGGAAGAACTTGAACGCGGCGTATACCCGCCGGTCGTGCCCCCAGCCGGCGATGATGAAGTACATCGGCACCAGCACGAACTCGAAGAACACGAAGAAGAGGACGAGGTCGAGGCCGAGGAACACGCCCAGCAACGAGGACTCGAGCACGAGCATCCACATCGTGTACGGCTTGACGCGCTCGGTGATGGTCTCGGACGCCAGCAACCCGATCGGGAACAGCAGCGCGGTGAGGGCGACCATGAACAGGCTGATGCCGTCGACGCCCAGCACGTAGCGCACGCCCAGCGTGTCGATCCACCGGTGGTCCTCCACGAACTGATAGCCCGACGCCCCGGCGTCGAAGTTGTAGAGCAAGTAGCCGACGAAGCCGACGGTGGCGGCGGTGGCGCCGTAGCCGACGGCCTTGATGAGCTCCGGCCGCCGCCGCGGGAGGAGGGCAACCAGCACCGCGCCGGCGAGCGGCGTGAAGATGATGAACGTCAGCAGCGGGAAGCCGGCGTCGCGCATCAGCCCGCCCTCACTGCGAGGAACACCAAGAGGGCGACGGCGCCGAGCACGACGCCGAGGGCGTAGTTGCGCACCAGGCCCGTCTGGACGCGCCGCAGCCGGCTGGCGGCGTCGCGCACGAGGCGGGCCACGCCGTTGACGGCGCCGTCGATGACGCCCAGGTCGAAGCCGCGATTGAGCCAGTCGGCGAAAC
>DASPXI010000090.1:0-13730 GCA_035637335.1 Acidimicrobiia bacterium
ATCCTCGACGCGTCGGAGCACTGGTGCCAGGGGTTCAGCGAGCCCGAGGCGGGGTCCGACCTCGCCAACCTGCGCACCACCGCGATTCGCGACGGCGACGAGTACGTCGTGAACGGGCAGAAGATCTGGATCTCGACCGCCCACCTCGCCGACTGGGGGTTGTTCCTGCTGCGCACCGACCCCGGCGCGATCGAGCGGGGCGCCAAGCACGAGGGCATCACCGCGTTCATCGTGAACATGCACACACCCGGCATCGAATGCAGGCCCATCCGCGACATCGCAGGCGACGAGCTGTTCAACGAGGTGTGGTTCACGGACGTGCGCATCCCCGCCGAGTGGCGCCTCGGCGACGAAGGCCAGGGCTGGCAGGTCGCGATGGGCACACTCGGCCACGAGCGGGTGGGAACAGCGGGGCTCGCCATCACGATGGCGGCCGACCTGCGTTCGATGATCTCGGCCGCCAAGGCCACGAATCCCGATGCGCTACGCGACCCCGAGATCCGGGAGCGCATCGCCCGGGCCTTCACCGACATCGAGTACACGAAGCTGCTCAACTACCGGGCCCTTACCAAGATCATCAAGGGCGAGAAGAACTGGCCCGAGGTCCCGCTGGCCAAGCTCCAGTGGAGCTATCTCGCGCAGACGCTCGCCGAGCTCGCCGTCGACCTGCTCGGTCCGGCGGGACTTCTCGCCAAGGGCGGTCCGGACGCCGTCGACGGCGGCACGTGGACGCGGCTTTACTCGTTCCAGCGCTACACGACGATCGGCGCCGGCGCCACCGAGGTGCAGAAGAACATCATCGCCGACCGCGCGTTGTTGCCCCGCAAATAGCGCACGGTCGATGAGGGCGTGAAGCTCGGAGTCGTCACGCCCGTTGTCACCCCGCTGCCGCGCGCGCATGCGAAGTGGGAGGAGACCGCGAGCATCGCCGAGATCACCCGCGTCGCGGCCGAGGCCGAACGGCTCGGCTACGACCACGTCACCTGCAGTGAGCATGTCGGGATCCCGACCGACGTCGCCGAAATACGCGGTGCCACGTATTGGGATCCTCTGGCGACGCTTGCGTACCTGGCTGCGCGCTCGTCGACGATCCGGCTCGCCACGCACGTACTCGTACTTGGATACCACCATCCGCTCGAGATCGCGAAGCGTTATGGCACGCTCGACCGGATCAGCGAAGGCCGTCTCATCCTCGGCGTGGGCGTCGGCAGCCTCCAGGAGGAGTTCGAGCTCCTCGGCGCGCCGTTCGACGACCGAGGCGAGCGTGCCGACGACGCGATCCGCGCCTTGCGCGCGGCGTGGGCCCGCCGGGAGCCGGAGTACGCAGGAAAGTTCTACGCCTTCGAAGGACTGATCGTGGAGCCGTGCGCGGTGAATTCGCATACGCCCATCTGGGTCGGCGGCCGCACGGCCCGCTCGCTGCGCCGGGCGGTCGAGCTCGCCGACGGTTGGGTCCCATTCGGGATCGCCCGCTCGCAACTCGCCGAGATGATCGCGCGCGCACGAGAGACCGAGTCGTGGGCGGAGCGCGCGGCTCGGAAAGACGCACCGCCGTTCGAGTTCGTTCTCCAGAACGAGCACCCGTTCGACGCCGTCGCCGAGCCCGAGCGCGTGCGCGAGGCCGCCTCAGGCCTTCGGGACGCCGGAGCCACGATGCTCAACATCCGCTTCGTCCACCATTCGGTCGAGCACTACGTCGAACAGCTGGCGGCGATGCAGGAGCTGATGCTCTAGCCGGACCCGACGAGCGCGGCGGTGTGCCGCGCGATCACGAGGTCCTCGTCCGTGCGTGCGACGCGCACGATGCATTCGCTTGCCCATGCGCTGATCACGTCGGCGTCCCGCTCGTTCCGCTCGTCATCGAGCTCGACGCCGAGGTGCTGCAGCCCGTGGCAGATCTCGGCCCTCACCGTTGCCGCCTTCTCACCGATGCCACCGGTGAACACGAGCGTGTCGAGACCGCCGAGCACCGCAGCCAGCGCGCCGACGTGCTTGCGCGCGTAGTAGCAGAACGCGTCGATGGCGAGCGCAGCTCGCGGATTGCGATCTCGCTCTTCGACAAGGGCTCGCATGTCCGACGTGTCACCGGACAGTGCGATCAGTCCCGACTTCCGGTCGATCAGCTCCTCGAGACGGTCAGCGTCGTAACCCTTCTCGCGCAGCAGGTACACGGCCACGCCGGGGTCCAGGTCGCCCGGGCGTGTGCTCATGACCAGACCCCCTGCGGGCGTGAAGGCCATCGTGGTATCGAGTGATCGCCCGTCGTGCACTGCGGCCATGCTCGCCCCGTTACCGAGGTGGGCGATCACAGCCCGGCCGAGCTCGTCCGGCCCAAGCGTGTCGACCACGTACTCGTACGACAGTCCGTGGAACCCGTAACGGCGTACGCCGTCATCCCACAGGCTGTCGGGAAGCGGCAACCGCTGCGCGATCACGGGCATGCGGTGATGGAACGCGGTGTCGAAGCAAGCCACCTGCGGGATGTCCCACCGGGCTGCGACGGCCTCGATGCCGGCGATCGCCGCCGGCATGTGCAGCGGCGCGAACGGCACCAGCTCGCGGAGCTCTGCGAGCACCCGGTCGTCGACGATCGTGGGCTCGGCGTGACGCGGACCGCCGTGGACGACGCGGTGACCAGCCGCGCCCGGCCTGGGGAGGCTGTGGTTTTCGAAGGACGAGATCGCGGCTTGGAGTGCTCTGACGTAGTCGCCCCCATCCACGGCCTGGCTGGCACGCGCCAGCTCTCGCTCGGACGTGTGATCGACCTCGAAGAGGGCGGACTTCAACGACGACGAGCCGCTGTTCACGCACAGCACGATCAGCGGCGGGCTCCGAGTCACGGGCTCCAACGCCAGTCACGCACTTCCGGCATGTCTTCCAAGTGCTCGACGACGTAGCCGTGGTGCCGGCGGAGCATGTCCTTGCAGTTCTCGATCAGCGTCTCGGCGCCGACGGGGGCCCGACGAGCCCGGCGCAGCGCCTCCATACAGAGGTGGTACCGGCTGACCTCGTTGCGCACGACCATGTCGAACGGCGTCGTGGTAGTGCCCTCCTCTTGGTACCCACGTACATGGAAGCGAGCGGGCAAGGGCCGGCCGTGAATCAGATGGTGCACGGCGCTCGGGTAGCCATGGAACGCGAACACGACATCGCTGCCGGCGGTGAACAGCTCCACGAAGCTGCCCTCGTCCATGCCGTGCGGGTGGCGGTCGGCGGGAAACAACGTCATGAGGTCGACGACGTTCACGACCCGAAAATCGAGCTGCGGGACATGCCGGCGCAGCAGGTCAGCCGCCGCCACTGTCTCCATCGTGACGATGTCGCCCGCCGACGCGAGCACCACGTCGGGCTCGCCGCCGTGCTCGTTGCCGGCCCACCTCCAGACCGACGCCCCTCGGGCCGCGTGCTGACGCGCCGCGTCCATGTCGAGCCACTGGAGCTGGGGCTGCTTGTCGATGACGATGAGGTTCACGTAATCGCGGCTCCGCAGACAGTGGTCTGCCACCGACAGCAGGCAGTTGGCGTCGGGCGGCAGGTAAATCCGCGCCACCGTTCCCTTCTTGCTCAGGACGATGTCGATGAGCCCCGGGCCCTGGTGGCTGAACCCGTTGTGGTCGTTGCGCCAACAGGTCGACGTGAGGAGCACGTTCAACGAGGAGATCGGCGCGCGCCACGTGAGATCGCGCGCGGCCTCCAGCCACTTGGCGTGCTGCACCGTCATGGACGCCGACACCATCGCGAACGCCTCGTACGAGGCGAACAGCCCGTGCCGGCCGGTGAGCAGGTAGCCCTCGAGCCAGCCCTGGCAGTTGTGTTCGCTGAGGATCTCCATCACCCGGCCGTCGGGCGAGACGTGGTCGTCGACGTGGAGGATCGGCTCCACAAGGGTCCGGTTCTCGACCTCGAAGACGGCGTCGAGCCTGTTCGACTTCGTCTCGTCCGGACAGGTGAGCCGGAAGTTGGCCTGCTCGCGGTTGCGGGCGAACACGTCGCGCAGGAACTCGCCGAGGCGGCGCGTCGACTCGTGCAGTTCGCCACCCGGTTGCGAGACGGGGATGGCGTATTGCGTGAAGTCCGGAAGATCGAGAGCCTGCAGCAGTCCGCCGCCGTTGGCGTGCGGGTTGGCGCTCATGCGGCGGTCCCCTTCCGGGGCGAGCTTGGCGAGTGCGGCGACGAGCTGACCGTGCTCGTCGAAGAGCTCGTCGGGGCGGTAGCCGCGCATCCACTCCTCGAGCTGGTGGAGGTGATCGGGGTTGTCACGCACGTTCGCGAGCGGGACCTGATGGGAGCGGAACGTGCCCTCGACGGGCATCCCGTCCACGACTTTGGGGCCCGTCCATCCCTTCGGTGTCCGCAGCACGATGGCGGGCCACCGGGGCCGGGCGCCGAAGCCGTGGGCGCGCGCGCCGTCCTGGATGCTTCGTACCTCGTCGAAGCAGCGGTCGAGCGTCGCCGCCAGCTCGCGGTGGACGGCGGGCGGGTCGTCGCCTTCGACGAAGTGCACGTCGTATCCGTAGCCGTGCAAGACCGCGTCGACGTCCTGGTCGATTGAGCGCCCGAACACCGTGGGGCCGGAGATCTTGTAGCCGTTGAGGTGCAGGATCGGCAGCACGGCGCCGTCGCGGGTGGGATTCAAGAAGTCGATGCCCTGCCACGATCCCGACAAGGGACCGGTCTCGGCTTCGCCGTCCCCGATGACGCACGCGACGACGAGGTCCGGGTTGTCGAACGCGGCGCCGAACGCGTGCACGAGCGCGTAGCCGAGCTCGCCCCCCTCGTGGATCGAGCCCGGCGTGGGCACGCTCACATGGCTCGGTACGCCGCCCGGCGTCGAGAACTGTCGGAACAGTCGCCGCATGCCATCCACGTCGCGTGACACCGCCGGGTAGATCTCCGAGTACGTGCCTTCGAGGTACACGTTGGCGAGGACGGCGGGTCCGCCATGACCGGGTCCGGCGATGTAGATCACGTTGGCGTCGCGGTCGCGGATGACGCGGTTCAGATGGACATAGAGAAGGCTGAGCCCGGGTGATGTGCCCCAGTGGCCGAGCAGGCGTGGCTTGATGTGCTCGGGCCGCAGCGGCTCGCGGAGGAGCGGGTTGTCCTGGAGGTAGATCTGCCCGACGGTGAGGTAGTTCGCGGCACGCCAGTACGCGTCGAGCGTGCGGACGTCGTCGTCGGAGAGGGCGGTTGCCATGCTCACCTCCGGGAGGGTTGCGGGAATGTGTCCACGGGCTCGCGCTACCCCTTCTCGAGGTGCCACGACCATGTCGCCGTGGCGACGAGCGGGTCGCCGGGATGTACGACGAACGGCTGGCCGTTGAACGCGTCGGGCGGATCCGTCTGAGGCTCCACGCAGATGGCGTGGTTGGGCTCGTCGAACACCACGACGCAATGGCACGAGGTGTCGACCGTCACCGTGATCGCCCCGGGCCAGCGGAGCACCGCCGGCGGCGCGCCCAGGTGGGTGAAGCAGTCGTCCCACGGATGCGGCCCGGGTGGAACAAGCCGCCCGGAGGGGATGCCTTGGTGATCACGCTCGTACATGGCACCGGCGTCGAGATCGACCGACAGTGGCTCGCCGCGCCCGGCGCCGCGGCTCCACCATGGGTGCCAGCCACATGAGACCGGCATGGGCGCGTCCGCGGCGTGCACCTCCATCGTCAGATGCACCGCGTCAGGCTCGAGCACGAACCGCTGGATCACGCGCCCTCCGAACGGCCACGGCGGGTCGAGCGGCGCCGAGATGACGCCCCCGCCGTCGTCGCGCCACGGGCGGTCGCGGGCGGTCCCGTGGATCGCGTGGGGCGGGTTGTTGAGGGGGAGCTGGTAGCGCTGGCCCTCGAAGTCGAAGCTGCCGTGACGGATGCGTCCCGCCCAGGGCGCCATCGGGAAGCAGCCGAAGTTGTGGCCGTCGACCTCCGGCGTGACCAACAGGTCGAGCCCGTCCACTGTGAGGGCCACGATGCGGCCGCCCATCTCCGGCGCGACCGCGAGCCGCGCCGGCCCCGACTCGAGCGTCAGCACACCCCGGAGTTTCGCACGGCGAGGATCAGCCCAAGCGCTCGATGACCGTCGCGTTCGCCTGGCCGCCGCCCTCGCACATGGTCTGGAAGCCCAGGCGTCCTCCCGTCGCTTCCAGGTGGTTGAGCATCGTGGTCATCAACCGCACGCCGCTCGCGCCGAGTGGGTGACCGATGGCGATCGCCCCACCCCGTGGGTTGTACCGCGCCGGATCGGGACGGAACTCCTTCGCCCACATCAACGCGATGGCAGCGAAGGCCTCGTTGCACTCGATCGCGTCGAACTCGTCGATCTTCATGCCGGTGCGCTCGAGCAACTTGCGCGTGACGGGATTCGGCGCCGACAGCACGAGCACCGGATCGTCGGCGACGACCGCGAAGTGCACGAACCGCGCCCGGATCGGCAGGCCGAGGCGCTCGGCCGTGGCCCGATCGGCGATCAGCATGGCGGCGGCGCCGTCGCTCATCGGTGACGAGTTGCCGGCCGTGATGTCGGGCGCCGGCTGCTCCTCGGACTCCCACGCCGGCGGGAGGCCCGCCAGCTGCTCGAGCGACGTGTCGCGCCGGATCGCCTCGTCACTGCGCAGCGCGTCGCCGGTCGGCTCGCCGTGCTCGTCCCTGAGCGGGACGGGAAGGATCTCCTTGGCAAAGAACCCGTTGTCGACGTTCTCGGCGGCCCGCCGGTGGCTCTCGAGCGCGAACGCGTCCATCTCGTCGCGGGTGACGCCGAATCGGTCGGCGAGCACCTGGGCGACCCAGAACTGGATGCCGAGGATGTGGTTCGTGTGCTCGAGAAAGGCCTGACTGAACGGCCCGGACCCACCCCGCGCGTTGGTCGACATCGGGGCCCGCGTCATCGATTCGACCCCACAGGCGATGCCGAGGTCGTAGGCGCCGGCGATCACACCTTGGGCGACGAAGTGCACGGCCTGCTGCGACGATCCGCACTGCCGGTCGACCGACGTCGCGGGTACGTGCCATGGCAGACCTGCCGCCACCCACGCGTTGCGTGTGACGTTGCAGCCCTGCTCCCCCGACTGCGTGACGCACCCGCCGACGACGTCCTCGATCATCGCCGGATCCACGTCGTTGCGCTCGAGGAGTGATCGCAACGCGAAGCCGAGCAGGTCGGTCGGGTGCCAGTTCGCCAGCGCGCCCTTCCGCTTGCCGATCGCGGTGCGCACGGTGTCGACGATGACGGCTTCACGCGCTTCCATGGCGCTCCCTCACTGGAACCGACCTAACCTGACATGGTAGTCAGGTCCGGTTTCATTTCCGCTGCGTCGGTCAGAGTCCGTAAGAGGAGGAGCGCATGCGCGTCACCGGTGACGTTCCCGAGCACGATCACATCGTCGACACCGGCAAGAGCGAGCTCACGCTCGACGAGCTCGGGCACATCCAGCCCGGGCTGGCGCGCATCATGCCCGAGATCGCCGTGCGCATCTGGAAGTGCTACTACGCGGGCAAGGCCGGCAATCAGCCGCTGGCGCGCTTCCAGCTCAAGGAAGCGGTCAATCTCATGGAGATGGGCGCGTTCGTGCGGCCCAAGTACGAAGAGAACATGACCAAGTTCATCGCCGAGGACCTCGAGCAGGTGAAACAGGCCATCGAGGCAGCCGACTGGGACAAGTTCGAGGCCGCGTTCCATCACATGATCGACCAGGCGAACTCATATCACGAGCTGTACGACAAGGAGTTCCTGCGCTGGAAGATCCCCGAGTACCCGCCGCCCGATCTCGACATGACGCCACGCCGGTAGCGAGCACCCCGGCTACGTCGCCGCTTCCTCCCGCGGCGGTCGCCAGAACAGCACCAACAGCGCGAGCGCGCCGCCGAGGCCGGCGCCGGCGGTGATGGCGAAGCCCGTCCACCCGTCGACCCAGCCGAACCCGATCGTGTTGTCGAGCGACCACTCCCCCGGCCCCAACGCGCCGAGCGCCAGGCCGAGCACGGTGAGGATCATCACGTACTCCCAACCCTCCGTCGGCCGGCGGAACACGAAGAAGCCGGCGTTGCGGTGGTTGGTGATCCAGGCAACCACCGCGACGCCAGTGAGCGCGGCCGCGCCCAAGGGCGTGAACAGTCCCACGACGAGGAGCGGTCCCGCCCCGAGCTCGGTCAGGGTCACGAGCCAGGCGTGCGCCGGTCCCGGCCACAACCCGAGGCTGGCGAACCAGTTGGAGACACCCGGGCCCTCCCGCATCCGCGCCAGGTGGTTCCAGCCGTGCGCGAACAGCATCGCTCCCGCCGCCACCCGCAGGCCCAGCAGGGCCAGATTCACCGCATTCGTGTCCATCCCCGGCTGTCCTCCCGTCCGCACCCACGGTCTGTTCCCTGACGCTATCGTCAGGGTTCGATGACTGCGTCCGAGGCTATCGACGGCGCCTACGACCCGTTCGAGGAGTTCAACCGCAGCGTCGGTGCGGGCGTGGTCGAGGATCCCTACCCGCTCCTCGCAATGGCACGGGCCAAGGGCCCGGTGCTCAAGGAGAACCTCGAAGCGGAGCTGCTGGACGACGGCAATGCGCCCGAGGCGGGACCCGAGGTCTTCACCGCGTTCAGCTACGACGCCGTGCAGACGGTCCTGCGCGACGGCGACACGTTCTCGTCCGCCGGCTACGCCGACGTCATGGGCGCCGTCATGGGCCACACCATCCTGGAAATGGACGAGCCCGAGCACCACACGTACCGCAACCTCGTGCAGCAGGCGTTCAGCCGGAAGGCGATGGAACGCTGGGAGGTCGAAGCTGTCGGTCCGATCGTCGACGAGTGCATCGACGCCTTCGTCGACAGGGGCGAGGCCGAGCTCGTGCGCGAGCTCACGCTGCCGTTCCCTGTCAACGTGATCGCCAGCATGCTGGGTCTCCCCCGCGCAGACCTTCCACAGTTCCACCGATGGGCGATCGAGCTCATCAGCGTCTCGTTCGACTGGGATCGCGGCACGCGCGCGTCGAAGCAGCTGCGCGACTACTTCGCCGGCGTCCTCGCCCAGCGGCGCGCCGATCCTGCCGACGACCTCATGAGCACGCTCGCCGCAGCCGAGCTCGACGGCCAGCGCCTCACTGACGAGGAGATCTTCGCCTTCCTCCGGCTGCTGCTCCCCGCCGGCGCCGAGACGACATACCGCTCTTCGAGCAACCTGCTGTTCGGCCTGCTGACGCACCCCGACCAGCTCGACGCGCTCCGCGCCGACCGCTCGCTGATGCCGCACGCGATCGAAGAAGGCCTGCGCTGGGAGCCCCCGCTGACGACG
Source organism: Acidimicrobiia bacterium (assembly GCA_035637335.1). GTDB lineage: Bacteria > Actinomycetota > Acidimicrobiia > IMCC26256 > JACDBD01 > JALZAA01. The sequence continues at coordinate 9,277 of DASPXI010000090.1, forward strand.
ATCGTCAGGACCGCGACCCGCGACACCGTCGTCGACGGCGTCGACGTCCCGGCCGGCGCCGTCGTCATCGTGAACATGGGCTCCGCCGACCACGACGAGAAGTACTGGGAGCGCTCCGAGGAGTTCGACATACATCGGGACCAGCGCCAGCACCTCGCGTTCGCGTTCGGGCCCCACATGTGTCTTGGCATGCACCTTGCCCGCATGGAGACCCGTGTCGTGCTCGAACGGATCTTCGACCGGCTCCCGAACCTGCGCCTCGACCCCGCGGCCGACGCGCCGCACATCACCGGCATGACGTTCCGGGCGCCGCCCGCGCTGCCGGTCCTGTTCGGCTGAGAGAGGAGAGATCAATGAAGGCGGAAGACCTGATCCTCGTCAGCGTCGACGACCACGTCGTCGAGCCGCCTGATCTCTTCGAGGGCCATCTGCCCGAGAAGTGGATGGAGTTCGCACCCAAGAGCGTGCATCGCGACGGCATCGACGTCTGGGTCTACGAGGACAACGTGATCCCCAACATCGGGCTCAACGCCGTCGCGGGTCGGCCGCCCGAGGAGTACAACATCGAGCCCACGAGCTACGAGATGATGCGCAAGGGTTGCTACGACATCCACGAGCGCGTCAACGACATGAACCGCAACGGTGTGCTCGGCTCGATGTGCTTCCCGTCCTTCGTCCAGTTCTGCGGACAGCTGTTCTCGCGCTCGAAGGACCTCGACATGGGCCTCAACCTGCTGCGGGCCTACAACGACTGGCACATCGACGAGTGGTGCGGCACGTACCCCGGTCGCTTCATCCCGCTGTCGATCCCCCCGATCTGGGATCCGCAGCTCATGGCGGACGAGGTGCGGCGGGTCGCCAAGAAGGGCTGCCACGCGGTCACCTTCTCGGAGAACCCGTTCAAGCTCGGCTGGCCGCACATCTTCGGCGACTACTGGGACCCGTTCTTCGCCGCCTGCGAAGACGAGGGCACGATCATCTGCTTGCACATCGGCTCGTCGTCGACGCAGATCGAGATCGCGCCGGGCGCGCCCATCGACATCATGATCACGCTGACGCCGCTCAACACCATGCAAGCGGCGACCGACCTCCTCTGGTCCCCGGTGCTGCGCAAATTCCCGAACCTGAAATTCGCGCTCTCGGAGGGTGGGACGGGCTGGCTGCCTTACTGGCTCGAGCGGATCGACTACGTCTACCAGCAGCACCGTTTCTGGACCCACCAGGACTTCGGTGACACGCTCCCGAGCCAGGTGGCACGTGACCACTTCACGTTCTGCTTCATCAGCGACCGCGCCGGCGTCGACGAACGCGAAGCCATCGGCATCGACAACATGACCTGGGAGTGCGACTACCCGCACTCGGACTCGTCGTGGCCGCACTCGCCCGAATCGGTGGCGAAGCAGCTCGACGGCGTTGCCGACGAGATCGTCAACAAGATCACGCACGAGAACGCCATGCGCATCTTCCGCTACGACCCGTTCGCCAACCGCCCCAAGGCCGAGTCCACAACCGCGGCGCTCCGCGCCGCCGTCAAGGACTGACCGCGCGCCGCTGGTGGCGGAGCTCAGGCACCAGGCCGGCCCTCGCCAGTAGGCGGACCGCCCTCTCCTCCTCGACGTCGATCACGACCGCCTCGCCCGGCTCCCGGCCGACGATGAAGCTGACGACGCAGTCGTCGCAGGTGCTGGTGTGTTGCATCACGCAGTCGTCACAGTTGATCTCCATGAGGGGAGTATGACGACGGCGTGTGACAACTACGACCAGTCCGGGACGGGCAGCAGTGAGCGCGGCTGTCCACACCAGCAGGTCATCACCCGGCCGGCGAGCGAGTCGTCTCGGATCAGCTCGACGGCCGCGTCGGCGATCTCCTCGGGCGCAAGGATCCCGGGTGGGACCACCGCGGCCTCTTCCTCGGGCGTCATACGTGCGCGCGTCCGCCGCGACATCGGCGTGTCGACCCAGTCGGGACAGATGCAGTTCACCCGGATGCCGAGCTGCTCGTGCAGCGGCGCCAGCGCGGCGCTGAAGCGCGCCACTGCGGCTTTGGTGGCTGCATAGTCGGGCGCGTCGTGCGGTCCGAAGCCGATTCCGGCGAGCGACGCGATGTTGACGATCACGCCACCTCCGCTGTCGCGCATCGCTCTGATGGCGTAGTGGGTACCCAGCATGGGACCCCGAAGGTTGACGTCGAGCACGCGCATCCATGCTTCCGGCTCGGCGTCCGGGAACGCGGGAGTCGTCACGATGCCGGCGTTGTTCACGAGAATGTCGAGTCCGCCGAGCTCCGCGACCGCGAGGTCGACCATGGCCCGGACGTCCGGCTCGTGCCTCACATCGGCCCGGACGAACGCCGCCCGGCCGCCGCCGGCCTCGATGCCATGGACCGTCTCGCTGCCGCTCGTCTCGTCGACATCGGCGACGCCGACAGCCGCGCCCTCGTTCGCCAGCCGCAACGCCGTGGCGCGACCGATCCCTGCCCCCGCCCCCGTGACGAGCGCGACCCGCCCCCCGATGTCCATGCCGGTCAGTATGACGGCGGGGTGTGACAGCTACGCCGGGCTCGGGGACCTATCTCCGGAGCGCCCGCAGCAGGGTCTCCGACGACACCACCCGGGCATCGGCCTTCCGGGCGTTCGCTGCCACCCAGTTGTCGGACGAAGCGACGATGACCGGAATGTCGAGGGGCAGCGCCGCCGCCTCACGAATCACGACGGCGTCGGCCTCCTCCTCCGGCGGTGAGAACACGACGCGTACCCCGGAGCGGCGCGGCGGCTGTACACCCTCCACGTCGGCGCCGTCGAACACCACGATCATGCGTGCCCTCGTCCGCAACTGCAGCTCACTGATCGCGCTCAGCAACCTCTCTCGTTGCTCGGCGGGCGCAGCGTCGCCCCAGGCCAGCATCGACACGTTGTAGCCGTCGACCACCAATACCGCGCGCGGCGTGCGCAGCATCGCCTCGAGAACGTCGGGGGCATCCTCCACCATGCCTGGCGGAACGCGGGCTTGCGCCCGGCGCGCCCGGCGCTCGCGCGCGTCCGTGTCCGGCGGCGGGGGCTCGCGCTCGGGTTCGGCCGGCGGTTGCGCAGGGAGCACGCCTCGTGCATGCTCGGCGAGGCCCGCCAAGCCGTCGGCGATCCGCCGCGCCAGGTCAGCCGCCTCGACCAGGGCGCGGGCGTCCTCCGCCGCCAGGACAGGCGGACCCTGCGCTTCGTCCTCCACTCCACCCCGGGCGTCGCCTCCTGTTTCCGGGGTGCGCCGCAGCTCGCGCAGCTGGGCCTCGGCGTCGCGTGCGCGATCCGCCTCGCGCCGAATCCGAGCCTCGGCTGCTTCCAACGCGGTCCGCGCGTTCACCAGGTCGCGCTCGACCTGCTCGACCTGACGCTCCGCGGCGGCGAGCACTTGCGCGGTCTGCGTTTCGCGCGCCCGCCTTCCGGCGCGCTCCTCGCGCAGCTCCTCCTCGAGCACCTGGAGCCGCTGCTCGGCCGCGTCTCGTGCCGCGTCGGCCCGGCGGCGTGACTCGGTCATCCCCGCGATTTGCGTCTCCCTTGCCTTGTGCTCGTCGCTCGCCTGTTGGTGGAGGCGTTGCCCCTCCGACGTCGCGCACACGACACCGAGCCCGAACTCCCATCCCGGCGGCCGCGCGGCATAGAGCGCCGACGCCAGGAGAGGCAGGTCGGACCGCTCGGCCGCGTCCGCGACAATGCTGAGCGTCTCTCCCGGTTCCCACGCCCGAAGCGCGGCGACCACCTCGGCGCGCTCGCAGAAGCGCTCGACGGCTCGGTTATGAAACGCCTCGTCGGTTTCGAGCGCGCGCAGGAGCTGCTGCCGCGCGGCGCCTCGTGCCAGACCCCTCCGATCGAACCCGGCCAATGGACGCAGACTCGGGGGGATGTCAGGCAGCTCGAGCTCGCGCAGCAGGTCGCCGGCGGTGTCGAGGAGCGGGACGAGGAGGCTCTCGGGCATAGGTGATGCATGCCGAGCTGCGCTCGTCCTCGGGCCGCCGTTGCTCATCGCGCGCCCCGAAGTGCCTCGTCGCGAAGCGGATCGTAGACTGCGTTGTCGGAATACGGCGGCCGCCGGTCACCGCCCGAGCGGCGAGGGAGCGGGATGCACGCACGGTACGAAGAGATCAAGCTCGATACCCAAGGCAACGGCGACATGCTCGACGTCACGCCGTACGCCCAGAAAGTCGTCGACAACGCAGGGCTCTCCGAGGGCCTGTGTACCGTGTTCGTGGCCCACTCGACGTGTGGTGTCACGACCATCGAGCACGAGCCCGGGTGCGCGGCGGACCTCAACGCCGTTGTCGAGGATGTCGCCCCCCAAGCACGCCGGTGGGAGCACAACGTTCGTAACCACGACACCAACGGCCACAGCCACGTCCGGGCTGCGCTCGTCGGACCGTCTGTCACCATCCCGTTCCACCGCGGCGAGTTGCAGGTCGGGGTGTG
>DASPXI010000091.1:0-2786 GCA_035637335.1 Acidimicrobiia bacterium
GGTTTTCGGCGACAGCGAGGTCGTCACCTTCGAGGGCGACGGTTGCCGGCGGGCGTCGTTCGCCGAGGTCGCGCAGCGGGTCGAGCGACTCGCGGGCGCGCTCCGGCGTCTCGGGATCGAGGACGGCGACCGCGTCGCCACATTCCAGTGGAACAACCAGGAGCACCTCGAGGCGTACCTGGCGATCCCGAACATCGGCGCGGTATTGCACACGCTGAACATCCGGCTGTTCCCCGAGCAGCTCACGTACGTGGCGAATCACGCCGAGGACCGCGTCGTGCTCGTCGACCACAGCCTGGTCCCGCTGCTGGCGAGGGTGGCGCCGGACCTCAAGACCGTCGAGCACTACATCGTCGTGGGCGACGGCGACGCGGGCGGAGCTCTGACCGTGCTGACGGATGCGGCGGCTGGCGCCGACGTCCTGCGCTACGACGATCTGCTCGCGAGCGAGGACGCTCAGTTCCCGTGGCCCGAGATCGACGAACGCGCCGCCGCGGCCATGTGCTACACGAGCGGGACCACCGGCAACCCGAAGGGTGTCGTGTACTCGCACCGGTCGACGGTGCTGCACTCGATGAGCGTCAACGCCGGCTTCGCCATCGGGCTCACCGAGCACGATCGGGTGCTCCCGATCGTGCCGATGTTCCATGCCAACTCGTGGGGCCTGCCGTACGCGGCGTGGTACGCAGGTGCGAGCTTCGTGATGCCGGACCGATTTCTCCAAGCGGAGCCGTTGGCGAAGCTCATCGAGTCCGAACGGCCCACCGTCGCGGGCGCCGTGCCGACGATCTGGTCCGATCTCCACCGCTACTCCCAGAGCCACCCCGTCGACATGAGCTCCTTCCGCCTCGTGGTGTGCGGTGGGTCGGCGGTGCCCCGCAGCCTGATGGAACGGTTCGACACCGACCACGGCGTCCGGATCATCCAAGGCTGGGGCATGACCGAGACCAGCCCGCTCGCCGCCCTCGCGTACCCGCCCCGAGGCGTCGAGCCCGGGACGCCGGACGAGATGGACTGGCGCGCGAAGGCCGGCCGCGTGCTCAGCGGCGTCGAGCTGCGCATCGTCGACGACGCCGGCAACGCGCTGCCGTGGGACGGCGAAGCCGTCGGTGAGATCGAGGTTCGTGGCCCCTGGGTGACGGCCAGTTACTACCTCGACCCGGCGAGCGACAAGTTCGACGACGGTTGGCTGCGCACCGGTGACGTCGGCTGCGTGGAGCCCAACGGCTTCATTCAGATCACCGACCGGGCCAAGGACGTCATCAAGTCGGGGGGCGAGTGGATCTCTACCGTCGAGATCGAGAACCAGCTCATGGCACACCCGGACGTCGTCGAGGCGGCGGTGATCGGTGTGCCCGACCCGAAGTGGGACGAGCGTCCACTGGCGTGCGTCGTGTGCGAGGAAGGCTCCTCGACCTCCGCCGACGATCTCCAGTCCTTTCTCGCCGACAAGGTGGCCAAGTGGCAGGTACCGGAGCGCTGGGCGTTCATCGACGAGGTCCCCAAGACCAGTGTCGGGAAGTTCGACAAGAAGGTGCTGCGCACCAAGCACAACGACGGTGAGCTCGAAGTCGAAGAGCTGGGCTAGACCCACGATGCGGTCCTCAGGGACGCTGAGCGTCCTTCAGGAACGCATCGGGAGAGCACGATGATCCTCGCCGCCGAGAGCCTGCGCGACCTCATCAACTTGTCGGTCGTGTTGTCGCTGCCAGGCGTGTTCATTCTCGCCTGGCTCGTCGGGCGTCTGCTCGGTGTCCGCCGGTCGTGGACGACGACGATCGCGTCGGGAGTGTTCGGCTGGATCGGCGGGGTGGCGCTGTCGCTCGCCATCGCGAGCCAGCGCGATCCCATCTCGAAGGGGTTCAGCCGGAACGTCTGGCTGTTCTCAACGCTCGGGGTGATGTCGGCATCGGTGTGGCTCGAGCTGCTGGCGAAGCCGGGCGCGCTCGCTCGCGCCCAGACCGGTCTCACGTCGATCCCGCATCCGATCCAGGCCGTGAAGCGGCGAGGCCGGCGCGTCAGCCGCTACGCCCAGATCACCCGCATCGCGATCCGCAATGGGCTTGGTTCGTCGCTGGGCCTCGGGCGCCACTCCGAGGACGGCCGTGCCGTCCAGGTTCCGTTGGGCCGCCGCTTGCGCCACTCCCTCGAGGAGTGCGGCGGCATGTTCGTGAAGATGGGGCAGGTCGTCTCGACCCGCTCGGACCTGGTGTCGCCCGAGGTGGCGGAGGAGCTGTCGCATCTGCAGGACCACGTGGCGCCGGCCGCGCCCGACGGCGTGCGCGAGCTGCTCGAGGACGAGCTCGGCGCGCCGGTGGACGACGTCTTCGCCGAGTTCGACTGGAAGCCCTTGGCGGCGGCTTCGATCGGGCAGGCGCACCGGGCCCGCCTGCACGGCGGCCAGCAGGTGATCGTGAAGGTGCAGCGGCCGGGCATCGCCGACTCGGTGAACCGCGACCTCGATGTCCTCGATCAGCTCGCAGACGTCGTCGAACAGCGCACGACCTGGGGGGTCGACTACCACGTGTCGGACCTTGCCGGCGAGTTCTCCGAACGCCTGCGGGAAGAGCTCGACTTCGAGATCGAGGCCCGGAACGCGTCGGACATCGCGGCCAACCTGGACGGCAACAGCGACGTGCGGATCCCGACCGTGTTCCACGACCTCACGACGAGGCGCGTGCTCGTGATGGAGTGGCTCGACGGCGTGAGCGTGCGGCAGACCGACGAGATCGACGCGCTCGGGGTCGACCGGCGGGAACTGGCGGAGACGCTGCTGCGCTGCATGA
>DASPXI010000092.1:0-21794 GCA_035637335.1 Acidimicrobiia bacterium
TTCCTCGACGAGCCGACGACCGGTCTCGACCTGTACAGCCGCAAACAGCTCTGGGCCGTCATCGAGAACCTCCAGAGCGAGGGAACCACGCTGCTGCTCACCACGCAGTACCTCGAGGAGGCCGACCGGCTCGCCGACGACATCGTCGTCATCGATCGCGGGCAGGTCATCGCCCAAGGCGCTCCTGCACACCTCAAGTCGGAGATCGGGGGCACCGTGATCGACGTCGGGTTTGCCGACCCCGGTGAGGCGCGCCGCGCCCACGGCGTAGTGGCGAATTTCGCGTGTCGACCCGCTGAGGTGAACGGTTCCGAGGTGCGCTTCGAGGTCGCCGACGGCGCCCGCGTGCTCGTCGACGCGCTGCGAGTGCTCGACGGTGAGGGGCTCGCGCCCGTCACGATCGCCGTGCGCGAGCCGAGTCTCGACGACGTGTTCCTCGCGCTCACGGGCCGGCGCGTCGAGCCCGAGGAGACCGCCGAGGACGCGGCGCGAGGTGCAGCATGACAGCCACGACCGTCACTCCGATCGGGCTCACACCCGACCTCGACCTGCGCGGGGTACGCCGCTTCACCACCGCGGTCAGCGACACGTTCGCGGTCATGGGTCGCAACCTCATCGCGTACCGGCGTGTGCCGCAGCTCCTGATCTTTTCGACCATCCAGCCGGTGGTTTTCGTGCTGCTGTTCCGATACGTCTTCGGCGGCGCGATCAGCACACCGGGTGTCCCCTACGTCGACTTCCTCATGCCCGGAATCTTCGTCCAGACGGTGACCTTCGGCGCGCTCAACACATCGATCGGTCTCGCCACCGACCTGAACCAGGGACTGATCGAGCGGTTCCGATCGCTACCGATGGCCCGCTCGGCCGTCCTGGCGGGACGAACGCTCGCCGACCTCGTCCGGAACGTCTTCGTGGTCGCGCTCATGTTCGCAGTCGGGTTCGCGGTCGGCTGGCGCGTGCACACCGGCGTCGTGCCCTTGATCGGCGCCGTGCTGCTCGTATTGCTGTTCGGCTATGCCTTGTCGTGGATCTTCGCGACGGTGGGTCTCGTCGTCGCCGACCCCGAGACCGCGCAGGCGGCCGCCTTCCCGGTCATGGCGCCGCTCGTGTTCGCGTCCAACGCGTTCGTGCCCGTAGAGACGATGCCGACCTGGCTCCAGTACTGGGCTGAGCACCAGCCCCTCTCGGCCGTGGTCACCGCTGTCCGTGACCTCACCATCGGCGGTCCGACGACCTACGACGTCGTGGTAGCGGTCCTGTGGTGCGTCGGGATCCTTGCCGTCGCCGCTCCGATCGCCGTCCACCGGTACCGCATGGCGGCCTAGCGAGGATCCCCCCGCCTCGCTGGGTCAGCCTGCGGGCCGGGCCCAGGCCGTGCAGAGCTACGTTGGCCGCGCATGATTAGCCGGCGCTTGTTCGCGTTCGTCGTGGCCATCACGCTCGTCGCCGCCGCGTGCTCCTCGGGCGGAAGCAAGAAGACGAAGCCCAAGTCCCCGACGACGGCGACGACCACGCCCTCGACGGGTGGTGCGCAGCCGACCGGCGCGGCGTGGCCGACGTATCACCGCGACGCAACACGCACCGGGGTCGAGCCGAGTGGCCCGACACCCGGATCCATTCGCCGGGTCTGGGAGTCGCCCGGGCTCGACGGCGACGTCTACGCCGAGCCGCTGTTCGTCGGCAACCAGGTGTTCGTCGCCACCGAGGGCAACACGGTGTACGCGCTAAGTAGCACGACCGGCCAGGTCCAATGGCAGACCCACCTCGGCGACCCGGTCCCCCGCTCGCAGCTTCCATGCGGAAACATCGACCCGACGGGCGTCACGAGCACACCGGTCGCCGACCCGGGGCGTGGGCTGCTGTACGTCGTCCCGTTCATGATGCCGCCTCGTCACGAGCTCGTCGCGCTCGATCTCGCATCCGGGGCGGAGCGGTTCCGTCGACCGATCGACCCGCCGGGCAGGGACCCGAGGGTCGAGCAGCAACGCAGCGCGCTCGCGCTCGCAGGCGATCAGGTCCTCGTCGCGTACGGGGGGTTGTTCGGCGACTGCGGCAACTTTCAGGGGTATGTGATCGGTGCCCGCGCCGACGGCAGCGGCGACCTCACCGTGTACCAGGTGCCGGCGGCGCGCGCGGCGGGGATCTGGGCGCCGCCGGGCCCGGTGGTCGACGGCAACTCGGTGTACTTCGCCACCGGCAACTCGATCGGTGGCGGCAACCCCGACCTTTCCAACTCGGTGCTGCGCCTGTCGCTGCCCGGGCTTCAGCTCCAGGACTCGTGGACGGCGAGCAACCGTGACGACCTGAGCCGCACCGACACGGACCTCGGCTCGACGTCGCCAGTGCCGGTCGGGAACGGGTTGGTCTTCGTGGTCGGCAAGGAGGGCGTCGGGTACCTCATGCGCGCCGGTCAGCTGGGAGGCACCGGAGGCGAAGTCTTCTCCGATCGGGTGTGCCGCGGCTTCGGCGGCACCGCGTCGGCGCCCCCGATGCTCTTCGTGCCGTGTCGCAACGAGCTCGATGCGCTCCGGATCGAGGGCTCGAGCTTCTCCGTCGCATGGCGGGCATCCGGCGTCGACGGGTCGCCGATCGTCACCGGCGACACCGTCTGGGCGATCGACCTCAGCGGCGGTCAGCTGCACGCGTACCGCGCTGGCGACGGCCAGGAGCTCGCAAGCATGGCCGTCGGCCGTGCGGCGAACTTCGCCACCCCCGCCGCGGGCAACGGCCTCGTCGTGCTCGCAGCCGATCGCCGCGTTCTCGCCCTCGGCAACTGACGCGGCCCGCCCGAGTCTCCGGCGCCTCGACGCGCAGCCGGGCCCTCGACTATCAACTGGACCGAGCCGTAGGGAGACTGGTCCCTGTCGTGCGGCCGATCAACTGTTCCATCCTTCGACGCCATGTCGACTACTCCCTCAACAGAACAACTTCCCACTGCCGAGGCAAGCGGCGCGCCGCAGCCCGACAGCGCCGAAGAACGAGCCCGCAATCGACGCTTCGTGGCGTGGCTCAAGAAGCTGCCGAAGAAGCTGGGTCTGCTCGCGCTCGCCGTCCTGATCACGCTCGCGGCGTTGGAGGGCGTGTTTCGTCTTTTCGGTTACCGACCCCTGTATGACGAGTACTCCAAGCCCGACGCGTTCTTCGTGCACGATCGCGTCCTGGGATGGCGGAACAAGCCGGGCGCACACGACGAATTCGTCGGCCCCGTGCCGTTCCCGGTCGAGTTCCGGACGTCGATTCGGCTGAACTCGCTCGGGTTCCGCGGCGGCAAGATCTCGGATGTCCCGCCCGGGGGGCGCCGCGTCGTGGTGCTCGGCGATTCGCAGGCCGCCGCATTCGAGGTGCCCGAGCGGCAGACCTACGAGGCGCTCCTGCAGCGGCAACTGACCGACGCCTTGGGGACCCCGGTCCAGGTGATCAACGCCGGAGTGCGCGGTTACGGCACGGACCAGGAGCTCCTCGAGTACGAGAAGCAAATACGGCAGCTCCATCCCGATCTCGTCGTGCTCCATTTCAGCGCCAACGACCCCGACGACAACACGACTCTGCACCGGACGCGCCGGCCCTTCGGGAAACCGGCGTTCGCGCTTCGCTCCGACGGCTCTCTACATCTCGTCGGCACACCCGTCCGCGACTACCCGCAGTGCTCGGCGTACCGGCTCGACGACGCCTTCCGTGTGCACCGGGTCGACTCGTTACGCAGCCGTTCCTTCTGCTGGGTCGAGTCGCGACTCACCGACCGGTCGGCGTTGTTCAGCTTCATCACAACCCGGATCCGTACCAACCCCACACTGCTCGACTGGTTCCACGGGCTCGGAAACCCGGGGGATCAGGAGGCCGTAAGCCCGCCCAAGCCGGCCCACACGAACGCCGCAGCCCCGGCCAACCCGAGCACGGCCAACCCGGCGCAGGCACCGTCAACGGAGTCCGCGCCGGCCCCGGCGACTGGCGGCGGTGGAACTACTGTGCAGGGGACCGATTACCGCAATGTCCTCACCTCGCGGCTCATCCTGCGTCTCGCCTCCGAGGTCCAACAGGACGGTGCTCAGTTCGTGATCGTCACGCAGGACGTCGACCTCGCCGGCTTGGACGTCGGGGCATTGGAGCAACAGGGAATCAACATCGTGCGCGTCGACCAGGCGCTGGGCCCCAATCAAGATGCGGTTCGCTTCCCGAACGACGGGCACTTCGACGCCCGCGGCCACCGGGCGGTGGCGACCTCACTCCTCCGGCCGCTCGCCTATCTGCTCGCCCGATGACCGCCATCCTCGGCATCTCGGCCTATTACCACGACGCGGCGGCCGCCCTCGTCTGCGACGGCAGCGTTGTCGCGGCCGCGCAGGAGGAGCGCTTCACGCGCAAGAAGCACGACTCGTCGTTCCCGCAGCACGCGATCGACTATTGCCTCGCCGAGGCCGACCTCACTCCCGCCGACCTCGACTACGTGGGCTTCTACGACAAGCCGCTGCTCACGTTCGACCGGCTGCTGGAGACCTACCTGGCGTACGCGCCGCGGGGGCTGCGCTCGTACCTCAAGGCGATGCCGCTGTGGCTGTCCGAGAAGCTCCACACGCGGCGGAAGCTCAGCAAGGGCCTCGGGGGCGCGTATGGCAAGCGGTTCGTCTTCACCGAACATCACGAGTCGCACGCAGCCAGCGCGTTCTTTCCGTCGCCGTACGGCGAGGCCGCCATCATGACCTTCGACGGTGTCGGCGAGTGGGCCACCGCGACTCTCGGCACCGGCCGCGGCAACCGAATCGAGCTTCACTCCGAGCTCCGGTTCCCGCACTCTCTCGGGCTCTTGTACTCGGCGTTCACCTACTACACGGGATTCCGGGTCAACTCCGGGGAGTACAAGCTGATGGGGCTCGCTCCCTACGGCGACCCGGTCTACGCCGACCTCATCCGGGAACGGCTCATGGACCTGAAGGACGACGGGTCGTTCCGCCTGGACATGAGCTACTTCAACTACTGCCAGGGCCTCACGATGACGTCGAAGAAGTTCGACGACCTCTTCGGCGGGCCGCCCCGCCTTCCCGAGGGACCGCTGACGCGCCGGGAGATGGACATCGCAGCGTCGATCCAGGCCGTCACCGAGGAGGTCATGCTGCGGGCCGCCCGGCATCTCCACGCGACGACGGGCATGCGGAACCTGTGCCTGGCGGGCGGCGTCGCGCTCAACTGCGTGGCCGACGGAAGGATCCTGCGCGAGAGCCCGTTCGACGACATCTGGATCCAGCCCGCGGCGGGAGACGCCGGCGGTTCGCTCGGGGTCGCGCTCTTCATCTGGCATCAGCTGCTCGGCAACGCGCGAGTGCCCGACGTGCAGGACAGCCAGCGGGGTTCGCTGCTGGGACCGCGCTTCGACAGTGATGAGATCCGGGCCGCGCTCGACGAGGCGGGCGCGACCTACGCCGTCGTCGAGGACGACACGCGCCTGTTCGACCTCGTCGCCGATCTCCTCGCATCAGGGAACGTCGTCGCCTGGTACCAGGACCGCATGGAGTTCGGTCCTCGGGCTCTGGGCGCGCGCAGCATCCTGGGCGACGCGCGCGACCCAGAGATGCAGTCCGTGATGAACCGCAAGATCAAGTTCCGCGAGTCGTTCCGGCCCTTCGCGCCAGCAGTCCTCTTGGAGCACGTGGACGACTGGTTCGAACGGGCCGGGTGTGAGGAGAGCCCGTACATGCTGCTGGTCTCACCGGTCGGGAAGAACCGCCGCAGCGGCCGGGACGCCGAGCTCGAGGCCGCGCGAGGACTCGACAAGCTCGCGGTCTCCCGTTCGGACATCCCCGCCGTGACGCATGTCGATTACTCGGCCCGGCTCCAGACCGTCGACCGCCGCCGGCACCGCCGGTTCCACGACCTCCTGGAATGCTTCACCGACAAGACGGGGTGCCCGGTCATCATCAACACGTCGTTCAACGTCCGGGGTGAGCCGATCGTGTGCACGCCCGCGGACGCGTTCCGCTGCTTCATGGCGACGAACATCGATGCTCTCGTCCTGGAGAACTTCGTGCTGCTGAAGGAGCAGCAGGCAAACGCGCCGAAGCTTGACGTCGATGATTACCTGCGCGAGTTCGCGCTCGACTGAGGTGGTGGGAACGGTGATCCTGAACACGAACCCGACCCGGCGGGACCTCCTGGTGTTCGGCTTCGTGGTCCCGCTCGTGGCTGCCGTCATCGGACTGCTGGTCGCGGTCCGTTTCGACGCGCCGGGTGCGGCCCGGTTCATCTGGGTGGTGGGCGCGGCGTTGACGCTCTCGTATGTCGCAATCCCCCCGTGGCGCCGGCCACTGTTCCTCGGCTGGATGTACGTCACGTACCCGATCGGGTGGGTCATGTCGCACGTCGCGCTGCTCATCGTGTTCTTCCTCGTGATCGTCCCGTTCGGGCTGGTCATCCGGCTCGCCCGGCGGGATCTGCTCCATCGGCGCCTCGATCGGTCGGCGCCGTCCTACTGGGTACGTCGGGAGCCGGTCTCCGACGTGCGACGCTATTTCCGGCAGTCGTAGATGGGATCCAAGATGGACGACCAAACGCGTGAGTCCCGAACGGACGTCCCCACCGAGACGTTCGAGCAGGCGGCCAAGGGACGGACGGGCGGCTTCGTGTCCGAGTTCTGGTCGTTCGCCCGTCATCACAAGCGCTGGTGGCTCACGCCGATCATCGTGATCCTGCTGATCGTCGCCGCCCTCGTCTTCCTCGGCGGCACCGGCGCGGGCCCGCTCATCTACCCGCTCTTCTGAAACGCGAACGCTTGAGGGCGCGTGACAGGGGCAGGGACCGTACGACTCCGCAACGAGGCCGCCGCGGTCACGCTCGGCTTGTGCGTGATCGCGCTCGGGGGCGTCATCGACGTCACCACCGGCCGCAACTTGTCGCTATCGATCGTGTACGTCGCCGGCGTCGCCTTCATGGCCGGGGTCGGCAGCTTCCGGATCGCGTTGCTCGGTGCGTTCGGCGCGGGGGCGGCTGTGCTCACCGACGGGCTGGTCAACTCGGTCGGCACCGGCGTCGCGTTCTCGAACGCCGTGACCGCGCTCGCCCTGCTCGTCGCCACCGGCGCCGTCGTCGACTGGCTGCGCAAGGCGCTCATCCGTGCGGCGAACCAGGCCCGGTACGACCCGCTGACCGGCCTGGCGAACCGGCGGGCATCCGAGCGACGGGCCCAGCTCGAGCTTGCGCGCTCCCAGCGCTCGGGCGAAGCGCTGTCGGTGGCGTTCCTCGACTTCAACGGCCTCAAGCGGAAGAACGACGAGCGCGGTCACGCCGCCGGTGACGCCGCGCTCGTGCATCTGGCGGAGACGGCGCAAGCCATCCTGTGCCCCACCGACTTGCTGTCCCGGATCGGCGGCGATGAGTTCGTGCTGCTGCTTCCCGACACCGACTACGACGAGGCGACGACGGTGATTCGACGCATCCAAAGCCGCCTCGCCGAGTCGGAGGGGGGCGCGCCGGCGTCCATCACGGTCGGCCTCGTGACGTGGCGGAGCGCGCCCCAGAGCCTCGATCAGCTGTTCGTCGAGCCCGACGCACTCATGTACAACGCCAAGCGCCAACGCGACACGGGCGAACATCTCGCGTCCGAAGTCATCGGCTGATCACTTCGGCGCTGCGCGGGGTGCATACACCGCCACACCGTCCACCGTCGCCACTTGTTGGTAGTCACGCGCGAGGAAATCGCCGAAACGTGGGAACTTCGACGGCGGAGCGGTGCTCGCGTGGCGGACGTCCGCCGGCGCGAGATCGAACACGAGCGCAGGCGGATGGTCGCGCAGATCTTCTTCGAAGTCGTCCCACGCTTCGGGCGTTGCGTACTGCGTGCCGACTCGTTCGGCGGGACGACCACCGCTCAACCCGGTGAGAAAGCCGGTCGTCGCAAACCGCGTCGCCGGCGACCGGTCCGACTGCCAGTAGACCTCGGGCAGGTGCCCCCACACGAGGATGCGGGCCGCTGGAGCCGTGTGATCACGCGCGTACTTCGCCAGGTCGGCGGCGGCCCGCTCGGTCTTCCCCCGAGGCGCGTTGAACGCTGAGGGAACAAACCATGCCGCCGATACCGCCATCACGATCGCAACGGCAGCGAGCAGACGCTTGGAGGCGCCGAGCAAGGGCCGGGTCGCGAGCAGGCACAGCGGGGGAAGCAGCTGGATGTAGTAGTGACCGAAGAAGCGGAAGCCGCTCGCGACGGCAACGACCCCCGCCACCACCCACAGCCACAGATCGGCATCGTCTCGGCGCCAGCGCCACGCCCACGCCGCGAGGACGAGCACGGCGACGTGCGCGATCACGAACCCGGCCGTCTCGCGTAAAGCGACGCCCATGACAAAACCGAGGACGCCGCTCACGCCGAGGTACGTCTCGTTGCTGGTGAACACCCAGTGCACGAAGGGTTGGACGCCGAACGCGAGCGCAGCGATCACGAGGGGCGCGGCCAACCCGGCCGCGAGCAGGGCGAGGCCGGATGCGCGTCGCGTGCCGCGTTGTCGCCAGACGATCCAGACCAGGGGGATCAGCGTGATCGCGGCCGTCTGCTTCGTGAGCGTCGACACCGCGATAGCGATGCCCGACGCGAACGGTCGATCGCGCCAGGCGAGCAACACCGCCGCCACCATCGTCGGCACCATGAAGATCTCGAAGTTGGCGACCTGGGCGTCCTTCGTCTGGAACGCGACGACGCTGCCGAGAAACAGCAGCCCCGCGAGCACGCCCGCATGACGGCGGCGGAAGCGCCGCTCGGCCTCGACTGCAAGCAGCAGCGCCGTCAACGCGTTCGTGAGGATCATGAGCACGCGCACGGGCCGGATGTCGTCCGATCCGGTGAGCCGGAAGACCCCCGCGTACAGGTAGGGCACGAGGGGCGGCTTGCGGTCGACGGTGTCTTCGTAGAGGCGGGCGCCGTCCTTGAGCATCTTCGCCTGGGTGGCGAGGTACGCCTCGTCCGAGTTGTAGACCCGGTTGTTCAGCGCGGGGATGCACAGGACGAACGACACGCCCACGAGTGCGAGGAACAGCAGCACCCGGCCGCGTGCCGAGGTTCGTTCGGCCGTGGTGACCGGCGTGGTTGCGTGGTCGGCGGTGCGGGTCGGGGGCTCGGCCATCGACTCGTTGGTCTAGTGGCTGGGCCGATCCGGCGCTCAGCCGAGCCGCGGCTCAGGTTCGAACGACAACGAGCTTGTCGGCGGCCGACTCCGCGCCCCACACCTGCCCCGGGCGACCGAGGATCTGCCTGACCTCGCCCGGGTTGCTCGGGAGCGCGAACGACGTGAACTGCTCGGTCTCGGGATCGAAGCGGGCGAGGGCGTTGGCGCCGAAGTCGGAGAGCCAGACCTTGTCGCGGTCGTCGACGTACACGGCGTACGCCTGAGGGTGCTCTCCGGGCAGACGCCATTCACGCCACTGGCCGTTGCTCGGGTCGTACACGGCGACCTGCCCGACGTTCCATTGACTGGACCAGATACGCCCACGCGAGTCCGCCCAGACGCGGCGGGTGCCCTGCCCGGCCGTGGGCGGTTCGAGCATCGTGGCGGCGCCGGTGGCGCGGTCGAGCTTGGCCACGTGATTGCCAGCGAGCGACGCGTAGAACACGTCGCCATCAGGCGTGACGGTGATCCCGTACGGCCCTTGTCCGCGTGGCGCGTCGAACACCTCGACCTGACCGCTCGCCGGTGTGACGCGGCCGTAGACACCGGACTGGCCCGTGAACCACAGCGTCCCACTCGGGTCGAAGACGGCGGTGTTCAGGTTCGCAGACGGGCGGCTTTCCGGAAGCGGGAACGTGCGAACCTCCCTTGTCGACGGGTCGACGCGCACGATCGCGTTGAGTCCGCCGTCGGTGATCCACGGCGCGCCATCGGGCCCGACGATGACGCCGTGAGGTCTCGACCCGTTCCCGAGGTCGACCTCGTCGACGCGACCGGTCGCGGGGTCGAGACGGCCGAGCTTTCCGATGGATTGCGCCGTGTACCAGACGCGGCCGTCCGCCGCGACGGCGACGTCGTGTGGGTGCGACCCCGCGGGGACGGTGTACTCCTGCAGGCGCGGCGCCGCTGCGCTTTTTTCGGGTGCGCGCGTCGTCGGCGACCTCGAGCTCTTCTCACCGCCGCCGGACGAGCAGGCGGCCACCACGCCGACGAGGAGCGCGCCCGCGATGAGCGCAGCGCGCCTCATCGCAGGTGTTTGGCAAACCACGCCAGGACCGCTTGGTAGGCCTCGCCCGCCCCGGCGGCGTTGTAGCGCGGGCTGGTGTCGTTGAAGAACGCGTGGTCGGCGCCGGGGAAGGTCCGCACCTCGTGCGTGAGCCCGGCGGCCTGGAGAGCGGCGACGGCGCTGTCGCGCGTCGCGTTGACGCGCGCATCGAGCTCTCCGTAGATCGCGAGCACCGCCGCCTTCGAACGTGAGAAGTCCGGATTTGCGGGAGCGGGCCCGTAGAAGGGGACGGCGGCCGCGAGGCGCGGCTCCCCCGCCGCAAGCAATTGCCACGTCAAGCCGCCGCCGAAGCAGAATCCCACCGCGGCGACCTTCGCCCGCGGTGTCCTGCGCTCGAGCTCGTCGACGCCGGCGCGCAGGTCGGCGATGAGCCGATCGGGCGGCGCCTGGCTGAGCGCGCCGATCGCCTCGGCTTCGCCGCCGACGGCGGCGGTACCACCTTCCTCCGACAGCAGGTCGATGGCGAGGGCCGAGTACCCGTCGCCCGCGAAGCGGGGAGGCAACGAGCGGATGTGGTCGGTCAGTCCCCGGTTCTCGTGGATCACGAGCACCGATCCCTTGGGCTTGGTGGCCCCAGCCCACGCGCCCTGCAGCTCGCCCCGCGGGCCGGGGAAACGGACGGACTCGACCGCGGGGGCGCGGATGGCGCGCCGGTGGTCGTACTGGCGCGCTTGCTCTTGTCTCCCCCACCACTGTCACCGCCACAGGCGGCGAGCAACGCAGTGGCGGCGCTGGCGCTCAAGCCCAGGAGACAAAGGCGGCGGAACGCTTCGCGTCGCGTGAGGTACGCGTCCGCGTAATCGGTCGCGATCTCCTCGGCGAGGTAGTCACACATCACCATGGCGTCCGACCGTAGCCCCCGCCGGGTCATGCGTGGAGCGCGGCGAGCCCCTCCGCTTCTTCCTCGAGGTGACGGCGCGTCGACGCGTCGAGCCGGCCGAACGGCGCCGGCCGGATGCGTCCCTTCTCGCAGGTCCACGTTCCCGCGACGGTCCCGTCGACGAGGAACGTCTGCACCGACTGCGGCGTCTTCGTGCTGAACACCTTGGCCCGGTGTTCCTCGGGAAGGATGCCGGTCCGTCGCGCGTGCACCAGCAGCGTCGCGTCCCAGACGGGTAGGAAGCGCGCCGGCGCCGGTGTGTCGGCGTCGGGAATCGGCGCGCGCGGCAGGTCGACGAGCTCGGTGCCTGCTTCGTCACGGAAGCGACGCACGCGCATGCGCCCCAGTGCGGCCGCGACCTCCTTGGGCGTCAGGCCGGCCCAGTCGGCGATGTCGTTGCGTGACGCGGGACCGAAGCCGCTCAGATAGCGCCGCACGAGGTGCTCGCGCGCCCCGTCTGGGGTCACGTCCGGCGAGCCGAGCCAGTCCTCGGCCGACGCGTACAGGTCGGCGCGGCGCCGCTCCCACGTGCCCGAAGGGGGCACGCGTACCAGGTCGAGCCACATGCCGACGCCCCCGACGCCGACGGCTCCTTCGCCGACGAGCTCGTCGACCTCCGCGCGGCGCAGGGGGCCGTCCCGCAATCGTCGCCGCAGGCGCTTGGCGGCGTCGGCCATCTCGCGTGCCGTCGGCCCGCCTTCGTGCGACTTGAGCCACCACTCCCTCCGTGTGTGGCGGATCGCGATCGCGCACGACCAGTAATCGCGGGCCGAGACGAGGTGAATCGTGGATCGCATGAGCGTCCCCTGCACGACCGCCTTCCGCTCGAGCGCTCGGTTGAGGTGGTCGCGCTCGAAGGCCGCCAGGCGCGACCACAGACCGATGTACATGGACGGCGCGTACTGCGCCTGCAGCCCGCCCATCCGCTCGAGCACCCGCGGGATCGTCGATTGCTCTCGTTCGAGCAGCAGCTGCCGCGCGAGCAGCGCTCGGTTCAGCTCTCGCTGGGTGAGCGTTCGCTCGGCAGCCGCCATGCGGTCAAGCTATGCGCCGTGCCGGGCAGGCCTTCGCACGAAGTTTCGGGAACCCGGTGGCCGGCGCCGGTGTAGATGGAAGAACGCCGCGGTGGAAGGGAGCGTCACGGACGACGCCGAGCTGATCGAGCGTGCGAAGCGAGGAGACGTGGACGCATACGGCGAGCTGGTGCGCCGCTATCAACACGACGCCCGGCGCACTGCGGCCGCCATCGCCGGCGTCGCCGTCGCCGACGACGCCGCCCAAGAGGCGTTCGTGCGCGCGTATGACTTCCTGCATCGCTTCCGGCCGGGTGCGCCGTTCCGGCCCTGGCTGCTCACGGTCGTCGCCAACGTCGCCCGAAACCACCGGCGTTCCACCAACAGGTGGACCCGGACACTCAGGCAATCGCGCGAGCGCGGCGGGCAACCGCTCGCGGCGCGCTCGGCGGAGGACGAAGCGCTCGCGCGCGAGCGCGGCGGCAATCTTCGGACCGCGCTCGAAGCCCTGCCGGTTCGTTACCGGGACGTCGTGTCGTGCCGGTACCTGCTCGATCTCAGCGAGGAGGAAACCGCCCGCACGCTGGGGCTGGCTCGCGGCACCGTGAAGTCACGGTTGTCCCGCGCGCTCGACCGGCTCGAACGACAGCTCAATCGTGAGGTTGACCGTGCCTGACCAAGAACGACACGCGCTGCTCGAGGCGGATCTCCGTGCGTTGACGCGGGAGCTCGATGCCGAGCTCGGCGACCTTGATCTCTCGGCGGCGGTGACACGCGAACTGGAAGCACGGCAGGCGCCGGTGCAACAACTTGTGCGCCCGCGGCGACGGCGTCTCGCGGTCGCGTTGGTCGTGAGCATCGTGATCGCGGCGACGGCGGCGATCCCGTCGGCTCGCGCCGCGGTCACGAACTTCCTCGACATTGGCGTTGTGCGCGTGCATCGCGAGCCGCCGCCGGGCCCGGTCTCCCCCACCGCCGACTTGCAACTCGGCGAGCGGACGACGCTCGCCGATGCGCGTGCCCAAGTCTCGGTTGTCGTCCCGACCGCGACCGGATTCCGGACCCCGGAAGAGGTCTGGTTCACGCCCGTCGGAGGCGGCGGCGTGTCCCTCGTCTACCGCGCCCGTCCCGGACTCCCGGCCGCCGAGCACACGGGCGTCGGCCTGCTCGTCCAGGAGTTCGCCGGCGAAACGCAAACGAGCGTGAACAAGTTCCTCACGGCCGGAGTTCGCGCCGAACAGGTCACGATCAACTCCGACCGGGGTGTGTTCATCTCGGGGGGTGAGCACACGATCTTCTACAACGCTACCGACGGCACCCAAATCCAGACGTCAGGCCGCCTCGTCGGCAACGCGCTGATCTTCCAGCGGGGACCGCTCACGATCCGTCTCGAGGGCGACCTGTCGCGCGATCGGATGGTGGCGATCGCCGAGTCGCTCGCCTGAACCAGCTACCGGCGTCACGTGCAACGATCGTCGCGTGACGAATCTCGGACTGAGTCAGTTGTCGGAGCTCGACTGGGCGGGCGTCGGCGAGCAGCTCCATCGCTGGGGCTACGCGACGCCGGGTCGACTACTCGACGGGGAACAGTGTGACGAGTTCATCGACACTTTCGACGTCGACGAGCGCTTTCGCAGCACCGTGGTGATGTCGCGGCATGCCTTCGGCGAGGGCATGTACCGGTATTTCGCCGAGCCGCTACCGCCCGTTGTCCAGCGTCTGCGCGTCAGCCTCTATCCGCCCCTCGCCGAAATCGCGAACCGGTGGGCGGAACAACTCGGAGACCCGGCCTTTCCTCCCGACCTCGACGAGCTCCTCGCGATGTGCGCGGATGCCGGCCAACACCGTCCGACGCCGCTCGTCCTCTGCTACGAAGCCGGTGGCTACAACTGCCTGCATCAGGACATCTACGGCGACGTCGCGTTCCCGCTCCAGGTCACGATCATGCTCAGCACTCCCGGCGTCGACTTCACGGGCGGCGAGAACGTGTTCGTCGAGCAGCGCCCGCGCGCGCAGTCACGCCCCGGCGTGGTGAACCTCGGACGCGGTGAGGCGGTGATGTTCGCTACCCGGCACCGCCCGGTGCCCGGGGCTCGCGGTCCCAAGCGAGTCACGATGCGTCACGGCGTGAGCACGGTTCATACCGGCCGGCGGCTCGCGCTCGGGATCATCTTCCACAACGCGCGATAAGCCGCGTGAAGCTCAGGAGCTTGCCGTGAAACAGGCGGGCAGGCTGTCGGGCGACCTGAAGGCAGTGCCGACGACCCTGGGGTGCGGCGCATCGGGATCGAGGCGGAGGTCCGGAAGGCGTTCGAGGACGGCATCCAGCGCGACGCGAGTCTCCATACGAGCGAGGTGCATCCCGAGGCACATGTGCGGTCCTGACCCGAACGACACGTGTGGTACCGGCGTGCGGTGGATGTCGAACCGGTCGGGCTCGGCATACCGACGCTCGTCACGGTTCGCGGATCCGAGGAAGACATTCAGGTCGCGCCCGGCGGGGATCTCAATACCGGCCAACTCGGCGTCCCGGACGCTTCGGCGCGGAACCAGCACGACCGGCGACTCCCAGCGCAGCCCCTCCTCGATCGCGGATGCGCGCAGTTCCGGCCGCCGCACGAGCTCGTCGCGCTGATCGGGGTGGGTGAGCAACGCGTACAGCAGGTTGCCAAGCGAGCGATAGGTCGTCTCGATACCCGCCGGCAGGAGGACCCGGAGGAACGAGAAGATCTCCTCGTCGCTGAGCCGGTGACCGTCGAGCTCGACGTCGACGAGCTCACTGATGAGGTCGTCTCGGGGCCGGGCGCGGCGCTGCGCTACTTGCTCGGCAAAGTAATCGCGGAGCGCGTTCGAGGCCTCGATCCCCCGATCCCAGTTGACGACGACGCTGATGAGCTCGAGCGACCAACGCTGGAACTGGGGGGAGTCGTGCTCGGGAAGCCCGAGGATGCGGGCGATCACCCGCACGGGAAACGCGAAGGTCAGCCGGCGGACAAGGTCGATACGACCGAGTGGCGCGAACGTGTCGATCAGCTCGTCGACGACCCGCCGGACGAGCTCTTGCTCCCAGCGAGCCAGGAGCTTGGGGCGAAATGCCGGCGCGACGAGCGCGCGGTGGGCCCGGTGCTCGGGCTCGTCCATCGCAATCATGGTGTGGCCGAGCATCGGGCCCATGATCTCGGCCAGGACCTGCGACGAGTACGTCTCGTGATCGCGCAGCACGGCAACCACTTCGTCGTGGCCGAAGACGCCGAACGACGGCTCGTACTCCCCGTCGGCGGCGGCGATGTCCTCCGGAAACGGCCACTCGAGCAGCACGGGGCCTTTGCGGCGCGCGGCGGCGAGATACGGATAGGGGTCGTCGACTCCGCCGAGCTGGATGGTGTCGGGCAGCTCGAACGGGTCGAACTCAAGCGCCTCGGTGCGGGCTTCGTTTCGCATCTCAGCTCGCCCTGGCAACCTGGTCACGCCGGGCGACGGCGCGCCCCGGTCCCCCGCCCGCTTGCTGGCCCGCCGCCGCCGTGGCTGCACCTCGAGTGGCCTCGAGCTCTCGGAGCCGGTGCTCCCAGTTCAAGCGACGGACAACCCACGCCTTGGCCTCGGCACGGTCGGGATCGGCTACCCTCTGGCTAGTGAGATTCCGAATCGTCGCCTGCATACTTGCTAGTATCAAAAGGGATGGCCGGTATGTCAAGGGGGTTTCCGGTGGCCTTCGAACCGCTCACTCCTGAGCGCCGACGGGCGATGACCCGCCAGCACCTGCTTGACGCCGCCGCGATCGTCTTCGCCCGTAATGGATTCCACGAGTCCACCCTCGACGAGGTGGCCGCCACCGCCGGCTTCAGCAAGGGCGCCGTCTACTCCAACTTCAAGAGCAAGGACGACCTGTTCCTCGAGCTCCTCGACGACCGGGTCAACCGTGAATTCGCGGTCGTGAGCGAGGTCCTGGAGAGCGGCCCCCACGCCAAGGAAGAGCAGTTCCCGCGCATCCGCGAGATCGTCCGCAGCGACATGTTCTGGAGCGAGGACTTCGTCGCGCTCTGGATGGAGTTCGTCCTGTACGCACGGCGCAATCCCGAAGCGCAGGCCAAGCTGGCGGCCAGTATTCAACGGTCACGCGCGCAGGTGCAGCAGCTGATCGAGCACGAGTACACCGTCGTCGGTGGGAGCCCGAAGTACCCGACACGTGACCTCGCCGAGATTTCGCTGGCCCTCTTCAACGGCCTCGGAATCGTCCGCCTCGCCAACCCGAGCGCCGTCACCGACGAGATGCTCGACACCACGCTCACGTTCCTGTACGACGCCATGGGCGTGGACGGTGAGGATCGCAGCTAGGCCGATCGGCGCACCCGCCCGAGGGCCCCCACCTGCCACAATTCCTGTCGGAGGTGATGGGCGAGTGGCAGGGACACGGGATCAGCCGGTCGAGCGAGCTCGCACCGCTCTCGCCCACCAGGACTGGGCCGAGGTGTATCGGTCCCTCTCTGCGCTCGAGTTGTCCACCATCGAGGACGCTCAGACCTTGGAGGCGCTCGCCGACGCCGCATGGTGGCTGGGCCAAGCTCGACCAGTGCATTGCCGCCCGCGAGCGTGCGTACGCACGCTTCGAAGCCGAAGGCGATGCGCGGCATGCGGCCAGATCCGCGATCCTGCTCTACGACTACTACTGCTTCAAGGGCCGCCGCGCGGTCGCGAACGGGTGGCTCCAGCGAGCAAAGCGGCTCCTCGAGGACCAGCCCGAGTCGCCGGAACACGGAGTGCTGCTCGAGCGCGAGGCGGAGGTAGCGAACGGGAGCGGCGCGCTCGAGCTCGCCCTCGAGAAAGCCGGACGCGCGGTCGATGTCGGTCGGCGTCTCCGCGATGCCGACGTCGAGGCCGACGCGCTGCAATGCAAGGGACGTCTCCTGATCACCCTCGGAACGCCCGCCGAGGGCCTCGCCCTCTTCGACGAGGCGATGCTGCTCGGCGCCGAGGGCCGGCTCGGCCAGTTCGTCGTCGGGAAGGTCTACTGCAGCCTCATCTCCGCCTGCGACGAGATCGGCGATCTCCAGCGGGCGGCGGAATGGACCGAGGTCGGCGGTGAGTGGGCCACCACGCAAGAGTCGACGTTCTATCCGGGGCTCTGCCGACTGCACCGGGCCGAGTTGTTGAAACTGAAGGGCGCATGGGCGCAAGCGGAAGCAGAAGCGCGGCGAGCCTGCGCGGAGCTCACCGAACTCCACGTGCCCAACGTCGGCGCCGCCTTCTACCAGGTGGGTGAGATTCGTCGCCGCATGTGCGACTTCGAGGGCGCCGAGGCCGAGTTCCGCCGCGCCGAGGAGCTCGGCTTCGACCCGCAACCGGGCCTCGCGCTGCTGCGCCTCGCCCAGGGCCGGGTCGACATCGCGTCGCGCAGCATCACGACTGCGCTCGCCGAGCAGACATGGAACCGGTTGGCGCGAGCGAAGCTCCTGCCGGCGCAGGTGGAGATCGCAATTGCCGCGTGTTCTCTCGACGTGGCGCGTGTCGCCCTTGACGAACTGGTCGTCATCGCGGACGCGTACCCGACCCCGTGGCTGCGCGGCATAGCCGAGTATGCGGAGGGAGCGCTCGCCCTGGCGGCGGCCGGATGGCGCGACCGCGTGCGGCCGTCTTCGACAGGCTCTGCAGCGGTGGCAGATGCTCGATCTTCCCTACGAGATGGCGACGACCCGCCGGATTCTCGGGGCAGCCTGCCGGGCGGTCGGAGACGACGAGGGCGCCGAGTCGTCGTTCCGTGCTGCCCTCGCGATCTTCGAGCGACTGGGCGCCGACGGGGAATGCGCACAGGTCCTGACGCTGCAAGCCGGCGCTCCCGCGCTGCCGAGCGGGCTCACGCCCCGAGAGGCCGAGGTGCTCCGTCTCGTCGCGTCGGGCAGCACCAACAAGCAGATGGCGGCCGATCTGAGCCTGAGCGAGAAGACCATCGAACGCCACCTTTCGAACATCTTCACCAAAATCGGCGTTTCCTCGCGCGCCGCCGCGACGGCGTTCGCCTTCGAGAATCAGATCGTCAACCACAACGGCTGAGGTCATGGGCGGAATCACCCATGACACGAGGTTCTCGAAATGGGGTGTCTCGCCGATGCGCTCTTAGGCCGGGTGCCTCATGGTGATCCCAACATCTCCAACCCGAGGGGGACACCATGGCCGCAAGCATCGACAGCCTCCGGGAGCGAGTGCGCGGACAGATCATCGAACCCGGCGCTCCCGACTACGACGAAGCCCGTAAGGTCTACAACGCGATGCACGATCGCAAACCGCAAGCGGTCGTGCGTTGCGCCGACGCCGCCGACGTGATCGCCACGGTGCAAACGGCCCACGAGCAAGGCCTCGACCTCGCGGTCCGCGGTGGCGGCCACAGCGTCCCCGGCTTCGGCACGACCGACGACGGTCTGGTCATCGACCTGTCGCAGATGCGCAGCGTTCAGGTCGACCCGGCCAACGCTCTGGCCCGCGCCGGTGGCGGGGCGGTGTGGGGCGACTTCGACCACGCCACGAACGCGTTCGGACTGTCAACGACGGGCGGAATCATCTCCACGACCGGCGTCGGTGGGCTCACGCTCGGCGGCGGCATCGGCTACCTTGCCCGCAAGTACGGCCTGTCGTGCGACAACCTCGTGGCCGCCGATGTGGTTACGGCCGACGGAAGCCTGCTTCGTGCAAGCGAAGACGAGCACGACGATCTCTTCTGGGCGCTGCGCGGAGGGGGTGGCAACTTCGGCGTCGTGACATCGCTCGAGTTCCGCCTGCATCCCGTGGGCGAGATCTACGGCGGACCGATCTTCTTCGAGCTCGACACCGCGGGCGACGTGCTGAGGTTCTACCGGGACTACATCGCGCAGGCACCCGAGGAGCTCGGCGCGTTCTTCGCCTTCCAGATCGCACCGCCGTTGCCGTTCATCCCCGAGGACCGTCACGGCGACACGCTGTGCGCCGTCGTGACGTGCTGGTCAGGCCCGCACGGCGACGCCGAAGGCGTCATCAAGCCGCTTCGCGACGCGGGCCCGGTGGTCGCGGAGCACGTCGGCCCGATGCCGTACCCGGCGCTGAACAGCGCGTTCGACGCCCTGCTGCCGCCCGGGCTCCAGCACTACTGGAAGGCGGACTTCGTCAAGGAGCTCACTGACGACGCGATCCGGGCGCACGTCGAGCACGGCCCACAGGTCCCGTGCGTCGAGTCGACGATGCATGTGTACCCGATCGACGGGGCCGTGCAGCGCGTCCGTCCCGACGAGACCGCGTTCGCATACCGCGACGTGAGCTTCGCCTGCGTGATCGCCGGTATGTGGCCCGACCCGGCCGACAATGCCGCCAACACCGAGTGGGTTCGCAACTACTGGTCGGCGATCCACCCGTACTCGGGAACCGACGGTGGCTACGTCAACTTCATGGGAACCGACGACCAAGGCCGGATCGAAGCCAACTACGGCCGCAACTACGAGCGCCTGGCCAGGATCAAGGCGACGTACGACCCGGACAACGTGTTCCACCTGAACCAGAACATCGAGCCTCGCCGGTGACTGCCACCGCGCAGGCCTTCGAGGCGTGGGGCGGGTACGACCAAGACGACCCGTTCCCCCTGTTCGCCGACGTCCGCGAGCGTGGCCCGGTCCACCGGGTCACGCTCGTCGACGGGCACGACGCGTGGCTCGTCGTTCGACACGAGGACGCCCGGGCCGCGCTGAGTGATCAGCGGCTCTCCAAGGACATGCAGGCGGCGCAGTCGGCAAGCTCCGAGACCGTCGCGGAGGGACTCCCCGGGCCCGACTTCGCCCATCACATGCTGGTCGCCGACCCGCCCGACCACACCCGCTTGCGCCGCCTTGTCTCATCGGCGTTCTCGGTGCGCAGGATCGAGGCGTTGCGCCCACACGTGCAAGGGATCGTGGACGACCTCCTCGACGACGTTGCCGCCCAGGGCCCGGACAGCACGGTCGACCTCGTTGCCAGCTTCGCGTTGCCCTTGCCCTACACGGTCATCTGCGAGCTCCTGGGGGTGCCCCCGGCGGAGCGGGACTCGCTCGGGAAGAATCTGCGTGCATTATTGTCGCCGACGCCGACGCCGCTCGCGTACGCGGCCGCAAAGGCCGCTTCCGACGCCGTCGTCGCGAAGCTGACCGAACTCGTCGAGACGAAACAGAGCGCTCCTGGCGACGACCTCATCAGCGGGTTGATCGCCGCCCGCGACGGAGACGAACGCCTCAACCAGCGGGAGCTGCTCTCGACCATCTTTCAGCTGATCTTGGCCGGCCACGACACGACCACCAGCCTCATCGGAAACAGCATCGTCGCGCTGCTTCGGCACCCGGACGCGCTCGCCGCGCTTCGTTCCGATCCGAGCAGGATCCCAGCCGCCATCGAGGAGCTCCTTCGCTACGACTCCCCGGTTCCGCACTCGACGTTCCGATACGCGACCGAGCCGGTCGAGATCGGAGGCGTCACCGTCCCCGCCGGGGGGCAAGTCATCATCTCGCTGGCGGCGGCGAATCGGGACCCCGGCAAGTACGCCGAGCCGGAGAAGCTCGACATCAATCGCACCGATGTCCATCACATTGCGTTCGGCCACGGCATCCATTTCTGCCTCGGCGCCGCGCTCGCGCGGATGGAAGGACAGCTCGCGCTGGAGTCGTTGCTGCACCGCTTCCCGCACCTTCGGCTGGGCGTTGCGCCCGATGACCTGCACTGGGGTCACGGCGACGGCCTCGTCCTCCGCGGCCTCACCGAGCTCCCCGTCATCCCGGGGCCGGCGCTCCCGCGCGAGTCGTGACTGCCGTCAGGAAGCACTGAGTAACTGAAAGACTGCTGTCTCCGCGCTGAGCCCTGCCGATCCCGGCGCCGGAGGAGGCACGATGAGGACCTCGCTGCACAGGGCGCTTCTTCGCGCGCTGCTCCTGGTGTCGGTGGCGATCGGCCTGGCTGTAGCGCCGGTCTCGGCGACGTCGGCGGCCGGCGACGCGCCCTCCGCGCCAAAGGTCGACGTCAGGTTCCATCGGCTCGCAGGCTTCAGTTCGCCCGGAACCCCCGCCAAGTACAACAAGGTCGGCGTGATCGAGACCGGTCCGAGTGACGCCGAGAACGTTCTGATCCTCGTCCCGGGCACGTCGGCGAGCGCGGCCTACTTCGAACCGCTGGCCAAAGACATCGTGCGCAAGGCAAAGGGATGGCAGGTGTGGGCGATCGAGCGCCGCGAGAACCTGCTCGAGGACCACTCGGTGCTCAACGAGGCCAAGAAGGGAAAGGCCACCCCCAAGCAGATCTTCGACTACTACCTCGGCTTCGTCACCGATCAGAGCATCACCAAGCACTTTCAATTCATCCCAGACGGGGACGTGGCGTTCGCACGCGAGTGGGGCATGCGAGTCGCGGTCGAAGACATGCGGCGCGTCGTCAAGGCCGCGAAGGAGAAGGGCGGCAAGGTCGTGCTCGGCGGACACTCCCTCGGCGGCACCATCACGACTGCGTACGCGACGTGGGACTTCGGCGGACAACCGGGTGCCAAGGATCTCTCGGGCCTCGTCTACATCGACGGCGGTAGCAATCCGATGCCAGCCAGCCCGGACGAGGCGAGCATGCGGCTGCAGGCGCTGCAGGGAGCTACGCCGTGGCTGACCTTCGGCGGCATCCCCGCCCCGTATGCCGGACTGTTCAACGCGGCCGGCTCTACCGGC
>DASPXI010000093.1:0-12890 GCA_035637335.1 Acidimicrobiia bacterium
GGCCGCGTGTCTCTGGGGAGGTGACGGCGCGGTGGTCTCGCACCGGGCGGCGGGAGTCCTTTGGGATCTCGAGGGCGTCAGCGGGAGCACCGTCGAGCTGTGGGTTCCGGCCGATCGCAAGCTTCGCACGACAAAGCTGACGGTGCACAGAACCGACGAGCTCCCGCGGCCGGACCGAACGCACTTGGGCTGCATTCCGATCACTACCCCGGCGCGCACGCTCATCGATCTCGCCGGCGTGCTTGATGAGGAGTCATTGGAGGCGGCGGTTGAAAACGGGTTCCGGCAAGGGCGCGTCAGCGAGCGGCTCCTGCGTGCGCCTCTCGACGCTCTCGGCGGCAGTGGGCGTGCCGGAACCGCAAGCTTGCGACAGATCCTGGACCGACGCGGCGAAAAGGCCGCAGCGCTCGAGCACAGGCTCGAAGTGAAAGTCTGGCGGCTATTACTTCGGAGCGGGCTGCCGAAGCCGGTCCGTCAGCAGCCGGTCGAGGTTGCCGGACGTCGCTACCGTCTCGACTTCGCGTGGCCGAGCTTCCGCGTCGCGGTCGAGGCCGATGGCTTCGCGACGCACGGCGGTCGCCGCGCGTTCCATGGCGATCGTCGTCGTATGGCAGGACTTGTCAGCGAGGGCTGGCGCATTGTGCCGGTTACCTGGCACGACGCCACTGCACGCCCGAAAGAGTGGCTTCAAGAAGTCGGACGGACGCTCGCGCTGGCGAGGTAGGCAGAGCGGTCACTCAAGCCAGGACGTTCACCGTCCCGTCGGTGCGGATTTTCACGGTGCGGCCTTCCCACGCCTTCTCGGTCATGTCCTCCATCGCGTCGGTGTCGCCGGTGTTGGCCAGCGCGCGCCGGCCGTCAGGTGTGAGCGTTGACACGATCGCCACTGTGGGCGTGCCGTCGCGCTCGACGACCACGGCGGTGGCTTCGACGGTTGCCGAACCTTCATAGGGGCCGGCGGGGTCGCGGCGGGGGAGCGCGTCGACTTCTGCTTGCGTGCGCGCTGGCTCGACGCGCGTGAAGCCGTGCTTCGGCGGGGTCGTCGAGTACAGGCCGATCGAATGTTTGGTGACGTACCACCCGATCGCGCTCACCATCCCTACCGACCCCGGGTCGCGGCGACAGGCGTCGACCATCGCTGCGATCGCGTGCGTTGGATAGTTGTTGGCCGGACCACCGGCGAATGCGAGACCGCCCGTGACCGTGAGCGGCCTCGGGTCACCTCCATCCGGTCCGCGGAGACCGAGCGCCTCGAGCGCGATCTCGACGGCGGACGGGAAGCACGAGTACAGGTCGAAGCGCGCCACATCGTTGGCGTCGGTGCCGGCCGCCTCGAACACAGCGCGTCCCGCGGCCGCGATGCCGGGCGACGCGGCAAGCGACCGTCGCTCGCTGAAGAAGAAATGATCGTGGGCGTCGGCACCCCCGAGCGGGAAGACGAGACGGTCGTCGGGCACACCGAGATCTCGGGCGGTTTCGTACGAACACAGGAGTACCGCTGCGCCCTGGTCCACGTCGATGTTGGCGCACATCCGCTTGACGTACGGAAACGTCACGACCCGGTTGTCGGGCGACGGCTCGCGGATCTCCGCGGCGGAGTACGGCACCCGTGACCACGCGTAGGGATTCCGGGCGGAGACGGCCGCGAACGTCGACCACAGCTCGCTCACGAGCTGCTGGTGGTCATCCACGTCACGTCCGTTCGCGGCGCGGACCGCCGTCTCGAACAGGGGGTAGATGTGCGTGGGCGCGAGGGCGGTGTGCGCCATCTCGTAGTCGTTCGTGCCGGGACGGGGGTCGCCGATCACGTTCGGGCACGGCGGGTCGTCGGCGCGCGTCCAGTCCAGCCACGTCTTCGGCTCGCGGCGGGCCCGCCAGCGTGTGTACACGCATTCGGCGCCACCGATGAGCACGGCTCGCGCATCCCCACGCGCGACCGTGGCTGCGAGCTCGTTGACGAGGAGTTGGGGTGAGTTGCCGCCCAACGTGGTCGTGATCGTCGTGCGGGGCTCGACGCCCAGCCGCCGGCCGAGCAGCGCACCCGGGTCGGGGTACTTCCACGACACCATGTCGACGACGGCGATCGTGTCGAGCATCCCGAGCACGGACCGGGTCGAGCGGGCGTCGGCGCCCGCGGCACGGGCGGCGTCTTCGAGCAGGTCGATCGGCTCGCGGGCCTGACTGGGATCGTCGAGCCGCTGCATCACCTGGCCCGCGCCGACGAGCACGGGCGTGCGGGGATCGATCACAAGCGATGACGCTACCGGTCGGCGGGGATCACCTCGGTCTCGTCGCCTTCGACCATCGGCCAGACCGTGTCCGCCGGCGCGGCGCTGTCGGTGCAGATCGAGCGGTAGCGGCAAGCTCCACAGATCTCGCGGTCGGCAGCGCCGTGGAAGTCTTGCTCGCGCCAGATGACCTCCGCGACACCTCGTAGCTCTTCCTCGATGGCGTCGAGCTCGTCGCTGTCCGGCTCGAACGGACGGGGATCGTCGATGGTTTCGGCGGCGAGGCACTCGTAGCTCACTCGCAACTGCAAGCCGCGACGGGCGGCCACAGGAGCGAGCAGCCAGGCTTGGAGCCGCGCGCGCGCGTCATCGCTCACCCGATCACACTCCATCCGTCCCGTCTTGTAGTCGCGCGCATCGAGCATGCCGTCATGGATCCAGACCGCGTCGATGCGCCCGGTCGCCATGAACATGGGGGCCGGACGCCGGTGAAACCGCGCCCGTTCCAGCTCGTGCCGAGCGTCGTCGAACTCGGGCGGACAACGGCGAACGTGGCGTTCGACGTAGCCCCGGATGGGGCTCGTCGCCGGGAGGCCATGGGCGACGAGCACGTCGTCGACGTACCCGGTGTCGCGGCACGAGCCGTTGCGGTGGAGATGACGAAGCAGGTCGTGCACGAGGAGACCTTGATCGGGAGACGGGCCTTCGTCACTGCCGGGGATCCCCAAGAGGTGAGCGTTGCGGAATTCGCGCCGGCAGCGGCGCCACGTTTCAACCGACGACGGGCTGAGGGTCAGGATCTCGGGCCGCAGATCGTCAGCCATGAGCCGCGCAGCCGGCGACGAACCGGCACCGACCGCACTCGAGGCCGGGACGGGGAACGGGATTGTCGACACGGGCACGCACGGCGCCGAATCGCTCGTGCAGCCAGGGACGCAGTTGGTCCAGCGCAGCGTCGACCGCGATCTCGTGCTCGACGAGAGCTCCGAACAGCAGGTCGGCATGCACGAGCCGCACCGATCGCCCGGCGAGCCAGCCGGCCCGGCGAAGCAGGGCGAAGCGGACGTCGACGGAGCCCAGGGGATCAGTGGAGTCGGGCTCGGCGCCGCCGATGCGCAACAAGCGCAGCTCGGCCTGGCCGTCGCCGTCCTCGACCGGGAGGCCGGCGGGGCCCACGAGTCGAACCCCGAGCTCGGGGACGGGTGTCTCCCACTCGTCCAGGTCGTCGACGTCCACGGTGCGGACGGCCCGATTGCCGAACAGCTGGAGATACCACCGGGCGGCGGTGTCGTAGACGCGTCGCTCCTCGGGTACAAGGTCGGGCAGCGGTGTGAACGCGACGGGGGAGGGTGGCCCGAGCTCGATGTGCGCGACGCGCGCATGGTCCATGAGCTGATTTGCGACGCGCCACTGGGCGGGCGCCGTGCGGTTCCCGCGGCGATTGTGGTGCTCGAACGCGACGCGCCGGGGGCACAGCTCCTCCACGCGTCGGAGAAACGCGACGGTGACCTTCGGGAACTCCTCTTGTTCGTCGGGGCGGACCACGGGCCGAGGGTACGCGGTCGTGATGGTCTAGCCGCGGAGCAAGAGGGGCCCTCGATGCCCTCCGCATTGACGAACAAGCCGACCGGTAGGCTGACCTTGCTGCCGGCTCGTCGCGTGGCTCCGAGGAGGCGTCCGTGCACATCGCGATCGGCTCCGACCACGCGGGTTACCGCCTCAAGGAGCATTTCAAGGGAGTCCTCAAGGAGGACGGGCACACCGTCGACGACCTCGGCACGCATTCCGAGGAGCCGGTCGACTACCCGCCGATCTGCGCCGCCGTGGCCCGGGCCGTCGCCGAAGGGAAGGCGGAGCGGGGCATCGTGCTGGGGGGGAGCGGGCAGGGTGAGCAGATCACAGCCAACAAAGTTCGGGGCATCCGGGCGGCCCTGTGCAACGATCTGTACACGGCCCGAGTGTCACGAGAGCACAACGACGCCAACGTCTTGGCCATGGGGGGGCGCGTCGTCGGGGAGGGGCTCGCCGACGAGATACTCCGCCTGTGGTTGTCGACAGGATTCGAAGGCGGCCGCCACGAGCGGCGCGTGAAGCAGATCACCGACATCGAGCGGGGAGAGTCATGACCGATCCTTTCGACGCTCTGGCCGCAACCGATCCCGAGATCGCCGACGTCGTCCGGCGCGAGATCGAGCGGCAGAACACCACGATCCAGCTCATCGCGTCGGAGAACTTCACGTCACTCGCGGTGCTGGCGGCGCAGGGCTCCGTGCTCACGAACAAGTACTCCGAGGGCTACCCCGGCAAGCGGTACTACGGCGGCAACTATGTGGTCGACGACGCCGAGGAGCTCGGCCGCGCCCGCGCGTGCGCGCTGTTCGGCACCGACCACGCGAACGTGCAACCTCACTCGGGCGCCAGCGCCAACATGGCCGCCTACATGGCGCTACTCGCGCTGGGCGACAAGGTCATGGGGATGCGCCTCGACCAGGGCGGCCACCTCACGCACGGATCGCCGGTCAACTTCAGTGGACGGCTCTACGAATTCGTGGCCTACGGCGTCGACGACGAGAGCGAGACTCTCGATTACGACCAGATCCGCGATCTAGCTCGCCGCGAGCGGCCGAAGATGATCGTCGCCGGAGCAACCGCCTACCCGCGCCTCATCGACTTCGCCGCGTTCCGCGATATCGCCGACGAGGTCGGCGCGCTGTTCATGGTCGACGCCGCGCACATCGCCGGGCTGATCGTCGGCGGTGTCCACCCGTCGCCGGCGCCGTACGCGGACGTCATCACCCTCACGACCCACAAGACCCTGCGCGGCCCGCGCGCCGGGTGCATCCTGTGTCGCGACGAGTACGCCGCCGCTATCGACAAGGCGGTGTTCCCGGGTCTGCAGGGCGGGCCGCTCATGCACGTGATCGCGGCCAAGGCCGTGGCCTTTCACGAGGCCGCCCAGCCCGGCTTCCGCGACTACGCGGCGGGGATCGTGCGCAACGCGCAGGCGCTCGCCGGCGGGCTCGCGGACGAGGGATTCCGCATCGTGTCGGGCGGGACCGAGAACCACCTGATGCTCGTCGACCTGCGCCCGTTCGGCGTCACCGGCAAGAAGGCCCAGGAGTCGCTCGATCGCGCCGGCATCACGGTGAACAAGAACGCTATCCCCAACGACCCCGAGAAGCCGTTCGTGACGAGCGGGTTGCGGCTCGGGACCGCCGCCGTGACAACTGCCGGGATGGGCGAACCGGAGATGGCAGAGATCTCGTCCCTCATCGCAACCGTGCTGCGTAAGCCCGACGACGACACGGTCGCGACGGACGTGCGCGACGCCGCCGCCCGTCTGTGCTCGAAGTACACGCCGTACCCCGAGCTCGCCCGCCCGTGACGCTCCTCGAGGTGAGGTAACCCGTGGCCGGGTACTCCCTCGTCCTGTCGGTCGCCGCGCTCACGACGTTCCTGCTCGCGTTCGTCGTCCGCCGGGTCGCGGTGTGGATCGGCGCGATCTCGGTCCCGGGCGCCCGGAGCGTGCACGAGCGGGCCACGCCGACGCTGGGCGGCGCCGCGATGTTCGGCGGGTTCCTCGTCGCCATGGCGGTTGCATCGCAGGTCCCGCAGTTCCACGAGATGTTCGACAGCGCAGTGGAACCCATCGGTGTCATGGTGGCGGCAGCCGTGATGTTCGTGGTCGGCGCCGTCGACGACCTGTGGGAGCGAAGGGGAGGCGTGTCCCCGCCGGCGAAGGTTGCGGGCATGGTGCTCTCCGGCAGCGTCCTCTCGCTGTTCGGCGTGACGATGCTCTACTTCCGGGTCCCGTTTGCCCGGTACGACTACGTCGTACTGTCGGCCGACCTCGCGCCCCTGGTGACCGTGCTCACGGTCGTGATCATGGCGAACGCGATCAACCTCATCGACGGGCTCGACGGCCTCGCGGCCGGCATCGTCGCCATCGCCGGCTCGGCCTTCTTCCTCTACTCGGACCGGTTGTTCAAAGCCGGTCTGCTGGAGGGATCGAACGTCGCCCCTCTGGTCGCGATCATCGCCGTCGGCGTGTGCGTGGGGTTCCTGCCCCACAACCTCAACCCGGCGCGCGTCATCATGGGCGACGCCGGGTCGTTGTTCCTCGGGCTCCTCATGGCGACGACGACGATCACCGTGGGCGGCCGCACGGCGGACCAGTTCAGCGGCCAGACCTATTTCTTCTTCGCGCCGCTCTTCATCCCGGTCGTGATCCTCGGCATCCCGATCCTCGACACGGCGTTCTCGTTCTTCCGCCGCGTGTACCGGCGAACCGCGTTCCACGTCGCCGACAAGGACCACCTGCACCACCGGCTGATGCGTCTCGGCCATACGACGCGACGAACGGTCGCCATCCTGTGGCTCTGGACGGCAGTGCTGTCCGGCCTCGTCCTCGTCCCGACCTACACGAATCAGGGGAACGCGCTGCTCCCGGTCGGGATCGCGGCACTGGGCCTCCTCCTCTACGTCGTGTTCCACCCCGGGGTCCGCTCGGCCCGCGACGCCGCGCTCGAAGCCCGGGATGCCGCCGCCCACGGCGAGGACGTCGTCGACCTCGCCGCTCGCCGCCAGCAGCAGGAGCACACCGGGGCCTAAGAGACACTCCCGGCGCTTTGGCCTCCCCGGGGCCGGAGGCGAAAGACTCCTGAGTTGACGCCCTCTCGGGCGCCGGGCTAGATTGTGATTGTATTCACAAGCTCACCTGAGTGGGCGAGTAGGGCGAAGGATCGTGCATCCGGGCGCAGCGGGGGACGTAGGGGCGGGCGGCGAGCGGCGGTGGGCCGAGCGTCAGGCCCTCAATCGTGGCTTCGGCGACGCGCTCGCACAGGCGTTCGAGTTCGCGGCGACGCCAGTGCTGTTTGCGCTGTTCGGCCTGTGGCTCGACGGCCGGCTCGGCACAGCGCCGGTCCTGGTCGTGGCGCTCTCGACGCTAGGCATCACAGGCGTGTGCATACGGACCATCTACCGCTACAAGGCAAAGGTCGAGCGCGAGGAGGAGGGCAAGCCGTGGACGCGCCGCCCCCGGTAGAGAAGAGGATCGCAGCCGATTTGGCCCGCCACGGGCTGCTCATCGCCCCCGCGGTTGTGCTGGTCGCCGGGGCGATCCGGGGCGTCGACGGAGCTGCCAGCGCGGCCCTGGGCCTGGCCGTCTGCCTGCTCAACTTCTTCGCCGCCGCACTCACCCTCGACTGGGGCGCGCGACGGTCGGGGAACGCGCTGTTCGCCGTCGCGTTGGGCGGATTCCTGTTTCGCATGGTGTCGATCGTGGTCGTGATGGTCGTGGCCCAGGCGTTGTTCGGCTGGGTCGACATCGTGGTCCTGGGCCTGACTCTCTTCGTCACCCATCTGGGGTTGCTGTTCTGGGAGCTACGATCCGTCAGCTTCTCGCTTGCCGCACCCGGTTTGCGGCGTGATCGGCTCGCTGTCACCAACCGCAAGGGACACGCGTCGTGACGCTCCTCGGTCTCGAATTTCCACCGATCACGCACCTCACGCGTTGGCCCGACATCTTCTTCAAGGACACGCCGTACGCCATCAACAAGACCGTCCTCATCTATCTCGTCGCGGTCGTGATCACATTGGCATTCTTCTTCGCCGCGGCGCGGCGGGGAGCATTGGTTCCGACGGGAGTGCAAAACCTCGCCGAGTCCAGCGTGGAGTTCGTCCGCGAGAGCATCATCCTGCAGACGATCGGCCCCGAGGGGATGGGCTACCTGCCCTTCCTGACGACGATGTTCTTCTTCATCTTCATCGTCAACATCTTCGAGATCGTCCCCTTCATCCAGTTCCCCGGGAACGCACGCATCGCGGTTCCGCTTCTCCTAGCGCTCCTCGTCTGGTTCATCTTCAACATCGTCGGGATCAAGAGGCAGGGCTTCGGCGGCTACATGAAGTCGTCGCTTATCCCGCCGGGCGTCCCGAAGGCGATCCTGCCGCTCATGGTGCTCATCGAGTTCGTCTCGACGTTCTTCGTCCGGCCCTTCTCACTTGCCATCCGGCTCTTCGCGAACATGCTCGCCGGCCATCTCATTCTCGTGACGTTCGCGATCCTCTCCTCGTCCATCTTCGGCGCCGCCGCGCTCCTCAAGGTCGGGGCCACATTCCCGTTCGCGCTGCTCGTCGCGCTGACCGCGTTCGAGATCCTG
Organism: Acidimicrobiia bacterium; assembly: GCA_035637335.1. Classification (GTDB taxonomy): domain Bacteria; phylum Actinomycetota; class Acidimicrobiia; order IMCC26256; family JACDBD01; genus JALZAA01. The sequence continues at coordinate 8,390 of DASPXI010000093.1, forward strand.
GTCGCCGGGCTCCAGGCGTTCATCTTCGCCATTCTCACCGCCGTGTACATCGGCCTTGCCATGCACCCCGAGCACTAGGGAGGTTCCCTTGCTAGATCTCGTCCTGTTGGCTCAACAAGCAGCCGGTGAGCTCCAGTCGGGACTCACAGCCATTGGCCGTGGGATCGTCTACGGCGGCGCCGCGATCGGCCCAGGCATCGGCATCGGGCTCGTGGTCGGCAACGCCATCACGGCGATGGCCCGGCAGCCCGAAGCGGCAGGCACTGTCCGGACGACCATGTTCCTGGGCATCGCGTTCACCGAGGCGCTGGCCCTGTTCGGGTTCGTGCTGTCCTTCATCATCAGCGGCTAGGAGCGACCGATGCGGATCCGACTGTTTATCGCTGCCGTCGTGGTCGCCCTCGTCGGCGTGGTCGCCGTTCCCGGCGTCGCCCATGCCAAACCGGCGGGCGATGCCGAGGAGGAGTGCATCAAGCTGCTCGAGGACGGCAAGAAGATCGACGATTGCCAGAAGGCCCCGAGCCTGATCCTTCCGGAGACGAACGAGATCATCTGGGGCGGCGCGGCCTTTCTCGTTCTCCTGCTAGTGATGTGGAAATACGCGCTGCCGCCGGTGCGCAACATGATGAAGCGCCGCGAAGAGCGGATCCGCGACGACCTCGAGCGCGCCGAGCGAGCGCGCACCGAGGCCGAGTCCGAGCGGGAGCAGTACCAGCGCCAGCTGGCTGAGGCACGCAACGAGGCGGCGCGCATCCTCGAGGAGGCGCGACAGTCCGCCGACGAGGTCAAGCGCCAGATCCGGGCTCAGGCCGAGGCCGAGGCGGCCGAGATCCGCGCCCGGGCGCAGGAAGACGCGCGCCTCGCGGCCGAGCGCGTCGGCGCCGAGCTGCAGCGCCAGGTGGCCGACCTGTCGATCGAGCTGGCGGAGCGGATCGTCGAGCGCAACCTGGATCGTGAGACGCAGCTCGCGCTGGTCGAGAGCTACATCGACCAGGTCAGCGGGAACGGACGCGGCGGGAACGGGAGCAGGCAGCCGTAATGGCACAGCCGAGCCGGGTCGAGGCGTACGCGCAGGCGTTCTACGAAATCGCGCGCGCCGAACGGCGCGTCGATGCCGTCGAGGACGACCTGTTCCGCTTCTCGCGCACCTTCGAGGCCAACGACGAGCTCCGCATGGCGCTGAGCGATCGAGCGGTGCCCGCGGAGCGGCGGGTCGCGGTGATCGAGGAGCTCATGGGCGGCACAGCCGTGCCGACCAGCGTCGGACTCGTCGCCATGGTCGTCGGCGCTGACCGCGCCGGTGATCTGCCCGCCATCGTGGATCGCTTCCTCGCTCTCTCGGCCCGCGCCCGTCAGCACGAAGTGGCCGAGGTGCGCACCGCCGTCCCGCTCGACGACGCGCGGCGCGAACGCCTGGCCCGGGCGCTCAGCGAGGCCTTGGGCAAGGAGGTCGAGGTCAAGGTGGTGGTCGACCCGCGCGTCCTGGGCGGCGTCCTCGCCCGCATCGGCGACACTGTGATCGACGGGACGATCCGCCGCCGCCTCGAGGAGCTCAAAGAGAGGATCTCGTGACCGAGTTCGCAATCAACGCCGACCAGATCGCCCAAGCGCTGCGCAAGCACATCGGCGGCTTCACCCCCTCGATCGAGAGGGCGAAGGTGGGCCGGGTGCTCGAGGTCGGCGACGGGATCGCCCGCATCCAAGGCCTGCCCGACACCGCCGTCAACGAGCTCTTGGAGTTCCAGGGCGGGACGCTCGGGCTGGCGCTGAACCTGGACGAGGACTCCATCGGCGCCGTGGTGCTCGGCGAGGCCGACGAGGTCGGGGAGGGCCACACCGTCCAGGAGACGGGCCGCATCATGTCGGTCCCGGTCGGGGACGCCATGCTGGGCCGGGTCGTCAACGCGCTCGGCCAGCCAATCGACGGCAAGGGGCCGATCGCAACCGAGACGTACCGGCGGCTCGAGATCCAGGCGCCCGGCATCGTCCTCCGCCGTCCCGTGAACGAGCCGCTCCAGACCGGCATCAAGGCCATCGACGCGATGACGCCGATCGGCCGCGGCCAACGGGAGCTGATCATCGGCGATCGCAAGACCGGCAAGACGACCGTCGCGGTCGACACGATCCTTAACCAGCGCGGCCAGCGCGAGAAGTGCATCTACGTCGCCATCGGCCAGAAGGGGTCGACCGTCGCGCAGACGGTTGCCACCCTCGAGTCCCACGGCGCGCTCGAGTACACGGTCGTCGTGAACGCGCCGGCGGCAGACCCGGCGGTGTTCAAGTACCTCGCGCCGTACGCGGGGTGCGCGCTGGGCCAGTACTGGATGGACAACGGCGAAGCGGCGCTGGTCGTGTACGACGACCTCTCGAAGCAAGCCGAGTCGTACCGGCAGCTGTCGTTGCTCCTCCGCCGGCCGCCCGGCCGCGAGGCGTACCCGGGTGACGTCTTCTATTTGCACTCCCGGCTGCTGGAACGCGCCGCCAAGCTCAACGAGGACCGCGGCGGCGGCTCACTAACCGCCCTACCGATCATCGAGACGAAGGCGGGTGACATCTCCGCCTACATCCCAACCAACGTGATCTCGATCACCGACGGGCAGATCTACCTGGTGGACGACCTCTTCAAGGCGGGTGTCCGGCCCGCGGTCGACGTCGGCATCTCGGTGTCGCGGGTTGGCGGCGACGCGCAGATCAAGGCGATGAAGTCCGTCGCCGGAACGCTCAAGATCGACCTGGCCCAGTTCCGCGATCTCGAGGCGTTCGCGACGTTCGGCTCCGAGCTCGACCGGGTCTCGCAGGCGCAGCTCGACCGCGGCTACCGCCTCACCGAGCTCTTGAAGCAGCGGCTCAACGCGCCGCTGCCGGTCGAACTCCAGGTGATCTCGATCTTCGTCGGCACGCAGGGGTACCTCGACGACCTCCCTATCGAGGACGTCCGGCGCTTCGAGAGCGAGGTCCACGACTACTTCCAGACCCGTCACGCCGATCTGCTCGCAACGATCCGCGACACCGGGCAGCTCCCGGAGGAGGCCGAGCTCAAGCAGGCCGTCGACGACTTCAAGTCGATGTTCCAGCCGTCAGCAGCGGCGGAGACGACGATCGAAGCGCTCGAGGGCGAGGCCCTCGGAGAGCCCGAGTCCGACAAGACGCTGGCGACGGAGTAGCGGGACGTGGCGGGCGGCCAGGAGCGGATCCTCCGGCGACGCATCCGGAGCGTCCAGTCGACCAAGAAGATCACGCGCGCGATGGAGCTCATCGCCGCCAGCCGGATCGTGCGCGCGCAGGCCCGCGTCGAGGCCGCCGTGCCCTACAGCGACCAGATCACCGAGGTCGTCCACGACCTCGCCGACGCCGGCGGTGCCATCGACAGCCCGTACCTGGTGCCCCGGTCCGAAATCCGCACCGTCGGCCATGTCGTGATTACCGCCGACCGCGGGCTGTGCGGCGCGTACAACTCGTCGGTGCTACGCGCCGCCGAGGGTGAGATCGAGGAGCATCGCGAGCTCGCGCGCGACTCGTCGGTGTACGTGGTCGGACGCAAGGGGGAGAGCTACTTCCGCTACCGGAGGTATCCGGTCGAGGCGTCGTTCACCGGCTTCAGCGACCAGCCGTCCTACGAGGACGCCCGCCGCATCGGCGCCGCGGTGCGCGACCCGTTCCTGGACGGGCGCGTCGACATGGTGCAGCTCATCTACACCCGCTTCGTGTCCATCGGGACGCAGGAGGTCGTGGTCCGCCCGCTCATGCCGCTCGAGCGCGAGATCGTGCGCGACGAAGACGAGCGCGCCCGCCAGGCCGAGCCGCTGCGGGCGGCGTACGAGTTCGAGCCCGGGCCGGGGGAGATCCTGGAACGGCTCCTGCCCCGGTACGTCGAGGCCCGCATCTACGCCGCGCTGCTGAACGCGGCGGCGTCGGAGCACGCGGCCCGGCAGCGGGCGATGAAGGCGGCCAGCGACAATGCCGACGAGCTCATCGTGAACCTCACCCGGGTGATGAACCGGGCGCGCCAGGACGCGATCACCACCGAGATCACCGAGATCGTCGGCGGAGCGGAAGCCCTCCGCAACATTGGCGCGCAGGGCGCCGAGGAGCCGTTCGGCGAGGATCTCCGGGTGCACGCCGCGCCGTGAACACCGAGGCACATCAACCTACGAGGAGTCGTTTGCAATGACCCTGGCCCCCGAGCGCACCGAGATCGAGCTGAAGGACGGGCGCGTCGTCGCCATCGCCGGACCGGTCGTCGACGTCGAGTTCCCCCCCGACGCCCTCCCCGAGATCAACACCGCCATCGACATGGAGATCGAGCTGGAGGGGGAGGCCATCCGCATCGTCGCCGAGGTGGCCCAGCAGATCGGCGACAACCGGGTCCGCGCCATCTGCATGAAGCCCACCGACGGACTGCGCCGCGGCACGAAGGTGCGCAACACCGGTCGCGACCTCCAGATGCCGGTCGGCGAAGGCGTCCTCGGCCATGTGCTCAACGTGCTCGGCGAACCCCTCG
>DASPXI010000094.1:0-11349 GCA_035637335.1 Acidimicrobiia bacterium
CTCCCTCGTGCTCGCGCTGACCGGCACCGACCCCGATCGCTTCCCGGAAGAGAAGGCGCGCGGGCTCACGATCGACCTCGGGTTCGCGTTCACGCAGCTCCCGTCGGGCGAGGAGGTGGGCTTCGTCGACGTTCCCGGCCACGTGCGGTTCATCAAGAACATGCTCGCCGGGGTCGGCGCCGTCGACGTCGTGATGCTCGTCGTGGCGGCGAACGAGGGTTGGATGCCCCAGAGCGAGGAGCACCTGCGCATCGTCGAGCTCCTCGGCGTGCGCCACGGCTTCGTGTGCCTCACGAAGGCGGACGTCGTCGACGACGAGACGCTCGAGCTGTCCCGGCTCGACCTCGATGAGCACCTCGCGGGGTCGGCGCTGGGCGGCGCGCCGGTCGTGATCTGCGACGCGCTGTCGGGGCGAGGCATCGACGCCGTGCGATCAGCCCTCGACTCCGTGCTCGCCATGGCACCACCGCCGGTTGACCGGGGACGCCCGCGGCTCTGGGTAGACCGGGTGTTCGCGGCGCGGGGTGCGGGGACGGTCGTGACCGGAACACTGACGGGCGGCACGCTGCGCGTCGACGACGCGATCGAAGTCGGGCCGGCGACGCGCCCGGCGCGCGTTCGCGCCATCGAGACCGCCCACCGCAAGGTGGAGACGGCCGCGCCGGGCACGCGCGTCGCGCTCAACCTCGCCGGCGTAGAGCACCGCGCGGTCCATCGCGGCGACGCGGTCGTCCGGCCCGGTCAGTGGCACTTGACCGACGTCGCCGATGTGGCTCTCGAGCCGTTGACGGGACGCGACTTCCGCAACCGGGCGACGTTGCAGTGCTACGTGGGCTCGGGCGAGCACGCCACGCGCCTGCGGGTGCTCGACCCCGATCGGCGCTACGGAAGGGTGCGGCTCGCGGGGGCGGTGCCGCTGGCACCCGGCGACCGGCTGGTGCTGCGTGACTCGGGCCGGGGCGACACCGTCGGCGGCGCCGAGGTGCTCGACGTCGCCCCGGAAGGGAGAGCACGTGACGCGCCCGCCCGTCTCGGGCTTCCCCTCGGCGCGCGCCTGATCGCCGCCCACGCGTGGCTGGCGGTCGACGAGTTGGGCCGGCGGGCCGGCGCCGGCAGGGCGGAGGCCGTCACGATGGCCGACGAGCTCACGGGCTCCGGTACCGCGGCGCGGATCGGCGAATGGCTGGTCGACCCGCAGGCGCTCGCCGACCTGCGGGCGGCCGCCGCCGAGCGCGTACGTACCCACCACGAGCGGGCCCCGCTGGAGCCGGGCGTCGAGCTCCCCGAGCTGGCGTCCGCACTGCGCGTCGATGGCGAGCGGCTCCGCGCCGCGCTGGGGGGCGCCGACGAGCTGGTCGTCGAACGGGGCTTCGTCCGCGACGCGGCACATCGCGTAGAGGTCGGCGACTCACCGGAGGCGCGCAAGCTGCTCGACGCGCTCGAAGCGGCGCCCTTCTCGCCCCCGGAGCCGGCCTCGGTGGGCGCTGAGCCCGGCCTGGTACGGGCGCTGGCGCGCGACGGGCAGGTCGTGGAGGTCGACGGGATCGCGTTCGCAGCCCGCGCGCTCGACGAGGCTCGCCGCCGGGTCCAGGTGGCGCTCCGGGAGCGGGGAACAGTGACGGTGGCCGACGTGCGTGACCTGCTCGGCTCGACCCGCAAGTTCGTGCTACCGATCCTGAACCGCCTCGACGCCGAGGGCGTCACCCGCCGCCGCGGCGACGACCGGATCCCCGGCCCCGCCTCGCTGCGGGACTCATGATGGACAAGCAGACGGCGAAGCTCGATTTTTCCTAGCCCGGATCTCTTCCGGGTAAGGGACTCATCAAAAAGCGTCGTCTTCGATCAGGACGCGGCGCTCGGCCTCGGTGAGACCGCCCCAGATGCCGTGCGGCTCCCGGATGCTGATGGCGTACTCGAGGCACTCGGCCCGCACAGGACACTCGGCGCAGATGGCCTTGGCCCGCGCCTCGCGGCCGTCCCGCTCCTCCTTGCGCTCGGAGTAGGTCGGCGGGAAGAACAGCGCCGATTCCGGGCCCCGGCAGGCTGCGCGCAGCTGCCAGGTCCTCTCCGACATCTGGAGCGCCACCGGCCCCCTCCCGGTCGTGCAGGTGGCGTGACCGTAACCCCGTCCCCCGGCCTCGACAAGAGGCGAAATGCTCCTTCTGTTCCCGTCGATTACGACCCGCCCCGGCGTTGGCGGCGCCCGCGAGCCCGGTCCCGGTAGTCCCGCGCTCCTCCTTCTTCCGGCTCGACCTCGAGCACGAGCCCGTCGACGGCCACGACCCGGACGCCGTCCCCGGCGGCGATCGGTGTGGCCCGGTTCGTGCGGGCCCGCCACCGTGCCCCTTGGATCACGACGACGCCCTCGGGGGCGACGTCGACCTCGGCCCGCCCTTCCTCACCGACCATGCCCTCGCGACCGACCGTCGGCGTCGAGAAACGCGACCGGACCACCCTGGGCATGGCGCCGAGCATGAACAGCACGGCGCCGGCGATCACGATCACCAGCACCCACCACGGCGGGTTGAGGCGCGCCGACCCGCCGTACAAGGTGAGCGAGCCGGCCACCAGCGACGCGCCGCCGATGAACGTCCACGCGCCGATCCCTCCCGCCTGCACGTCCACCGAGAAGCCGAAGATCCCGAGCATCAAGAGCGCGACCGCCCACCACGCCACCGGCAGGTGCGAGAAGCCGACCAGCGCGCCGACGACCGAGATGGCGCCGGCCAGTCCGGCGAGGCCGATCCCGCACGTGTAGAACTCGAACACCATCAGTGCCAGCCCGGCGACGAACAGCAAGTACGCGATCGACGGGCTGATCAGGGTGTGCAGCACCTGATTGCCGATGTCGAGCCGGTCGAAGCGCACGTCCTGGTTGGGCTGACGGCGACGACCCAGGCCCTTGCCCACGACCTTGGCTGTCGACAGCGTCTTGGGTCCGGCCGCGGTCGGGACAGACTGCCCGTCGAGCGAAACGATCAACTCGCCGACGGTGGGCTCGACGCTGTTGATCGCGCCGGCGCGCTTCGCGGTGTCGGCCGGCAGGTTCTCGGTGGCGAGCCGGCGCGCGCCGCCCTCATCCCGGGCACATCGCGCTGCGAGCCTCTCGAGCTGACCGGTGACGGCGCGGCGGTTGGTCGCCCCGGGCTCGTCGAGGCGCAGCGGATCCGCGGGACCGATGCTCGAGCCCGACGACACCGACGTGACGGGCGCCGCCTCGGCGAGCAGCGTGGCCGCGCCCTTCGCCTTCGCCCCGGACGGCCCAACCCACACCACGACCGGCACCCTCGAAACCTGGACGTCGCGCACGAGCGGCTGCACGTCGACGTCAACCGACCCGCCCGAGTCGAGCTGGAGCACGATCATCGTCGAACGCCGACGGTTCGCCTCCCGGATCGAGTCGCGCACCAGCGACGCCGTGGGCGGGTCCAGCAGCCCGTCCACCTTCACGACGTCGATCCCGTTCAGGCGCGGCTTCGCCTGCTGTGCGACGCCTTCGCCTTCCGCCTCGACCGCAGTCATCATCAGCGCCGCGGTCACCAGACAGGCGACGGCAGCGAGGCGTCGTAGTCGGCGTCGACGCAGTTGGTCGGCTTCTAGGCTGGTTGTCGACATGGATCTCGCGAGCTTCTGCTCCCCGCGCGTCTTGATCGTGGCGGGCAAGGGTGGGGTCGGGAAGACGACGGTGACCGCGACCCTTGCGACGGCGGCCGCCGGCGCCGGTCTGAGCGTGCTGATCGTCGAGGTCGAGGGCAAATCGGGGCTGGCGGCGTGCTTCGGCAAGCCTCCGCTCGGCTACGAGGAGACCGAGCTCGCGCCCGGTATCCGCGGCCGGACGCTCACCCCGGACGAGGCGCTGCTCGACTACCTCGAGTCGCACGGGATGCGCCGCATCTCGAAGCGACTCGTGCGGTCGGGCGCGCTCGAGGTCGTGGCGTCGGCCGTCCCGGGGATGAAGGACATCCTCGTGCTCGGCAAGGTGAAGTCGCTCGAGCAAAGCGGCGCTGCCGACCTCATCCTCATCGACGCGCCGGCCGCCGGTCACGCGATCACGTTCCTGATGTCGCCTCGCGGGCTCGGCGACGCCGTCCGGGTCGGCCCGGTTGCCAAGCAATCGACCGAGGTGATCGAGATGCTCTCGGATCCCGATCGGTGTCGGGTGATGCTCGTCACGATCCCCGAGGAGACGCCGGTCAACGAGCTGATCGACACGGCGTTCGCGCTCGAGGACCGCATCGGCGTCCAGCTCGGTCCGGTCGTCGTGAACGGCGGCTACCCCGATCTCGGCCCGCCGGTGTCGCAGGAGGACGTCCAGCTACTCGCCGACGAGCTCGGCGTGTTCGTCTCACCGCGCGAAGCCCTTGACCTCGCCGCCGCGGCCGACTTCCGGCATCACCGCCACGAGCTCCAACTGGAGCAGGCCGAGCGGCTCGCGGCGCGCCTGCCGTTGCCGCAGATTCGCCTGCCGTTCGTGTTCACCGCGGAGATCGGCCCGGCCGAGATCGACGAGCTGGCTGCAGCCTTCGCGCGCGAGGTCAAAGCGCTCCCCGTCTCCACATCGGTGTGATGGTGGACGCCGTGTCGTTCGACGACATCATCGAGCGACGGCACATCGTCGTGTGCTGCGGCACTGGTGGCGTCGGGAAGACGACTGCAGCGGCTGTGTTCGCGGTCGAAGGGGCGCGACGGGGACGCAACGCGGTCGTCGTCACGATCGACCCGGCCAAGCGGCTCGCGAACACCCTCGGGCTCGACTCGCTGTCGGACACGCCCCACGTGATCGAACGTCACCGCTGGGATCGCGGCGGCGAGGCTCCGCCGGGCGGGCGCCTGTCTGCGCTCATGCTCGACACGAAGTCGACGTTCGACCACCTCGTGGTCAAGCACGCGGCCGACGACGAGCAGGCGCAGCGGATCCTCGCCAACACGTTCTACCGGAATGTGTCGACCGCGCTGTCGGGCACGCAGGAGTACATGGCAATGGAGAAGCTGTACGAGCTGCACGAGGAGGGCGGTTACGACCTGATCGTCGTCGACACGCCACCGACGCGCCACGCGCTCGACTTCCTCGACGCGCCCAAACGGCTCGCCCGACTGCTCGACAACCGGATCTTCCGGCTGCTGATGATGCCGACACGCGCGTACCTCAAGGCCGTCGGAGCGGGCGTGCAGGCATTTCTGCGCACGGTGTCGAAGGTCGTCGGCTCGGAGGTGATCAACGACGTCGTCGCGTTCTTCAGGGCCTTCGAAGGAATGGAGGAAGGGTTTCGGGACCGCGCGACCGAGGTGCTCGCGCTGCTCGCCGACCCGTCGAGCAGCTTCGTGCTCGTGACATCGCCGCGGCGGGACGCGGTCGAGGAGGCGACCTACTTCACCGAACGGCTCGCGGAGAGCGACATCCCGGTCGAGGGGCTCGTCGTGAACCGCGTGCACCCGAGCTTCGGGGACGAACGGGTCGAGGGCTTGCGGGCGCGCGCCGAGACGCTCGCCACGAAGGCGGTGGACGCGGCGACGCCCACGGTCGAGGGCGACGGCGCGGCCTCAGCCGAGCGCCTGGCGGGGCTGTACGCAAACCTGGCGGACTTCCGCCACGTGGCCGACGGCGAGCGCCATCACGTCGCCGGGGTCAAGGCTCGCGCCGGGCGAGCCGCGGTTGCGTTCGTCCCGTTCCTCGCCCGCGACGTGTACGACTTCGAGGCGCTCGGCGAAGTCGGCCGGCACGTGTTCCGCGCCGCGCCCGATAGCTTTGCGACCCCATGAAGGTCCTCGTTGCCGCCGACGCCCGCTGGGTTCGAGAACAGGTGCAGACCGCGCTCGTCGGCCCCGGTCAAGAGGTGATCGAGGTCACCCGCGGTCAGGATGTCCGGGAGGCCGTCGCCGAGCACCATCCGGACCTCGTCGTGCTCGATCTCCAGATCGGGAACATGGGCGGCATCGCGGTCGCGATCGACCTCCACCTGGAGGAGTCGGGCGGTCGGCTGCCGCACGTGCTGATCTTGTTGCTGCTCGACCGCGAGGCCGACCGCTTCCTCGCCAAGCGCGCCGGAGCCGAGGCCGAGCTCGTGAAGCCCGTCGACCCGGGCACGCTGCGGCGGACGGTGAAGCGTGTGGTCGGCGACGAGGCGGCCACGCCCGCGTAGACGCGAACGAACCCCCGGTTCCGCCGCGGAGCGCGGACCTACAATGAGCGCTCTTCGGGATGTGGCGCAGTTTGGTTAGCGCGCAGCGTTCGGGATGCTGAGGCCGCGGGTTCAAATCCCGCCATCCCGACCAATCCGCGCTTCGGGGGTGCTCACGGCGGTGTCGACGTTTCGCCCCTTCATCGGCTGGGGAAACGGCACGCTGCTGTTCGTGACGTTCGCCGCCATCGGGATCGGGTTCACCCTCGTGATCGACGGCGTGATGCGTCGCTTCGTGAGCCCGGAGGTGCGAGGTCGCTGTGGGCCGACCGCGGCGGTGACGGTGCAGGTGCTCGCGACGATCTACGCGGTGCTTGTCGCGTTCGTGATCGTCACGGAGTACAACCAGCTGCGCTCGGCGAACGACCAGGTCGCGGCCAAGGCGTCCGCGCTGACCGCAATGTACGAGAACAGCGGCGCGTTCCCCGAGGCCGAAGGCGGCAGGCTGCGGTCGGCGATTCTCGACTATTCACGCGCCCTGATCGACGACGCGTTTCCTGTGCTCGCGCGCACCGGAGAACCCGAGCCCGTCGCCGACCGGAAGCTGCGCGAGTTGTTCCGGGCGACGACCGACCTCCACCCGGCCACGCCGCAGGAGAACGCAGCCTTCGCGCAGACGCTCGAGCGGCTCGACGAGGTGGCCGAGACGAAAGCCCGGATCGTGAACGCGGCGGGTGAGACCATCCCGTGGCCCCTGGTCGTGCTCCTGACGATCATGGGCATCACGCTGCTGATCGTCAGCAACCTGCTCGACACGCGCCACCGGCGGGGACACCTGCTCATCCTCTCTGCGCTGGCGCTGCTCGTGTCGCTCACGCTGGCGCTCGTCGTGAGCCTGAACTTCCCGTTCGACGGGATCCTCCCGATCAGCGACTCGCCGATCAGACACTTCCTCGAGGTGCGCGTGGCGCGCTAATGCACCTCAGCGCGCGGACGGCGGCGGAGCGCCTGGATCAGCTCCGCCTTGTTCATCTTCGATCGCCCCGGGATACCCCGGCGTTGCGCTTCCGCGTGGAGCTCCTCGAGCGTGCGTTGCTCGTATGGCCGTGCGTCCCGTCCGGTGGCCTCGAGTGGCGCGGTGGGCTCGCGATCGTCGACCTGCATCTGCTGGCTGGCGCGCACGGCGGCGCCCCGGAACCGGCGGAACGATACCCGCGCCGCCAGGAAGTTGGCGATGGCGGCGATCGTGACGCCGATGACCACGAAGACGGCGACAGTAAACAGACCGATGGCGAAGACGACGAGCCAGTCGACGAGATTGTCGACGCGGAACTGCGCGAATCCGATCTGGCGCATGAGCCCCTCGACCGCCGACGTCATCCCCTTGGCCAGCAGCCACGGGAGGAAGGCAGCCAGGAACGCGATCAGAAAGAGCCCGAGCAGGATGGCCCCGACCACCTGCGTGACAGCTTTCAGGTCGAAGGCGCTGCGCGGGCCGATGACCTGGGCGGCGGAAAGCTCGTCCGTGACTCGCTCTACTGCCTTTCCGCGCTGGCTGTTCCCATCGACTGCCATGAGGACCACCTGCCCTTCTCGGCATGAAAAGCCTACGCGACGACGAGCGAATATTGCGCGATCAGCCGCGCGCGAGAAGCTCCGCGATCTGTACCGCGTTGAGCGCTGCGCCCTTACGGAGGTTGTCGCCGGTGACCCAGATGTTCAGCGAGCCAGGCTCGGACGGGTCCTCCCGGACGCGTCCCACGAGCACAGGGTCGACACCCGCCGATTCGAGCGGCGTCGGGTGACCGTCGCCGCCGTCGACGAGCTGCACGCCGGGCGCGTCCGACAGGAGCGCGATCGCTTCGTCTTTCGTCATCGGTCGGGAGAAGCGGACGTTGGCGGCGTGCGCGTGCCCGACGTACACCGGCACCCGCACGCACGTCATGCTCACCGTCAGGTTCTCGGCGTGAAGGATCTTGCGGCTCTCGTAGAGGAGCTTCCACTCCTCCGACGTGTAGCCCTGATCCCGGAGCGAGCCGGCGAGCGGGATCACGTTGCCGGCGATGGGCCGGTCCCAAACGTCGCCGGGGGCGATGACGCCGTCGAGAGCGCCGGCGCGGCGGAGCACGTCGGCCTGGCCGTCGCCCTTCGTCCACTGCTCGTCGAGCTCGTGCAGGCCCGCCTGCCCGGCGCCCGACACGGACTGGTAGGTGGCCGTCACGACGCGCTCGATGGGGGCCGCCCGGTGCAGCGGCGCCAGCGCGAGGACGAGCACCATCGTCGTGCAATTCGGGCACGACGCGATGCCCTTCGGCATGCGCTCGAGGTCCGTCGCGTTGATCTCGGGCACGACCAGCGGCACGTCGGGATCCATACGGAACGCGGCCGATTTGTCGATCACTGTGACGCCGGCAGCCGCAGCCACGGGCGCCCACTGCTCGGCGATCGGTTCGTCGACGTCGACGAACACGAAGTCGAGCCCGTCGAAGCAACCCTCGCGCAGCACCTCGCACGCCACATCGCGACCCGCGAAGGGAAGCTTGCGCCCCTCCGAGCGCGACGACGCGTACACGCGCAACTCGTCGACCGGGAACGTGCGCTCCTCGAGCACCCGCAGCATCTCGGTACCGACAACCCCGGTCGCGCCGACGACGCCGACGTTCACGACTCGTCCCCGCCGGCGGTGCCGCGCTCCAGCTCGAAGGCCTTGTGCAACGCCCGCACCGCTCGTTCGACGTCAGGCTCCTGCACCACACACGAGATCCGGATCGAAGATGTCGAGATCATCTCGATGTTCACCTTCTCGCCGGCGAGCGTCTCGAACATCTTGGCGGCGACGCCGGGGTTCGTCCGCATCCCGGCGCCGACCAACGACACGCGCCCGATGCCGGGGTCGTTGCTGAAGCCGCTGGCGTCGGTCTCCTTCACGACCTTCTCCATCACGCTGAGCGTGCGCGCCAGCTCCTCGTTGGGGACCGTGAAGGAGATGTCGGTGTGGCCAGCGGTCGAGACGTTTTGGACGATCATGTCGACGTTCACGTCCTCGTCGGCCAGAGCCCGGAACACGGTGGCGGCGATGCCCGGGCGGTCGGGCACCTGCTCGATCGTCACCTTGGCCTCCGTCGTGTCGTGCGTGACGCCGGAGATGATGGCCTGTTCCATCGTCGGGTCTTCCTCTCGTACCCACGTCCCCGGCTCCCAGCTGAAGCTGGAACGGACGTGGACCGGGACTCCATAGTTACGCGCGAACTCCGCTGAGCGCAGCGCGAGGACCTCGCTGCCAGAGGCGGCCATCTCGAGGGCCTCGTCGAACGAGAGCCGCGGGAGGCGGCGCGCCTCGGGGACGACGCGGGGGTCGGCGCTGTAGACGCCGGCCACATCGGTGTAGATCTCGCACGCCTCGGCGCCGAGGACGGCGGCGAGCGCCACCGCCGTCGTGTCCGAGCCTCCCCGGCCCAACGTCGTGATGTCCCGCGCCGTCGACACGCCCTGGAAGCCGGCCACGATCGCGACCTCGCCGGCGGCGATGGCCTCGCGAATACGGTCGGCGCGCACCTCGACGATCTTCGCCTTTCGGTGCACGGTGTCGGTGACGATTCCGGCTTGTGAACCGGTGAACGACACCGCCCGTTGGCCGTGGTCGAGGATTGCCATGCACAGCAGCGACATCGAGATCCGTTCGCCCGCGGTAAGGAGCATGTCCATCTCGCGGGCCGCGGGGGCCTGCGACACGTCGTGCGCGAGGCGCTCGAGGTCGTCGGTCGACTTGCCCATCGCCGACACGACGACCACGACGTCGTCACCCTGACCCCGGGTGCGGACGATGTGCTCGGCGACGGCCTTGATCCGGTCGGCGTCGGCCACGGACGTGCCGCCGTACTTCTGCACGAGGAGGCCCACGGTTGGGCACGGTACAACGGTCGTCCGGCGATCCGAGTGCCAATTGGCGAGGCCGACTCGTAGACTTCCGCCCCGTGGCGAAGCAGGCCAAGCGCGAACGGCAGCGTCTGAACCGCGAGGCGCGCCGCCAGGCCGAGCTCGCCGCTGCCCGCCGGCGCAAGCAGATGCGGACCGGGCGCAACATCGCGATCCTGGCCGTGCCGCTGATCGTGGTGTTCGTCATCCTCCAGATGCGCTCGAGTGGTGGCGAGAGCGAACCCACCCGCAAGTTCTCCAAGCCGCCGGCGCTCGCGCTCAAACCGAACACCGTCTACTCGGCGACGCTCGGCACGAGCGAAGGGAAGATGACGATTGCTCTGGACTCGACCGCCGCGCCCAACAGTGTGAACAACTTCGTCTTCCTGGCCCGCAAGCACTTCTACGACGGGCTGACGTTCCACCGCGTCGCCAAGGACTTCGTCGTCCAAGGCGGCGACCCGAAGGGGGACGGCAGCGGCGGCCCCGGGTACAAGACACAGGTCGAGACGCCCCCGACCGGTTACCAGACGGGCTCGGTTGCATGGGCGAAGGGACAGCAGGACCCGCCCGGGACGGCCGGCTCACAGTTCTTCATCGTGACGAGCGCGGCACCCGCGCCCGGACAGGGGCTCGACGCCCTCAACCAGCAGCCGTACCAGTACGGGATCATCGGCGCGGTCACGGATGCGCAGAGTCTCGAGGTGGCCCAGAAGATCGGCGCGCTGGCCCCGCCCAACGGTGACGGCAAGCCCACCAAGAAGGTCACGATCAAGAAGGTGACGATCACCGAATCCACCGAGCCGACCCTGCCGGCGGAAACGCCGAGCGCGCCGCCCGCCTCGTAGCGCCTGGGCGCGCCTCAGACCGCGAGCTGCTTGACCTTGGCGCCACTGTCGACGACCGTCGTCTTGCGCCCGTCGTAGACGGTCACCACGCCGGCGCCGGCGACGCGCCACGCTGCGTCGGGGTCGCGGATCAACGCCGTCTGCTCGTCCAGCCCGACCAGCGTCGCGCTGTGTGGCAGGAGGTCAATCGAACGCTCGCGCAGGTGATCGGCTGCCGTCCCGTGATACGGGAAGACGGCGAGGTCGCGCACGACCCCGAGGCCGACCGTGTAGGCGCCGCCGCGCGGGTCCACCATGGGATCGCACAGCACGGTCGCGCCGGCACCCGACGCGGCGAGCACGGAACCGTGCCGGTACGCGGTGAGGATCGCGTCGAACAGCGCCGAGTCCTTGAGCGCCGAGCGCAGATGCAGCGGTGAGCCATCCGCGATGTAGACGAAGTGGGCGTCACGAACACTTTCCGCAAG
>DASPXI010000095.1:0-6076 GCA_035637335.1 Acidimicrobiia bacterium
TGGCGCGCTCGAGGACCGACTCGACGCCGAGGGATATCACCGGACCGGCGACCTCGCGCGCGTCGACGACGACGGCTTCGTCTGGATCGAGAATCGCGTCAGCGACGTCATCAACCGCGGCGGCAACAAGGTGGTCCCGGCCCACGTGGAAGAGGTGGTGCGCTCCGCGCCGGGAGTACGTGACGTGGCGGTGGTGGGCGTGGCCGACGAGCGGCTCGGGGAGGTCCCGGTGGCGTTCTTCGTCGGTGACGCCGACCCCGTCGCGCTCGAGTCGAGATGCCGGGACCAGCTCGTCGCGTACAAGGTGCCCGTAGCTTTTCACCGTGTCGAAGCGGTCCCCCGCAACGAGGTGGGCAAGGTGCTGCGGCGAGACCTCGTCGCGAGGTTCGAAGCCAGTGCTGAGCGTCTTCCAATCGGTCGTGGCACTTCGGCCGATGAGGTCGTCAACGTCGTGCGGGCGTGGATCGAGGCGCATGTCCCGGCGGCGTGGCGCGAGGCGGCGCGCCGTGGGGGCGCGCCGGCGATTCGCGAGGTCCGGTCGCGCGCCGAGTACGAAGCGTGGTACCCCGTCTTCGCCCGTTCCGGGCTCGCCGTGCCGACCTGGCCGGTGGAGTACGGCGGTCTCGACCTCGAGCCGGCCGTGGCGCGCCGTGCGGAAGCAGAGCTGCGGCTCTACAACCTCGGTCGGCTCAACCCGCTCGGTCTCAACCTCACCGCGCCGGCCCTGTTCGAACACGGTACGGAAGAGCAGCGGCTTCGTTTCCTGCCGCCGATCGTGCGGAACGAAGAGAAGTGGTGCCAGCTGTTCAGCGAGCCGGGCGCGGGCTCGGATTTGGCGTCGCTCGCCACCACCGCGGTGCGAGACGGTGACGAGTGGGTCGTCACAGGCCAGAAGGTGTGGACCACGTGGGCGCACCTGTCGGACTTCGCCGTGCTGCTCGCCCGCACCGATGCCGACGTTCCGAAGCGGAAGGGCATCACGTACTTCCTGCTCGATCTGCACCAGCCCGGCGTGGACGTGCGTCCGTTACGCCACCTGGGCGGAGAAGTCGATTTCAACGAGGTGTTTCTCGACGGAGCGCGGGTGCCCGACTCACAGCGGGTTGGCGACATCGGAGACGGCTGGCGCGTCGCGGCCGCGACGCTCTCGGGCGAGCGCCAGATGGTCTCGGGCCAAGGATCCGGCGGTGTCGACCGCATCGGCGGAGCGGGCGCCTCGCACTTGCTGGACCTGTCGCGCCGGCATGCGGAGTCAACGGATCTGGTCATCCGCCAGGAGCTGATGCGCCTGTACAGCGAGGAGCGCATCCGGGCCTGGACCAACGAGCGCGTCCGCGCCCAGGCCCGGGCGGGCCGGACGCCGGGACCGGAGAGCTCGATCGGCAAGGTCCACCAGGGTGACCTCAACCAGCGCGTCCAGACGCTGGCGGTGCGTCTGCTCGGCATGGACGCCGTGGCGTGGGAGAGCACCGCCACCGACTACGCGGACTCCTTACCGTTCGAGGTGCAAGGGATGCTGCGCAGTCGCGCGAACACCATCGAGGGCGGCACCACCGAGGTCAACAAGAACGTGCTCGGCGAGCGCGTGCTCGGCCTGCCCAGAGAACCCGATCCGTGGCAGGACAAGCCGTGGCGCGAAGTGCCACGCAGCGGGTGACGTACCAAACGCTCGACGTCGAGCGCCGCGGTCGGGTCGGGTGGCTGGTGTTCGACCGGCCGGAGGTGGGGAACGCCATGGACGCGACGATGTTCACCGAGCTCGAGGACGCATGGCGCGAGCTCGACCGCGACCCGGAGGTGCGGGTCATCGTGAACACCGGGAACGGGCCGGCGTTCCAGACCGGATTGGACGTCGCGCAGCTCAGCAAGGACAAGGAGGCGCTGCGCGAGCAGTCGCGCCGCACGAGGGACGCCACCCTTCGGCTCACGGCATGGCACAACGAGGTCTGGAAGCCGGTGATCGCGGCGGTGAACGGCACGTGCGCCGGCGGTGGCCTCCATTTCGTGGCGGACGCCGACGTCGTGATCGCGTCGTCGAACGCCGTGTTCGTCGACCCTCACGTCTCGCTGGGACAGGTCAGCGCGTACGAGACGATCGGCTTGATCCGCAAGTCCCCGATGGAGCCGATCGTTCGCATGGCGCTCGCGGGGGTGCATGAACACATCGACGCGTCGCGGGCTCGACAGCTCGGCATCCTGTCCCAGGTCGTCGATCCGCCGGAGCGTTTGCGTGACGAGGCGCAGCTGCTGGCGGAAAAGATCGCCCGCAACTCGCCTGCGGCCATGCGCGTCACGAAGCAGGCGCTGTGGGGCGCGCTCGATGTCGGGCTGACGGACGCGTGTCGTGCCGGTGCCCGGGCGGTCGCGTCGCTGTGGGGCCATCCCGATCAGGAGGAGGGGCCACGGGCCTTCGCCCACAAGCGCGAGCCGGAATGGCAGCCACTCGAGCCGCTCGACGTCGACGATGAGGGGGCAAGGGCGTGATTTACCCGGAGTTCGAGAGCTTGAAAGTGGAACGGCGCGGTCCGGTCGGATGGCTCATCAACAACCGGCCCGAGCGGCTCAACGCGATGTCGGCGGGGATGCGCGACGAGTTCGCGCTCGCGTGGACAGAGCTCGACCGCGACCCAGACGTGGGAGTGATCGTGCACACGGGCGAGGGTCGTGCCTTCCAGACCGGCGTCGACGTGACCGAGATCGCCAGCGACGGCGTCGGCATGGAGCGCTACCGGCGCTCGCTCGAGGACTTCGATCTCCACTTCACGTCGTGGCACCAGCAGGTCTGGAAGCCGGTGATCACCGCGGTAAACGGCGTGTGTGCGGGCGGCGGCTTCCACTGGATCGCCGACGCCGACATCGTCATCGCCGCGTCCGACGCCGAGTTCTTCGACCCGCACGTCTCCATCGGCCAGGTCGTCGCGATCGAGGCGATCGGGTTACTGCGCAAGATGCCCGTCGAGGCCGTGATGCGCATGGCCTTCGTCGGCCGTCACGAGCGCCTCTCGGCGCACCGGGCCTACGAGCTCGGGATGATCAGCCAAGTCGTCGATCCGCCGGAGCAGCTGCGGGAGGAGGCGCAGGCCCTCGGTGAGAAGATCGCTCGCAACTCCCCCGCCGCCATGCGGGCGACGAAGCGGGCGCTGTGGGGCGCGCTCGAGCTCGGGCTCACCGATGCATGCCGCGCCGGCGCCGGTGAGCTCGTATCGATGTGGGGCCACCCGGACCAGGAGGAAGGGCCGCGCGCGTTCGCCGAGAAGCGCGAGCCTCAATGGCGCGCGCTGACCGAGCCCTAACGAGAGGAGAGACCATGCCGCTGTATCTCACGCGGTTCAGTTACACGGCGGAGACCTGGGCGATGCTGATCGGCAACCCAGAGGACCGCCGGCAGGCGGCTCAGTCGTACATCGAGTCGGTCGGTGGGAAGCTCCACGGGTTCTGGTACGCCTTCGGCAAGCACGACGGCTACAGCTTGTGGGAGGCCCCGGACAACGTGTCCATGGCGGCGGTTGCGCTGGCGATCACGGGCGGTGGCGCGCTGAGCGCGTTCGACACGGCAGTGCTCCTCACCGTCGAGGAGACCATGGACGCCCTGCGCAAGGCCGACGAAATCCAGTACCGACCGCCCGGCGCGCGGTAACTCGCGCGGCAGCCTACGGCACGATCACCCCGTGGACCGGCGGCGGTACGTCGCCCTCGCCCGCGAGCGACTGGATGAGGGCTTCGGCGTCGTCGAGGCCCGCGACGCGACGAGGAAGAGCTGCGAACGGGTAACGATCGGCCGCGAGCATCGCGAGCGCGGCACGGTACGCATCGGAGTCGACGCCGAGCGCACCGACGATGCGAAGCTCCTTGAACACGATGTGGTCGGGCCAGAAGTCCGGCGGCGCCGGTGAGCCTCGGGTGCCGGCGACGACGACCGTGCCTGCGGGACGGGCGAGCGCGACGGCCTGCGCGAACGCCTCCGGCGCCTTGGCGGTGACGTCCACGACGACGTCCGCAAGCCCGCCCGTCGCATCTCGTAGCGCACGCGTGGGATCCATATCAGCGGTGTCGACGACCAGATCGGCGCCGAAATCGCGCGCCACGCCGAGTCGTTCCGCGTCACGCGCGCCGCGTCCGGTCACCATCACGAACCCGGCGCCGGCCTCCCGCACCGCTGCCAGAACCGAGAGTCCGCGCACCCCGGGGCCGAGCACGGCGACGACATCACCGCGCTTCGTCCCCGGCACCGTCACGCCCCAGCGCACCCCGGCGCCGAGCGGATTGAACAGTGTGGCCACAACGGGGTCGATCGCGTCCGGAACCGGGTGCATGATGGCGTCGGGCCCGAGGTACTGGTACTGCGCGTACCCACCCCACAGGCCCGGCGGCTTGTCGACCGGAATGTAGCCATACATGTCGGCGAGCCCGTGACGCTCGCAACGCTGGTACGCGCCGGCCTCGCATGCCTTACACGCGCGGCACGACTGGAACACCTCGACGGCGACGCGGTCGCCGGCCGCAACGCTCCACCGTTGGGCGGCGGCATCGCCGATGCGATCGATCACGCCGACGGTCTCGTGGCCGGGCACGAACGCGAACCCGGCCGGCAGATGCCCTGTGTACTGCTCGTGGTCGGTGCCACACAGTCCGCACGCCTCGACGCGCAGCAAGGCGTCCTCGTCGCCCGTCTCGGGCACTGGGAATTCGCGCGGCACGAGCGTGCGCGGCTGCTCGAGCACCAGGGCACGCGCCGATTTCGACAACGACGCCGAGACTAACCGCGACGCCGTTGCGTCACTCTCGTTCGAGTTCGAGCAGGAAGGCCTTGCGCTCGGGACCACCGCCGTAGTTGCCGACCCCGCCGCCGGCGGGCACGACGCGGTGGCAGGGCACCACGATCGCCACCGGGTTCGTAGCCACGGCGTTGCCGACGGCACGGGCGGCGCTGGGCTTGCCGACCTTCGCCGCCAGCGCGCCGTACGTCGTGACCTGCCCGGCCGGGACACGGGCCGTGGCTTCGAGCACCCGCCGTCCCCATGCGCTCGTGAGCGAGAGGTCGACCGGCAGGTCGAACCGGCGGCGGCGACCGGCGAAGTACTCGTCGAGCTCCCGGCGAACCGGGTCGACCCGGGAGGCGGCCTCGACGACGCGCGGCGAGATGCGTGCCGCCAGGTCGTCGAGCACGCGCAGCTGCTCCGGGTCGAACGCGAGGCGCACGAGGCCCCGAGCGGTCACCGCCACGAACAGCTCCCCCACCGGCGAGTCGACACTCCCGATGGCCACGTCGACGAGGCCCGCTCGATCGGCGGCCGCGATCGCGGCGCGCGTGGCGGCGTCGGCCGGCGCAGCGAGGTCGGCGGTCGAGCCGCGGCGAAGGGCGGCCTCGAGGTCGGAGAGGTCAGCGTTCGTCATCGGTGTACTCCTCTCTTAGGTGCGCGAGCCCTTCGCGTACGTTCTGGCGCGCCGCCGCCTCCGAGGACTCCAAGATGCTGCCGATCTGCCGGAACGGGAGGTCGGACACGAAGCGCAGCACGATGGCGGCGCGCTGCTTCGGCGGCAGCTTGCTCACGGCTTCCCAGAGGCCGGGGTCGGGCAGCGGCACCGCCGGCGCCGGTTGGTCCGGCAGCTCGGGCAAGGGCACCGGCCGACGGCCCCGGCTGCGGTGGGCGTCGATCGCCTTGCGGTGGGCGATCGTCAGCACCCACGCCCGCAGGTTCGAGCCGTCCGTGAGCCGCGGATAGGCGCGGAGTGCTGCCGTGAACGTCTCCTGGAGGCAATCGTCGGCCGCGTCGGGCCCGACCGAGAACACGAGGAACCGGTACACGGCGTCCCGATGCCGCTCGAGAAAGGTCTGGAAGGGGGGCGGGCTCACTCTCTTTTCAACGCTCGGGAGCCGAGTTTCGTGAGATGGGAGGCGCCGACTTCTACTTCGTGGCGGTCGGCGCCACCGGGCCCCCGACCGCGTGGGTGATCGGGAGCGGGGTCGCGGCGAGCAGGAACTCGTAGACGCCGTCACCGGCGCAGTCGGCGGCGAGGTCGTCCAGGTACCAGAGCTGACCCTGCACGAGTCCCATGTCACGCAGGTCGATCATGT
>DASPXI010000096.1:0-17293 GCA_035637335.1 Acidimicrobiia bacterium
CTGACCGCGATCGCCTCCGGGCACGTAGCCACCCGACGGCCACCAAAAGTCGTCGCTTCCTGCGATCGTGAGCCAGCCGGTTCCGCCCGCGTTCCCAAGATCGGTGCAGGCGCCGGTTTGCACCAGCGCGCTGTTGTGCCAGAACGTCGCGCCGGATGCGATTCCGCCGTCCGGGTTGCGTGCGCCGATCCATGTGTCGCCGAACAGCCACAGCACCCGGCCGTCGCGCAGGTCGACGGACGCGGGGAGATCGGCGGCGAGCCACCCGTCGGTACGGCCCGCGGTCATGAGCCTGAAGAAGCCCGGCGCGTCGGTGCGCTGGCGCGCGCACGGGCGGGGGTCGGCGGCGACCGCGGGCCCACGCCCCGCAGCGACTGGGGCCGGGCGCGACCGCTCAGCTCGTGGGGCGTCGCGGGCGCATCCCGTCGCGACCGCGCTCAGCGCGATCAGCGCCGCAGCCGCAACGGCCGCACGCTTCAGCGCGCGGCTGTTTCTTCTTGCCGGACCTTTGCCCACGTCGCCTCGACGGCGGCCACGACGTCCGGCACGGCTTCACGCACGGCGGCGGCGTCGGCGTCGGACCACGACTCGCGGGCGCCGACAGCGGCGCGCTCGAGCATTCGATGGAGATCACCGAGCTCGGCTGCGAGCCAGCCGGTCGGATCCTGCTTGATCTCCTCGGGCCAGATCCGATCACACGGCTCGACGCCGTGGAACATGGGGTGGAAGTGCGCGCTGCGCAGGTTCCCGGGGGGATGTCCGGCTTGGTCGAAGAGGTCGGCGCGGAAGACAGGCTCGTCGATCACCACGCGCTGGGCGGCGGAGGGTGACCCGCGGTGAGGCTCGTCCGCGAGGAGACGCACCTCGACGCGGGCACCACGCTCCGGCGGGTCCATCGGCTCGCGCCACGGGAACACGAGCACCGCGACCTTCTCGAACACGAACGCGTGCAGCATCGGCCGGTCCTCCCCGCATGATGCGTCCCTCGATCAACATAGTGATGATCGAGGGACGCATCGCCCCGAAACTGATCAGCGAGGCGCAGGTTCGGACGGCGACCGTTCGCCGTCACCGGCGCGCTCGACGCCGGCGCCGAACGCGTCGGGAACCGGTCCTGCCTCGCGTGCGCCTTCCTCGGCCTGTTGCTGCCGTGCCTTCCACGCGAGATAAGCGGCGGCACCGCCGCCGACCACAATGATGATCAGCATCGAGCGCCGGCGAGTGCGGCGCCGGCGTCGCTTGTCGATCGGCGTGTCGATCTGGAGCCGGCGCGCCGCCTTCTCCAGTCGCCGCTCGAGCTTGCGGGTCTGCTTCTTCGCGGTGCGCCGGTACCGCCGCCGCACCTTCCTACGGTTACCGCTCGCGATCTCCTGCGCCTTCTCGGCCGCCAGACCGGACAGCGCTTGCGCCTTGCTCGCCACGTCTCCCAACAACACTGATCGCGCCCCCTCTCGACCTTCACCGGGCGCGTCTGCTGCACCCTGGCGGACGTCGCCGTCCGCTTCCACTGTCACTTCCATGTCCCCTCCTCACGGTCGGGACCGCGGGTGACTACCCCTCATGTGATAGCCGAAAACTCAGCCCGCGATCCCGGATCGGGTCGCTTCCTCCTTGGCCTCCTTGGCGTCGGCGGCGAGCATGAAGCCCTGGCGCACCGCGCGGTCCGTCGCCTGCCCGAACTTGGCGACGTAGTCGCGCTGGGTCGGGTACAGCGACGCCAGCCGGGCGGCGTCGAACGCAGCCGTGAACCCGAGCAGCGAGCAAAAACCCGGGCCACCGCCCGGCTCACCGGACAGGGTCGCGGTGGGCGCCTCCAGCTGGGGCAGGCGGATGCCGCCGCGCGCGTTGCCGAATTCGTCGCGCTCGATCGTGGGCGGCTTCCCGGACGTCGCGACCCGAGGCGCGCGCGGCGGTGGGGGTCCACCGTTCGCCCACCGCGCCAGGTCGTGGATGGCGGTGTCGACGATGTAGCGCTGGGGCGCAGAGTTGATCCGCGGCGTGCAGCCCAATGGGGGTGTCTTCGCCATGTCTTCCTTGGGGATGCCCGTGAGCGCGTGGAGCCCGTCCTCGTCGTAGTGCGCGGTGCCTGCGACCTCCCACAGGCGATAGCGCGCGCTGTCGGGCTGCCGGGCGGAAAGGTGCCGCGGCACGTCGGTCTCCGACTCGAGCACGAGCACCGGCGCCTTGCCGTCCGTGCGGATGAACGTGGGGTTGGGGATGGCCCCGCTCCCGCCTTCGGCGAAGGCCGAGCCATTGGAGAAACGGCTGTGCACGAAGAAACCGTCGAACATGCGCGTGAGCGGCTGAATGGCGTTGATGTAGCTCACCATGCGGAACGCCGACTGCGACTCGCCATCGGCGATCAGCCGCTTCACGTTGTACTTGCGGCCGCCGAGCAGGTTCGTGCCGCTCGGGCGGCGCAGCGCCTGCGCGGCCTGGGAGTAGATGTCGTACGAGTACGGGTCGCCGGGGTGATCGAGGGTTCCGTAGCGGTCGGGATGGCTGTCCTTGAGGTTCATCACGCCGGTCGCCTGCGCGGACACGCCGACCCACGCGAAGCCACCTCGCAGCAGCTCCGCGTTGCCGAGCCCCCAGTCGGGCGCGGCGTCCAGCCCGCCGCTGACGTTGAGCCACTCGACCTGGACGACGCCCTTGAACTTGGACGGGTCCTTTGGGCGCCGGACGAGCACGCGTGTGCGATAGGGCGCCGTCGTGCTCGTCTTGACGCTCCAGCGGCCGTCCTCCGGCAGCGGACTAGAGGGCTCGTAGGCGCGCGCGGTGCCTTCGAGGAAGAACTCCTCCTCCACATATCCGTGGGCGGCGAGGTCGACGGCCGACAGCCCCACCGGCTGCCCCGCGACCGGGCCCGTCACACGCGGACTTGGGACGGGCTCTCTTTCGGCGTGGGCTACCGCGGTCGACGCCGGGATGACCATTACACCGACGGAGCCGACTGCGACAGCGAGCACGCCGACGAGCGGACGGGGCAGTCGCATGCGGGGAATCCTCTCACCCGCGCCGGAGCACGTGCTCGGACGCGGCTGTCAGCAGGCTGCGTTCTTGAGGGTGGGATACGGATCGGTACCGTGCGAGAGGACGCTCCCGAGCCGAATCTCGAAGTGCAGGTGCGGCGTGGTGGCGTTGCCCGACTCACCGACCAACCCGATCGGGTCGCCCTGTACAACGCGCTGGTCGCCGCCGCCGATGATGCCCGACATGTGCGCGTAGTAGTAGACGTTGCCGCCGTCCGCGAACACGTACGCGGCGAGCCCGCCGGCGTCCTCCGTCGCGTAGTGCACGTTCCCCGGTTTGACCGCCCACAACGTCGTGCCGGTCGGGGCGAGCATGTCGATCCCGTAGTGGAAGCCGCTGCCGCGGGGGCCGTAGTCGTCGGTGTACTTCGAGCCGTCCACGGGGCAGCGGAAGTCGTCGATGATCAATCCACCCGGCGACGACCGGAAACATGCCGCGGTCGCAACGACCAGTACCGCGACCGAGATCCACCACCATCGCACACGCATGCTGGGCTCCTTTCGGCGCGCGAAGAGAGCCCAACTCCGCCGCGGAATCCGCCCAGCCTAGGCGCCGACGTACGCTTCTCTCACATGACCGACTGAGGCGGTGGGCATGTTGCTCGACGGCTTCAACCACGTGGCGATCCTCACCAGCGACACGAAGCGCCTGCACGCCTTCTACGAGGAGGTCTTCGACGCCACCGTGCCCCGCGACGGCCCGGAACCCGGAGAATCGGATGTTCGCCTGTCGGTCGTGCACGTCGGCCCTCACTCGGAGCTCAACGTCTTCGAGATCAAGGGCAACACCGAAGCGCAGCGTCAAACCCCGATGTTCGGCCGAGGTCGCATCGATCACCTCGCGTTGCACGCCGAGTCACTCGAGGCCTTCGAAACGATCCGCGACCGCCTCATGGCGCGCGGCGCCAGCGACGGTTTCGTGACCGACTTCGGCCCGATCCTCAGCGTGTTCTTCCGCGACCCGGACGGGCTCGAGTGCGAGGTGTGCGTCGAGAATCCGGACGCCGTCCCCGGCGTGGGCAACCCGCCGGGCACCCCCGCGGCTCGCTACCACGGCGGGTCGTAGCAGACCGGCCGTACTCCACGCGATGGCTGAGCCGGCGGATCTCTTCGAGCGTCGGAACCGCAATCGTCCGGCGTGACTGAGCGTTTGGCGCGCGAGCTGCTGCTGGACGAGCGCATCGATCACTCGCGGGAGCTTGCTGGTGTGCCGCCCGGGAGGCCAGCGCCGGCACGACCGGCTGAGCCAACTCCCCGGGGCGGCCTGCCTTGCTTGCACGACGCAGCACCTTCTGACCAGGTGAGGGTGACACCGGGAAGCTCGCGGCACTAGGGCCGTTTTCCACGATTCACGTAGTCCGTCCGGGCCGCGTCGCCTAGTCACGACGCGGCCTCGGGCTAGGTCGTCAGGACCATGGGAACCGCGGGATCACAAGCAGACTGCGACACTGGCCGTCGTGCGGCGCATCGCATGCCGTCGACCGACGAAGAGTGTCCGCGCCGTAGCCGCGGCGCTTGTGGTGGTGGTCCTGAGCGGTTGGTCGACGTCGCCGAGACCGCAACGTGAAGTGCCGCGATCCGACACCTTCCGCGGCCGGGCCTTGAGCCGGTCGTGGTCGGTCCTCCAGCGCGAGCTCGTGCGCACGAGGGTGGGAGGTGGCGCGCTCTCGCTCGAGCTCGGCGGGGCGGCGCTGTGGTTCAACGATTCGATGGGCGTGCTCGTCTTCAAGCAGGTCACCGGCAACTTCAAGGCCACGGCCACGGTTCACACCAGCAGCGCGTCGGCCCGAGGCGCGCCGCCGGGCCCGGCGATCCGGCTGGGCGGGCTCATGGCGCGAGACCCGGCGAGCGACAGCACGCACCTGCAGAGCTACGTGCACATCGTCGCCGGCAACGGCCCGTCCGGCGTGCTCGCCGTCGAGCACAAGACCACGCAGAACAGCACCTCGGTCTACGAAGCGCCCGAGTGGCCGTCGCCCGACGCGCAATTGCGCGTCTGCCGCGTCGGGTCGACCTTCAATCTCTACAAACGACCATTGCGATCGAAGAAGTGGCAGCGCGCCGCAACCTACGAACGGCCGGACCTGCCTCCGACACTCCAGGTCGGCGCCAACATCTATTCGCCGAACTCGCCTCCCGACCTGATCGTCAGGTGGGACGAGATCACGTTCGAGCGCGTCACGAACCCGAGCGGCTGTGTAGCCAGCCGCTGAGGCTCATGAAGCAGCGCGATGCGGTCGTCCCCGACGGTGCCCGCGAAGGCGATCCAACGCCGCGAGCGCTTCTTCTCGCGGATGCGACCGGCGAACGGCCCGGTGATGCTCGTCGATCCGCCTCGGGCGCGGCTCGCCGCGTGCGGCGATCGGCCGCGCGAGCGATCCGGCCGCGGCCGGCGACAGGCCTCCTGGAGGGACGCCGCTCAGCGCGCTCGCGACGGCACGAAGCCGTCGGGTGAGCGAGTCGCGGGTCGCCTCGCGGCGGAGAGTCGACGCGACCCGTGCCCGCCACTCGCGGAACGCGCGCCGGAGGCGCGCGCTCGCCGTCCAGAGCATCGGGTTCACGACGCGGGCGAAGGCGCCGCGGTTTCGCACCCGGGGCGGGTGCGAGGCCTCCAACTCGTCGACCAGGTCCTGCGAATGGACGACCGCGACGGCCATGAGCGCCACCGCCGCCACAAAGAGGGCTGCGAACGCGAAGGGCGTCGCGATGCCGGGCCCGCTGGAGCCCCACGTGAGCTTGGCCAGGGCAATCGAGCCGACGACGCCGACAAAGCCCAGCACGCCGACGCGACGAAGGAGGACATGCTTCGGGAGCATGCTCAGCCGTCGCCACCATTCTGTGACGAGCGCGTGCGCGCGCCCAATTCGCATGGACCAAGCAGACTAAGTACTGGGCTGGACGAAGTGGTGGATAGCTGCACCCCCACGCCGGGTGCGAGGGGTGAGATCGAGCCTACGATCCGGCGGTGCGGGGGCTACGGATCGTGGCGTCGCTCGGCGTCGCATCGGTACTGGCGGTCGGGCTCGGTGGCGGCACCGCGTCGTCGGGGCGCCTCGACACCGTTGCCGCCAAGCCCTCACCCGGCTGTAAGGCCGCCGCGGTCGCACCGGGGGCGCAGCGGGTCGATACGACCTCAGGCGGCGCGCCCCGCTGGTACATGCGTCACGTACCGCCGTCGTACGACGGCAAGAAACCCGTCCCGCTCGTCGTCGACCTGCACGGGCACCTCGAGGGGGCGGAGCTCCACGAGACCAACTCCAGGCTCGGCGCCTTCGGCGACGCGCACGGCTTCGTCACGATCACGCCGCAGGGTTCCGGAGATGTCGTGCCGGGCTGGGAGGTCGAGCGCGACTCGGCTGACGTCCGCTTCATCGGGGACCTCCTCGACGAGGCCGGGCGGACGCTGTGCATCGACGACCGCCGCATCTTCGTCACCGGCTACTCGGGTGGGGCGTTCCTCACGTCGAGGCTCGCATGCGTGTACGCAAAACGCATCGCCGCGATCGCGCCGGTAGCGGCGCTGCGCGATCCCGCCGGTTGCAAGCCGGCCCGCCCGATGCCGGTCGTGACGTTCGCAGGCACCGGCGACCAGTTCGTCGCGTTCACCGGCGGGCTCGGCCCGCAAGCCCAGGTCACTCCGGCGAACGACGGCACCGGACGCATGCTCGGCGAGACGTCGGGAGGCAAGGAGGTGGCACGCAGCGCGTCGATGCCGAAGATCATGGCGGCGTGGGCGAAGCGCAACCGCTGCGCCGCCAAGCCGACGGAGGCGGACGTCGCGTCCGACGTGACGGTCGTCCGCTACGCCTGCCCGAAGCACGCCGACGTGCAGCTCTACCGGATCGCGGGCGGTGGCCACACGTGGCCCGGGAGCGAGTTCTCGCGGCAGATCGAGTCGGTGCTCGGCCCGACCACGTTCTCGATCAATGCGAACGAGGTGATGTGGAAGTTCTTCCAGGCCCATCCGTTGCGAGGGAAGTAGGGCAAACCAAACCGCGTCCTACGACGGTGCCGGAGCCGGGGCGGGCTCGACGCGTTCCCGGGCGGCGGTGCGCTCCAGGATCTCCCGCTTCACCAGGCCACGCGACACCCAGTTGCGCCGGTCCGCCCACACGAGCATCGGCGGGAGCACGACGAGCGCGCTGAGCAGCGCGACGGCCACGTTCATCGCGACGATGATCCCGAAGTCCCGCAGCAGCGGCAGCGACGACGTCGCGATCACGGCGACGCCGGCGATGGCGGTGAGCGCCGACACGATGAACGCCCGCCCCGTACGCGACGCGGCCACCTCGACGCCCTCTTCGGGCGTCAACCCACGGCGGCGCTCCTCGACGAACCGCAGCAGGATCAGCGACGTGAACTCTGTGCACGCAGCGACGACGAGCGGCCCGCCCACCGCGGTCATCGGGCTCAGCTTGAGGCTGAACGCGTAGGCGACGAGCGACGCGGTGCCGACCGCGATCAACACGGGGACGAGCGACAGCAACGCCCTGATGATGCTCCGCAACCGCACGGACAGGAAGAGGAACACGAAGAGAATTGCCAGGTACGTGAGCAGGATGCGGTTGGCCTCGAGGTTGTCGAGGAGGCCGACGCCGACCACGGCGAGACCCGACGGCGTCGCGCTCACCCCCGCCGGCGGATCGACGGTGGAACGGATCTCCTTGACGACCGCCGCTCGACGCTCGAGCTCGCTCGGACCGGTGCGGAACACGAGGTTCAATGCCCTGCCGTCGCGGCTGACCGTGGACTTCTGGATGTCCAGCGGCGCGACGTCGTAGGCGGCGCGCGCCTCCTCACCCGTCGGTGCGACGTGCGACGCGCCTGGGATGTCGTTCACGGCGTCGCTCACCGTGGTCACGATCCCGGCCGCGGTCAGCAGCGTGCGCGGGTGCTCGGTGATCTCCCGGGCCGTGAAGCCGTCCATGAAGCCGACGGTCTCGTCAGTGAACACGTCCCGCGATTGCACGAACATCCCGAGCTCACTCGACGAGCCCGTCTCCCGGTCGAGCGTGTGCAAGTCGTGGATGACCTGCGACTTCTGGTTGACCCACTTGATCGGGTCGGTCTGGAGCACCAATCGGTCCTCGACGACGATCCCGCCCGCGAACACGATCACGCTGATGAAGATGAGCGGCACGGCGATGCCGCCCGGCAGGCTTCCGAGCCACACGACCAGCCGCCCGAGCGGACCCTGGCGGAAGTCCCGGCCCTTGGTCGGCGACTTGTACTCGCGGATCCCGAGGATGGCGAGGGGGGCGACGATGCTGCAGAGACAGATCACGGCGATACCGACGGCCAGCAACAGCCCGAACTGTCGCAGCATCGGCACCTTGGCGAACCGCAAGGCGGCGAAGGCGAAGATGGCGTCGAAGGTGACGACGAGCAGGGCGGGGCCGAGGTTGCGCGCGGTCTCCTGGATCGGGTGCGCCTCGCGGTCGATCACCACTTCTTCCTCGACGCGGGCGTGCATCTGGATCGCGTAGTCGATGCCGACTCCCAACATGACCGGGAGGCCGGCGATCGTGACGATCGTGAGCGGGATGCCGATGTAGCCGGCCAAGCCGAATGCCCACACGATGCCGATGAGGATCACGGCCAGGGGCAACAGCCGCCACCGCACGTCGAAGAGGACGAGCAGGATCACGACCATGATCGCGACCGCGATCGCGCCGAGCGTCAGCATGCCGCCGGTGAGGTAGTCATTGATGTCCTTGAGCAAGACTGGCGCGCCGGTCGTGATCACGGACGCGTTGTCGAACTTCAGGCGCTCCCCGGCGGCGACCACGTGGTCGGACGCCGCGCCTTCCTCGGTGATCGAGGCGTTGCCGACGAGGCGCGTGACGATCTGCGCGTGCCGGTCGTCCATGATGAACGTGGCGTGCGCTTTGCGGATCTTTCCCTGGTTGTCACGCAGGAGGAAGTCGACCCACCCGGGGTTCTCGAGCGTGCGTTGCTCGGGAGGCACCGCGTTGAGGCGCTGGAGCGTCGTGGCTGCATCGGCGTTGCGAGCCTGCTGGCCTTCGGGCGACGGATCGCGCGCGGTGGCGGCGAGGAGCGCCTTGCCGGCGACGCTCTGGGTCGGGTCGCCCGACGGGCTCGCCACCAGCCGGTCGCTGAACTCGAGCACCGTGCGGGGGCTGATCACGCCGAGGACGCCGGCGCTCTTGCGGATCTCGTCCTCGGTGGCGCGCCACTTCGCCTGGTTCTCGGGCGTGAACAGCTCGTTGACCGTGTGGCCCTTGTCCATGGTGACCAGCGTGAGCATCGCCTGGCCGCCGAAGAGCTTCTGGTAGGCGACGTTGTCCTTGTAGACGGCGTCGCTCTTGTTGAGGTAGCTGTCCTGGCCGGTCGAGAAGTCGAGGCGCGTGATCCCGAACCCGAGGATCAGCGTGATGAGCAGCCCGATGACCGAGACGAGCCCGGCGTGCTTCCCGAGCTCGACGGCGATGAGCCGCCAGAACCTCTGCACGGGCGTTCCCCCTGCCGCTCGCTTGCCGCGACACTATCGATGTGAGGCGTCGTCGTCGCCGCGTCCATTTCGCGCAGTTCTCGAAACCGTCAGACTGACGCGCGGTGCGCTACTCGCTTCGACGCGCGGGCGTCGACGACGTCGACTTCCTGTGGGAGATGCTCTACCACGCGTCGTATGCCGCCGAGCTCGGGGTACCGAGTCCCGCCGCGCTGCGGGATCACTCGGACCTGGCGCGGTACGTCGACGGCTGGGGCCGGCCGACCGACCTGGGTGTGATCGCAGTGGACGCCGAAACGGGCGAGCGCGCCGGCGCGGCGTGGCTGCGCCTTCTCACGGGCAACGCCAAGGGCTACGGGTACGTCGACGACGACACGCCGGAGCTCGCGATCGCGGTGCTTCCGGCACATCGCGGGAAGGGAGTTGGAGGGCAACTGCTGCGTGAGCTGCTCGACGCCGCCCGCGGAACACTCCGTGCGGTATCGCTCAGCGTGCGCGCCGACAACCCAGCCCGGCGGCTCTACGAACGCATCGGCTTCCGCACGGTTTATGCGGCCGGTGCGTCCGTAACGATGATGGTCGCCACTTGATGCGTGCGGCGGGGGACATAGAGGCACCCTACGCACGCGTCGTCGCCGGTCGATCAACTGTCATGTCGCGGGCTCTGTGGGTGTCGGACGCGCGACACGACCCAGGCGCGCGCCAGCAGCAGCCCCACCCCGCTCACCAACAGCGGCAGGATCTCCTCCACCGGCGCGCCTCCGACGTGCGCGATCACGTGGCTTCGCCGCTCTTCGAGTCCGCCCGGGCGGCGCGGAGTTGCACCAAGCCGGGTCGATCCTCATCGGTCTTGTTTGGTTCGTCGTGCCAGATCCACCATTCGTACGTCGGGGTCTGCGGGTAGCCCTCCGGCGAGTCCTCCCACTCCTCCTGGCGCCCGAGCGCAGTGAGGTCGAGGTAGCTCCAGGTGCTCCCCATCGCCTCGTCGCCGCGGGCGTTGATGAAGTAGGTGCGGAACACGTTGTCGCCGTCGCGGATGAACGCGTTCGTGCCGTGCCACTCGTCCACGCCGAAGTCGGCGTCGAAGTCGTCCGTCATCGTGTACCACGGCATCTCCCAGCCCATCCGTGCCTTCACGCGCTCGATGTCCGTCTGCGGCGCGCGCGAGGCGAACACGAGGGTGGTGTCGCGGGCGTTCAGATGGGCCACGTGGGCGACCTGGTCGGCCACCATGGAGCAACCGACGCAGGCATGCTCGGGCCAGCCGGACACGCCGGGCTCGAAGAAGGCGCGGTAGACGATCAACTGACGGCGGCCGTCGAACAGGTCTAGCAGGCTCGCCTTCCCCTCCGGCCCGTCGAACTCGTACTCCTTCTCCACGGCCAGCCACGGCATCCGCCGACGCTCGGCGGCCAGCGCGTCACGGGCGCGGGTCAACTCCTTCTCCTTCACGAGCAGTTGCTGGCGCGCAGCCTCCCACTCCTCCGGCGACACAATGGGGGGTGTGTTCATGGCGGACTCCTCTCGCGTGTCGATCGCCACAGGATTGCCCTGGTTTAGTTGTTGGTTGTGTAGACACCCAAGGCGTCCGGAACGGATCGGTCTTGGACCGGCGAAGCTTGTGAAGACACCCCGGGCGGCGGGAAGGCACTGACCGATGCGTTTCGGCGCCCACTGGTGTCAGTATTCGTGATGCGTGCGACAGACAGCGGCGGCACCGGGGTGCCGGCTTGACCGAGGCCGTGCTCGCGCGCGCCCGGGCGGGTGACGGGGACGCGTTCAGCGAGCTCGTCGAGCCGTACCTGCACGAGCTGCAGGTCCACTGCTACCGGATCCTCGGCTCGGTCCAGGACGCCGAGGACCTTCTCCAGGAGACCCTCTTGGCGGCCTGGCGCGGCCTCGACCGGTTCGAGGAGCGCGCCTCGTTGCGGGTGTGGCTCTACCGCATTGCGACCAACCGCTGTCTGAACGCGCTGCGCGACCGCGGTCGCCGCCCGAAGGAGTATCAACCCATGGTCGAGCCGCCCGAGCCCACCCGCCGCAGCGAACCCCTCTGGCTCGAGCCGTACCCCGACGTGCTGCTCAAGGGCCTGGGGGACATCTCGCTCGGGCCCGAGGCGCGCTACGAAGCGGCCGAGTCCGTCGCGCTGGCGTTCGTGGCCGCACTCCAGCATCTCCCGCCACGCCAGCGATGCGTGCTCGTGTTGCGCGACGTGCTTGGTTTCCCGGCCGGCGAGGTCGCCGGCATCCTGGACACCACCGAGGCCTCGGTGAAGGGCGCGCTCCAACGGGCCCGGTCCACGCTTCGGGAACGCCTCCCGGCCGAGCGACCCGATCGCGCCACGCTGCCCAGCCCGAAGCGCGAGCGAGAGGTCGTCGGTCGGTTCGCAGCTGCGGTCGAGGCGGGCGACATCGACGGCCTTGTGGCGCTGCTTGCCGACGACGCCTGGCTCACGATGCCGCCCGAGCCGTACGAGTACCAGGGCCGCGCCGCCATCGCCAGGTTCCTCGACGACCGTGCGCGCCGGCGCGGCGCGAACTTCACGCTCGTGCCCACCGGGGCCAACGGTCAGCCCGCGTTCGGCTGCTATCTGCCCGACGCCCACGCGGCCATCGCCCACGCCTATGGCCTGATGGTTCTCACCTTGCGAGGCGACCAGATCTCGGCCATCACTTGGTTTGCCGACCGTGCAGTGATGGCCCGGTTCGGCCTGCCCCGCACGCTCCACACCTAGGCGCCACAGCGGGCATGAGCCCACGCATCGAAGCGGCTCACTCTGCCGCGAGCACCTCGGCCGCGGCGCGATCGCCGGATCGGATGGCGCCGTCGATCGTCCCGTGCGAGACGGTGGCGGTCTCCGTGCCGGCCCAGTGGATGCGCCCCACCGGCGCCCGCAGCGCGCGCCCGAACCGGGTGAGCACGCCCGGTGGCATGTGCGCCATGTAGCAGCCTCGCGACCAGCGCTCTTCGGCCCAGTCGAGCTCTTCGTAATGCACCGGTTGCGCGGCACGCGGGCCGAACCGATCGACCAGCGTCGCCAGCACGACGCGGCGCCGCTCCTCGGCGTCGAGCGCGCCGAGCGTACGCGCGTGCGGCCCGAAACCGAACGCCGCGAGCACGCCGGGCATGCCCGATGATGGCGACGCGTCCAGCGTCATCTCGATGGGCGACGCGGTCGCGATCGACTGTCCGTTGAGCCCGTCGGCGCGCCAGAACGGCTCGTCGTACATCACCGAGATCTTGAGGACGGAGCCCGCCGGCATGCTGTGCACGAGCAGCGCACGGTCCGCGGGAAGCTGCGGCTCGTACGACACGGCTTCGGACAGCGCGGGTGGAATGGTGACGATCGCCCGCCGCGCCTGCACCTCGGCGCCGTCGCCGCGCACGACGACACCGCCGGCGTCCTGGCTGATCGAGCGCACCGCCGTTCCTAGGTGGACCGCATCCCCGAGCTCGGCGGCGACGCGATCGGCGATCGTCTGCGCCCCGCCCGTGACCCGTTCCTGCTGGTAGCCGCCCTCGATCGTGAGCAGGCGGTTGAACCCGTTCGCTGACCGTATGAGGTAGAGGACGTGCAGCAGCGACACCTCGGACGGGTCGCAGGTGAAGAGGCCACGAACGGCGGCGCCGAGCAGTGCACGCGCCTCGTGCGCCGGCACGTTGCCCGCCGCTCCTATCCACTGCCCCGCGCTGCGCGCGTCCCACGCCGCGGCTCGCGGCCCGCTCCACGGCTCGTCGAGCAGCACGCGCTTGGCCATCCGATCGAGGCGCGCCATGCCGAGCGCCAAGCTGGCCAGCGCGATCGGGTTGATCGGCGGAACGTTGCCGAAGCGCTTCACGCCGCGGGAACCGGCGAACACGTTCTGACCTTCCGCCCACGTCGGATACGTCCGGACGCCCATCTCGGCGGCGAGCTTGTAGGCGGCGTCCTGCCCCGGCCCCAACCACGTGCCGCCGGCGTCGATCGGCGTGCCGTCGGGCGCGCGCCGGGTCCACACGCGACCGGCCACGCGGTCACGCGCCTCGAGCACGACCACGGTCCCGCCGGCCTGGACCACCCGGCGCGCCGCGGCGAGCCCCGCGTAGCCGGCCCCGACCACGCACACGTCGGCATCCATCGCCGGCGGGACCCCCCTTCCTGGCGCACGGACTCCCAGGACGCTACCGGCGTGTGCCCGGCGGCCCGATGGGGCAGCATGCCCGAATGCGCTTCGTGGACGTGGAAGGCGCCCGGCTGTCCGCCATCGGGCTGGGCTGCTGGCAGTTCGGCTCCAGCGACTGGGGCTACGGCGAGGACTACGCCCGCCGGGAGGCGGGCGCGATCGTCAATCGGGCCCTCGACCTCGGCGTCAACCTCGTCGACACGGCCGAGATCTACGGCTACGGCCGCTCCGAGCGCATCGTGGGCGAGGCGATCCGGGGCCGGCGCGACGAGGTGTTCCTGGCCACGAAGCTGTTCCCGGTGATGCCGCTGGCGCCGGTCGTCCAGCAGCGGGCCCGGGCCAGCGCTCGCCGGCTCGGCGTCGACACCATCGACCTGTACCAGGTGCACTGGCCGAACCCGTTCGTCCCGAACGGCCCGACGATGGACGGCATGCGGCGTGTCATCGACGAGGGGCTCGTCCGTTACGCGGGCGTGAGCAACTTCCCGCTCACGCGCTGGCAGGACGCCGAGCGACGCTTGGGCCGTCCGGTCATCTCCAACCAGGTGCAGTACTCGCTCGCGCAGCGCAAGCCCGAGCGCGACCTCCTCCCGTACGCGCAGCAGGCCGGTCGCGTCGTGATCGCGTACAGCCCCCTTGCGCAGGGGCTGCTGTCCGGTCGCTACGACGGCACGACGCCGCCGCAGGGCTGGGTGCGACGCGGCAACGCGCTGTTCCTGCCCGAGAACATCGCTCGCGCCGGCGAACTGCTCGATTCGCTGCGCAACGTGGCCAAGCGCCACGAAGCCACGCCGGCGCAGGTGGCACTGGCGTGGGTCATTCGCCGGCCCAACGTCGTCGCCATCCCCGGCGCGAGCAGTGTCGCCCAGCTCGAGTCGAACGTCGCCGCCGCCGACCTCGATCTCGACGACGACGATGACGCGCTGCTGACCGGCGCCGCCGATCGGTTCGTGCCCCGCACCGGCCCGTCCACGTTCCCGGCGCTAGCGCGCGCGGTATTCGGTCGCTGACATGCTCGCCCTGCGCAAGTTCGGCACGCCACCCGCCGCGCCACCGCGCCTCGAGGGGACGGTCCCGCTGCCCGACGGCCGTCGCGTCGGCTACGCAGAGTACGGCGACCCTCACGGCACCCTCGTGCTGTGGTTCCACGGCACGCCTGGCGCGCGCCGGCAGGTGCCGCCGGTGGC
The DNA here is from genome assembly GCA_035637335.1 of Acidimicrobiia bacterium. Lineage (GTDB taxonomy): Bacteria > Actinomycetota > Acidimicrobiia > IMCC26256 > JACDBD01 > JALZAA01. The sequence continues at coordinate 14,856 of DASPXI010000096.1, forward strand.
GCGCGACGCCGCCGAGCGCCTGGGCCTGCGCCTCGTGTGCGTCGAGCGCGCCGGCGTCGGGGTGTCGAGCGACCACGCCTACCGCCAGGTGCGTGACGCCGCCGCCGACATCGGCGTCGTCGCCGACCACCTCGGCCACGACCGCTTCATGATCCTCGGTCTCTCGGGCGGCGGGCCGTACGCGCTGGCGTGCGCGCACGAGATGCCTGATCGGGTCGTGGCCGTCGGAATCCTCGGCGGGCTAGTCCCGACGACGGGCGAGGAAGCCGCCGCGCACACTGGGATCGTCTCGCTCACCCGCCCGTTCAACCGGCTGCTCAGCGTGTTCCGCATCCCGCTCGGCCTCGGTTTGTGGAGCTTCATCCGCGTGTCGAAGCCGGCCGGCCACTACTTCTACCGGGCGTACGCGAGGCTGCTGCCGCACGGCGACGACAAGGTGCTCGACAACCCGGCGCTCGAGGCGATGTTCGTCGACGATCTCACGACCGGCGGTCGCCGCCAGTTCCTGGCGTTCGTCAACGACCTCGTGCTCGCGGGCCGGCCGTGGGGGTTCCGCGTCGCCGACGTGCGCGTGCCCGTCCGCTGGTGGCACGGCGATGCCGATCCCTTCGTGTCACTCGAACAGGCCCAGGCGACGGTCGCCCGGCTGCCCGACGTGGAGCTGCACGTGCGCCACGGCGAGAGCCACCTCGGCGGCTTCGCCGTCGCCGACGAGATGCTGACGACCCTGGCCGACCTGTGGCGGAAACGCACCCGGAGTTCAATGCCCGCCGCCGGTGGGTAGCGCGGGGGAGTGACCGACGCCGCGCGCGCGAGCTGGGCGGGACGGCGGCCATCAATCGCGTGTAGCACCGGCGGCCGTCCGACACCCGTGGTCAGGCGAAGATGCTGACGCCTCCCGGCCCGACCAGCAGGCCGACGACGATCAGCACGACGCCCCAGATCACTTCGCGTCGCAGGATCGCGGCGATCCCGAGCACGACGAGAATGACCGCGATGAGCCACAGGATGAATGTCATGACCCTCCTCGTTTCGTCACGGGTTCGGGTTGACGACGATCTGCCCATGGCGCGCGGCGCGTGAACCGAATCGAACAAACCGGGCAAAGCTGTTTTCGACTCGGTGATCAGCTCTGGCGAAGGCGCGCGAGGGCGCGCTCGGTGACTTCGTCCGACGTTCCGTCGATCGGAACGACGATCCCGTAGCCGGGGATCTCGAGCGTCGCGAGCTGCGAGTCCAACAAGTCCGGGTCGAAGAAGTGGCCCTTCCGCTGCGCGAGCCGCTCACGAAGTTGCTCGCGGTCACCGGTGAGCACGACGAACCGAACGTTGTCGAGGCCCGCGGTGAGGCGGCGACGCGATTCTTCCGTGAGCGCCGAGCACGCGAGCACGACGCCCGTCGCCTTGTGGCGATACAGCTCGCGGTTGAGGCGGTCGAGCCACGGCTTGCGCATCTCGTCGGTGAGCGGCTCGCCCCGGGCCATGCGCTCGATGTTCTCCGGATCGTGGAAGTCGTCGCCCTCGACGAAGGGCACCCGCAGCGCCGCCGCCAGCCGCCGACCGATGGCCGTCTTGCCCGATCCGGCCACCCCCATGACCACGATCAGTGGCTCTTGCGTGTTCACAGTGGCCTCATTAGCATCAGTTTCTCACTCAACCAACTTTGGCCTCATATGCGACTCATACGCTGGTTCGTAGCGGGGGCGCTCCTCCTCGCCCTCATCCCCGTGGGCACGGCCCGTCACGCCCACGCCGATCCGATCGACGACAAGCGGACGCAGGCGAAGGCGCTGGAAGAGGCGATCGACGCCAACGGCACCAGGATCGACGCCCTCTCCGAGCAGTACAACGGGGCGCAGTACCACCTGGAGCAGGCGCAGGTGGCGATTGCCGACGCCCAGCAGAAGCTCGATGCCACGAAGGCGGAAGTCGAGCGGCTCGAGGCGCTGATCAACGAGCGCGGTGCGGCGCTCTACCGCGGCGTCGGTCAAGCCGGTCCCGTGAGCCTCGACGTGTCGAGCAAGAACGACGTCATCAAGCAGTCGAAGTACTCGTCCCTGGCAACCGAGCAGGACAACAAGCTCGTGAAGGAGTTGCACCGCGCCGAGGTCGCATTGCGTCAGCAGCAGGCGGACGCGGAGCAGGCCCAATCGGACGCCGAGCACGAGAAGGACCGGATCAAGAAGGCCGAGTCCGGCCTCGAGGCCGCGAACGCGCGCCAGGAGGAATTGCTGGCCCAGGTCACCGGCGAGATCGCGCAGCTCGTCGCCGAGGAGCAGGCGCGCAAGGAGGCGGAGGCGCTGGCGACCGCGCAGGCGCGGTTCGCGGCCGCGGCAGCCGCCCCCGCGCCCGTCGACGAGGCGCCGACGACCACGACCCCGAACCCCGCGCCCCCGAACCCCGCGCCCCCGAAGCCCGCGCCCGGCGCCCCCGCACCGA